>PBYU01000046.1 GCA_002730035.1 Gammaproteobacteria bacterium | reverse complement strand
TGGGGTACAGTTTTTCTTTGGCTACGACAGTTGATCACACTGGAACAGTTCACTAATCAAACATTAATCAACCACTGTGTGACGGTGATGCCCTTCTGCGTCGGCGAACGTAAACGATGGCTGGAAACGAAACTTGAACAATTACTCGCGGATTCAGTTACCGGGAGCATCGAGTCTATTGCAACAGAATCCGGTCGGCTCTTGTTGGCCGATACATACGATGGATAAATGGTGCGGTTTGCAAAACACCATAACTAACCAAGGGGGAAATAACTATGAAACATTATTCGACCATAAAATCCAGCATGAAGTTTATGCTGTTAGGGGCGCTAACCTCGGTGCTTTTCAATTCGGCACCGATTTTAGCAGCAGATACTAATCTAGGAATTGAAGAGATCATTGTTACTGCAAGGAAGAAAGACGAATCTATTCAGGACGTCCCTCTAGCGGTTACTGCTATTACTGATCAACTTCAGGAGCAAAGTGTCAGGCGTATAGAGGATATTCAGGCCTTCGCGCCCAATCTATTTATAAACAGAACACCTGGTATTGCGAGTGGCGCAGCCATCACTATTAGAGGTGTCGCTTCACTTGAGAGTGACAAAAGCTTCGATCCATCTATCGGAGTTGTTATGGACGGAATGTTCCTTGGCACGTCGAGCGGTGTGCTCCTAGAGAACTTTGATATTGAACGAATCGAGGTGCTACGAGGCCCTCAAGGCACTCTATTCGGTAAGAATACGACGGGGGGAATACTGAATATCATCCGGACACCGGTTTCCTTAGATGACATGTCTCTTGATCTGAGCCTCACGGGTGGAGAATATGGTCGAGAGGATATAAAGGCCATAGTTCAAATTCCGATCATCCAAGACACACTGGGTCTTAAGTTGTTTGGGGCTAAGATCAAGCATGATGGTCATGTTAAAAATACGACGCTTGGTAAAGATGTAGGCGGTGACGACAAGACCAATTACGGGTTTGCGGCTCTGTGGGCGCCCACTGAAAATTTTGACATCAAAGTGCACTACGAAATCATGGAAGACAAAAGCGAGCAGGGCGCTTATGTGAATAGAAACAGAGTAGGTGAACTGGCGTGCACGATTACTCAGATAGGTTTTGACCCGGCCAATGGTTGTGAAATCAATGCGAACGATGGACCAGACAGCACGGAGTCCGATGGTTTGAATTTCAGTGACAATGATTACGAGTCGACTATTATCACTGCGAACTATGACACAGATCATTTCCTGTATACCTACATCTATTCCCTTCGCGATATGGATGAGCAAAACATGCAGGATTTCGATGGTGCTCCAGCGCACCTGCTTAGAATGAACTTCTTCAATGACTGGAAGCAGACAAGTCACGAGTTCAGGGTCACTTCACAGTTTTCAGATAAATTCCAGTTTATTGCTGGGCTCTATGACTGGGAAACTGACTTCGATCAGCGCTGGGATGTGTTCGATTTGTTCTACCAACTGTCTCGATTGGGTATCCCACCTTGGGGTTCGGGTCGACAGGGAGCAGAAGGATACTCGGACGTCTTTCCATGGGAAGATGATGTTGCAGGGAATAATGGCCAGAGTCAGAAAACAACTTCTACGGCTGCCTTCTTCTCCGGGGATTGGTATGTGACTGACGCTTGGACGCTGACAGCTGGTTTCCGATGGACTGAAGAAGAGAAGGACTTTGTTGGNGGTGCCTCTGCTCCAGGTTATTANCCTCTNAGGGGTGAGCCGTGGCCGGGAATNTTTAACCCTTATTTTGCGAANCAAAAGTGGACGGAGANAACNCCAAAAGTNGGAGNAAGATACCAATTTAACGATGATGTCATGTTCTATGGTTCATACAGCGAGGGTTTTAAGAGTGGCGGTTTCTTCGCTCGGCAGGCCAACTATCTGATCGATCCTTCCTACGATCCGGAGTATGTTAAGAACTATGAATTCGGTTGGAAAACATCATTGCTTGGTGGAAGAATGATTTTTAATGGCGCGATATTCAGATCAGCTTATGACGATAAGCAGGAGTCGATTCTGATTCCTGTTAATCTCGCGAACGTCGCCACCGTTGTGCGTAACGCTTCTTCACTTGAGATGAACGGCATCGAATTAGAGGCGCAGTATCAGATCACAGAGGCGTGGGATGTTTTGGTGACTTATGGTTACTTGGATTCAGAGTATGATGATTACATTGCGGATCTGACAGGTGACGGGATTATTACAGACAACTCCGATTTGGTGTCTCGTAACACGCCAGAGAACACCTTTGGTCTGACAACTTCGTATACGGCTCAGATCGGTAACGGTGATCTCAGAGCAAGGGTCTCTTACCGTTGGAGGGATGAAATGGAAACTAATTCTTCCAATGATCCCTTAGGTCATCTTGACAGCATTCACAATGTCAACGCGACCATCTCGTACTCTATTCAGAACTATCGCGTCTCTGTCTGGGGTAGAAATATCACTGATGAGAGGGAGCAGAGATGGNGTACGATTGGTGGGCTCACCACTCGAGGATGGTGGAATGAACCGTCAACTTATGGTGTAACAGTTTCCGCGTCCTTCTAACGGTTCATTAGTTAGAACAAAAAGGGCGGCTTGTACGCCCTTTTTTTGATCACAAAAGAAGGCTTAGAACGCAGACAGTTCCTGAAACACAGTTCTGCTCTCGGCCTCTCACTTGCCTTGGCACTCACTAACAAACTGGAGGCACAGGATATGTCCGAGGAAATTACCAGCATGAGCGCATCCGAACTCTCACTGGCGATTCGGCGTAAAGATGTCCGATGCGTCGAAGTGATGCACGCCTACTTACAGAGAATTCATCGCTACAATCCGCTCTACAACGCTATTGTCAGCATGGTGGACGACGCGGAGTTGATACACCAGGCCGAACAAGCCGACCGGGCGCTGGACAAGGGCCGCGCGGAAACTATCTTGCCAATGAACACACGTCGAAATACTGCAGGCGAGAATCATGGAATGCACGATACTTCGGCGCTCAGTATCCCACCGCTTCCAGTGTTCTTCCCGATAAGGATCTGCTGGAACGCATTGACCAGGACCTGCAGCAGATCCTGAAGAATCATTGGCCGAAAAAGCTGCCAGGGGAGACCATCAACACCATGAGAAAAATTGCGCAAGACTTCAGGTATCGAGTTGATGGTTGAGTTGCCGGCAAGTTCAAGATTGACACTCGCCAACTAGCGGGGNTGAGGAGTCATAGCNGCACNGTCGTTCGACAGGCTGAATCTATGAGAGATTGCAGGTAATCATCCCGNCCGAGTTCAGGCCGCGCGCCCACCCATCCAATCAGGGCCAGGGTACGTACCAGGATAAAGGGCTCCAGCATCGACAGGTCTTCGTCACTCAAGTTGCGCTGTGTTCTATAGCCAGCTATAAGGGCATCCCTTATTGCGTCAAAATCCGGCCGGTCGATATGCGCATGCAAGACAACCGCGAGGTCGTATTGATGCCAGCCAAAACCCGCGTCATCAAAATCAATTGCCATCAAACCATCATCAGCAACAAACAGGTTATCCTCGTTCAAGTCNGCATGAATCATGCTGTAATTGGTNGAGCACTCACCATAGCTTTCAAGTAGNCTGGNNATTTTCCCTCTCTGCTCAGNAAGGGTANGCCTTTGCATCCTCGTTAGAGATGAGACCTCCCAGAATCGCCCCCAGAATGGATCCTCGCCTAGTAGNCCATCAATATTCAGCCGGTGGCGGGTGAATCCAGGCGGTGCCCGCCAATTNCTGGCCTGGTTGTGAAATTTAGCGCAGATGGCACCCGCTTCCCTGAACATCTGCAATGGGAATTCGCTTGCAGNGGCTATCAAATCAACCAGGGGCTGGCCCTCCAACCAGGCTATCAACCCGAGCTGTCGCTGCACACCACCACACGGTGCACTGACGTAATAGTCACCCGACCTCGTGGCATATACCCGCGGCACCCGCAACCCGGANTCTAACAGGGCACTGGTCCAGATCTGCTCAGAGTTCAATTCCGCTAGGGAGTGATAGTCGGGGCGATGCACACGTAGCGCGTATGCCTTTTCATCTTCGGCCAGCACCTTGAAAACAATATTCTCCGAATGGGAAGCAAGCTCAATATTGCTGTATCTGATATTCCATTCGCTGAGATAAGGTTTTACTTCATCGAGAATTGNAGCGGGNTCATCCGTAATCACTAGGCAATCTCGGTCAGCATCTCGGCGAAGGCTGCAAGGAAAGCATCCGCGTGATCTTGCCCAAATACCAATGGTGGCCTGATCTTTACCACATTGTCGAGGNCACCGGCATTGCTGACCAGGAAGCCCTTTTCCTTCATGCGGTTGGCAACATCAATGGCGCCTCTTGAATCGGCAACTTTTCCGGTNCTGTCCTTAACCCATTCGACACTCAAAAATAGACCGCAACCACGAACGTCTCCCATGCTCTCGCAAGCGTCCTGCATCTTGCCCAGTTCACGGCGTAAATAGTCTCCTACTGCCGACGAGCGAGTCAGCAGGTCTTCCCGTTCAATCACGTCGATCACCGCCATGCCTGTTGCGGCTTGAACCGGGCTCGAGGCGAAGGTATTGAAGTAATGCGTATGCTCCCGGAATGCACTCACAAGATCTGTACAGGCCGCAACCGCAGACACCGGCAACCCGTTGCCCATCGGTTTACCCATGGTCACGATATCGGGNGTAAATTGACTNGTCTCATACCCCCACCAGTTCCCTGACCTGCAATAACCCGCCTGGACCTCATCTGCAATTACGACGCCCCCGGCCTTATGCACCAGTTCAACCGCTTGCGCCATAAATCCCTGCGGTATATCCGGCAATCCTTCATTGGCGAAAATAGAGCAAAAAAACAGTCCGGCAAACGGGATGTTATTTTCCGCAAAGTCATCAATGGCCTCCTGAAGTTTGCCAAGATACAACCGAGCGAGATCTGTGCTGTCCAGGCCTTCGGCAAGTGGCCTATAGGTTTGCGGAAACGGTATGCTGCGAAAATTGGGGTCGGTAACAGGTTGTGATGACATTTTGTCAACTTCGGTGCTATTCCCGTGGTAGGTCGCATCACTGCATACAATACCCTGCCCACCAGTGCCGTGGCGTGCCATTAAGAGAGCAATCTCACTGGCCTCAGTGCCAGAACAGGCAAACACTACCTGTTCCAACCCAGCATGGTGATAACTCAGTAATCGTTCTGCAAAATCTAGAATACCCCCGTGCAGATAGCGGCTGTGCACATTGAGCGTACTCATTTGCTTTTCAATGGCCGCCACAACGTGTGGATTGGCATGGCCCACGCAGGGGACATTGTTGTACATGTCAACGTACTGTCGGCCTTCATGGTCATACAGGTAAACGCCCTCCCCGCGCACGATGTGTAGAGGGGAATCGTAAAACAGTGTCGCCCCTCCCATCAGTCGGTGTCGACGCCGGATCAACTCAGAATCAGTCATGAGAATTCTCCCTGTTTAAACATGTACCTAACAGTTGTCATATGCTGCACACTCAAAAACGAAATGTATGACCAACAAATTAGACAACCCCAGTTTTTGACGCCTTCTACCGGAGTGTCTACCCAGGCAAGAGACTAATAAAAAAGCCCTGGCTCTGTCCATCGGTAAAGCAACGAGTCTCATTGCATGTTCACCCGAGGTGTCCCCGGGGGTGTCTCCGGCGCACAGCCGCTGCGGTTATTTGAGCGTCACCAGGACAAGGTCAATGGTGGTGCCACCGGTATTACCCACTTCATGGCCTTCGCCAGAATCGAGGGCATCCACCCAGCCTACCGAGCCAGCCGGCATGAATACTGGTGCGGATTGCACGCCTTGGCGGCGCTCCGACCAGGTGCAGCCCTTGATGTGAATGTAGATCTGGTTGCCGGGATGACGGTGGATGCCCGTCCACTGTCCTGGCTCGATCTGAACCCGCTGTACGATCATCCGGTCATTCTCCAGCAGCTGTTCCAGTGGCATATTGGGGTAGACCTGCGGTGCATGCTCAACCCCTGGAGCAATAGGTGCGCCGCCCTTGAGGGTCACGTAGATCAAGTCGATGGGGGTATCGCCGGTATTGCCGGATTCATGTTCTACGCTGAGTGGGTTTGCATCCATCCAGCCCACTTCCCCGTCCGAACTGACTATTCCCGAGTACTCGGATCTGCCACCGAGACGGCCAGACCACTCCCCACCCTTGATGTGAACATAGATCTGGTTGCCGGGATGACTGTGGATCCCCTCCCATTCCCCGGGGTCCACGACGAGCCGCTGCAGGACGACGTGATCGTTTGTTAGCACGACCTCCCCTTCACTATCATCCAGGTTCGGNTACCTCAGCAGGAATGGCTTATCATCTTCAGTCATCTGGCTTGGCTCTGTACTCTCCTGTGCTGCTGGTGACAGCAACCAGGAGCAAAATCGAGGTTAGGTTCAAAGTCAGGTCGTGCTGCATCCTTTGTTCATTCCGACTAGAGCGAAAGGTCCAGCTTTGAGTAAACATGAAATTCTGCCATGGCCAGGCCGTCCCAGTCCACGTTGATGCCCAAACCTGGGCCATCCGGTGCCACTATCCTACCCCCGTGCAACAGGTTGCCGTTCTTCATGCCAAACTCAAAAGCCCCCTTGGGCATCGGCGCTTCAAAGTACCNGGTCCGCTCATTGGCAAGCATCAGGTGGAGGTTGGCCGCCTGGGTCAACGAATGGCCCCAGCTCTGGGTCTCGATAGACATGCTGGCATCATTGGCAATCATCATGAGTTCGAGTGCCTTGGAGATCCCGCCGACGGTTGTGACATCAAACCTGCCCGCATCCCAGGCACCANCCTCGGCCCCCTGCCTGATGAACTCGNGAGAATAGATGCTATAGCCGGCAGGAATGATCTGTACCGCGAGNTTGCTCCTGAGCTCCCCATATTGCTCAAGCAGTTCATCATCAATGGGGCCCTCAAGCCAGACAAACAGCCCCTCATCCATGTGCCTACCCAGCCTTAGGGCNTCCTGAAGATCGTACGCTCCCTCGAGGTCGATCATGAAGCGGTATGGTGTGTCCGCAAATACCTGCTGAACCAACTCCACGAGCCGGACGTCCTCTTCGATCGATCCCCAGACGTGGAACTTGAAGATCTTGTACCCAAGCTTCGCGTACTCCTTGACCGCTTCAACATACTCGGGAAGAGAATCGTAGAATGGGAGGCTTGCGTAGGGCTCCATCGAATCACGCTTTGCGCCCAGCAGTTGGACGAGGGGTAGGCCGGCCTTGCGNGCCGCAAGATCCCAAAGTGCGATATCGATACTNGCGCTAACCGAATCGCTCAAGTCAGGCCTCATTTTTTCGAGCATCGTCCCGACTTCGACGGGATCCAGCGACTGAAGAGCAACGAAATCAGCGGCAACGCCCCGCAATTCCAGCAGGTGCTCATCACTGAACTGCCCTTCAGAGTATGAATCCACACCGGAAATNCCCTCGAAACCATCTGCGGTCTTGATTCGCAGAATGTTATTGACCTCCTTCAGAGGCTCCTCCCGCCCGGAATACCGCGCAGTTGTTTCCTCCGTTCCGATGGCATAGATGTCGATGCTGACGACCCTGNATTCCTCCGAGAATGTGAACAGCGNCTCGTAGTGCTTCGTTCTCTCACCTGAAAACGCCGCCAAGAGTTCAACCGCGGTCAAAGGACTTTCATCTGATAAAGGGGAAGAGTCACNTTGGCTACAAGCAAGCTAAGCAGAGCTGCGATCAGCCACTGCATGTTTAAGTTTCCAATACCACCTTCATTGCCGATGCTGTTCACTCGGATTCCTCACNATTCAATGCCAATCTGCGAATCGAAACGAGTGCACTGAGTCAACGATCGACCAGGGTCTTGATCGCCAGGTTCGCCGCTTCAAACGCGCCCTCGGTCATGGCATCTGCAACCGCATCGGAGTTTGCGATCGCTATTCGTCCGAAAGTCTTGCGCGCAGCAATCCAGGGCGCCCGCTCTGGCGGCAACTCGTCGAGCATCCAAGCCACCTGACCGGTCTCCGGATCGTGCCCGTAGGCATAGCCGTGCGGCCAGCGATTCACAGTGATTGCTTCNATATCGCGCGCAGGGTCGAANCCCCCCGCCGAAAGCATGCGCCCAAGCTGATCCCTTATCTTCATTTCGAAGGTCTCNAAGGTCGTCTCAAGCAGGTCGGCGCGGGCTGCTCGCCATTGGTCNGGCGCTGAATNGCCACGCATTTTGGGGTTAAGCGGAGCCCGGTNCAAGCGCAGCACGATCGGATCGTCGGGTGTGCGCGAATAGCGATAGTCACCGATATTCATTGGCTCAGNGAGACTGATGGACCCGAAGTAGCTGCCGGGACAGCGCGCACTGTGAACCCCCAGTCTGGCGAAGGCCGCCCAATTACGGATCAACACGTTTGTATAAATCAGCGGCGCTTTGACGGCGTAGGACAAAGCCTTCTTTTGNGCCGCCGGTAGCTCNTCGCAAATGTGNGGGATGACGGCGTTGTAACAGGCCAGTACACAGCGCTTGCCGCGCATGCTATATGCCCGACCACCACGGACATATTTGACCTCGACCTCGTCGGCTCTTTTCTGATCACCTCGATGNCGGACATTGACGACGGTGCTATCAAGCCGTATACGCACCGCCGAGTCACCGACGTCGAGTGCGTTGTAGTCAAACGGGGCGGTGACGATNTCCTCCATCGTATTCCCAGGCGCCACGTGGGGCANCAGCGAGCGAACCAGCAGACGCGCAATCGACGCATTGCCGTCAGGAAACTGAAAGAAGGGCGAATCTTCGGTNGGCATCGTACCCTCCCAGTCGTGGTCGCCTAACTCGAGCCCGCTGGTTCCTGGCCAGCTCTCACCTGTGGCGACCCACGCGGAGATCGCATCGAAGCCAATCGCCCAGGTCGTGGATCTCTCCACGAAGGAGACTGCCTCTGGGCCAATCTTGGCAGCCTTGAGGAGGAACTCCTCGTAGCTGGTTCGCTGAAGGTAGGCAACCTTGTCCTTTACGCTGAGTCCTTCCAGATAGTCGACATCGGATTCATAGAGGCCCACAAGCTCTTTCTGCGCCGCACCTGACAATGGCGTCTTTGCCAGGAACTCGCGCCACGATGGCTGGCCTTCGCCGGCCACAAGCCTATCCGTACCAAAGGTCTCGCGATCGAAAAACACCGAGCGGTGCAACCCCGCTGACTTGTAGAGTTGGCTGTCGTGGAAATCAGCATAACGCTCTACTTCGACACCGAGCGCTTTCATAAGGCGTCGTCCCGCCTCGCTGTAGCGATTGAAGTTCTCGATATTCTCCGTGCCACCGTAGGACAGCAGCATCCGTTCACCGTGCCAGAACTCGTTGCGCTTGGCATGGCCGCCGAAGTCATCGTGATTATCGAGAATCAGGATGCGTGCATCGGGCTCTTCTTCACGAAAGAACCAGGCCGCCGCCAGGCCGCTCAGCCCTCCTCCCACTACGATGAGGTCGTAGTGTTCGCCGGAATCCTCGGAACTGTCCCAGCGGGTGCCGTCTCTCATCTGATGGGCAACCTCAAAAGAGCCCTCATGGCTGCCACGCATGCCGGTTCGAACAGGCGGATACGCATCCGCCCCTTGGTGGCGGTAAGAAGCCTCGGGCATTCTCGCCTCTGACCAGCGCCATGCCATGCTGCCACTTATCGCGACACCAACGCCGCCGACAAAGTCGCGGCGCGTGATCGGCCGGTTCATTCCAAGATCGTGGTCTGTCATATCTCTCGTTTCTCCAAAGGTACACCTTCAAACTGGGGTGAATCCGGATGCCTTGAACTGCCCAAAGCGTTTGCAGATCTTTGATCTGCAACCAATTCAAGAAGCTTAGCAGAATTCTTTACAGCGCTCGCCGTCGGGCGGCAGCTGTGTCCGGAATTTGTAAACATCCCCTTCGCCAGTTGGCCTGTTACTTGAGTGATACGCATATTCCTGCAAAGCAAGAACAGCAAGATACGTTTATCTACATCAATGTTAAATAGTCACTGGTCCCCAATAGTTATTTTAACACTAAGCGAAGTGTTCAAGGATGGCGTTTATCGAATGGAATGATGCTGACTATAGCGTAGATGTTAGGGAGATTGACAAACAACATAAAAAGTTGGTTGGTTTGATTAATGACTATCATGCTTCAATGAAAGGAGACATAGACAAAGCACGTATGAAGAAACTACTGGATAATTTAGCAGCATATACAGCAGCCCACTTTAAAGTTGAAGAAAAATTTTCCTATGAAGGAGCGGATGCACATAAGAGTGAACACAAAAACTTCTTGCCGATGTAACTGCATATATCGATAAGGTGGAAGCTGGAAAAATGATACTGCCTCTTGAGGTCTGTGGTTTTTTACGAGAGTGGCTACTCAAACACATTCAGGAGACAAACAGCAAGTATGTACCGCTTTTCAAAGAGAATGGACTGATATAGACCTTTTTAGTGTAATGTCGAGCTAGTAGTTTCGCTTGAATTCCAACCAGGAATACTGCAAATCCATCGCGAAGTCCTGAGCGAGCGTAGCCTGAATAAATGCGG
>PBYU01000045.1 GCA_002730035.1 Gammaproteobacteria bacterium | reverse complement strand
CAGGCGTATTGAACAGCCTGAACGAGCCAAATTTGATACCAGAATTGTTTTTAACGAAGTGAACAAATTCTTTCAAGAACCAAGCGAAAGTGAAGGATTAAACATTCAAGTCATAGAGAAAGACGCATAACAAGCAAATCAAAGAAGACACAAGAATAACCAGACAAGGGCGTTATGCTCCTAGAGTTACTATCTGCTCATGCCTAGAACGATTGAAATAGTCAGAATTCTTTGTGGAGTTCTCGTAGTCACGAGCGGCCTAATGAACCTTGGACTGTTCGGATTTGAGCCTCCTATAGCTGAGTCCGGTGGAAGGCAGTTTCAGATAGCGATGCAAGAAGCCGGCTATTTTCTACCAATTATCACAGCAGTATTTCTAGTGGCAGGCGCCAGTATAATCCTTAATCGTTTTGGTGCTCTTGGGTCACTATTGCTAGCTCCCGTTTCGGCAAATATTTTACTATTTCATGCAGTACTGGGAGGCGGTCAGGTAACATTGGCCATAGTATTTTCTGTAATCAACTTATATTGTATTTGGTACTACAGAAATGCGTATAAGCCACTTTTTAAGCCCCGAACATAAATTGATTTAGTGCTGCCGGCGTATACCTAGTGTGCACATTTTGAAGCCTACACATATCAAACAAATAAAAAAGGAAGCAGAGTGCGCAACCCAATTCCCGGCTATTTCGACTCAGTGCTCGTTAGATTCAGGCAAAGATGCTGTATCGATGAAATCATTCGGCAACGTGTCCTTTCCGTCTCTCCTTGCCTTCTTCTCGATTCTGGTTTCGGGCTCTTTGTACAGGTCCAGATTTACCAGTCCCATAGAGATACCTTCAAATATGGTTGCCCATAGCACAACATTGTTTTTGCGCTTTTTTAGAAACGCGACCAATTTTGCCGACAGCAGGGCGAAGATCAGTAGTCCGCCGATTATGCTGTATTGCAGGCCTAAAGCATCATCCATAGTGCACTCTGAGGTTACACAGAAAACATCGGGTCAAAAACTGAAAATTCAAGCCATTGCTGAGCTGAGCGCCTTCCCAAGATGAAGCATGCGGGCTACTCGCAACTTCAATCCAGGTTGGCTCGCTCGCGCACATAGCGCGCGGCCTGTTCATGGGTGGCGAACCACACGTCGTCCTTTGACTTGATGTGCTCGATTAAACCTTGCAGGGCGACCATCCGTGAGCGGTGCCCGATAATGTGAGGGTGCATGGTTAGTAGAAACAGGGTGCCTTCTTCCCAGGCTGCATCGAATTCGTCGATCCACACCTGCATGATGTCCCGCGGGTTCATGTAGCGGGCACCGAGTGGATTGAATAGCGGGGCATCGTCCAGAATCCATTCCACCGGCAGCTCGACCACACCGGTTGGCTCACCATCCTGCAGGAGCTCATAGGGTCGATCGTCGTGCATCAGGGAGCTCTCATACAGCAAACCCAGATCACGTACGATCTGCAAGGTGTTCTCGCTGTGATTCCACGACGGCGCGCGAAAACCAACCGGACGCACACCAGAGATCGCTTCTATCTCGTCTATGGCCTGGCGCAGCAGACGCGCTTCGGTAGCACCATCGAGTGCCGTGTTCATCTCGTGGATCCAACCATGCACGCCAATCTCATGGCGACCGGATTGTTGTATTAATGCCGCCTGTTCCGGCGACAGCTTGAGACTCCAGGCTGGGAAGAAAAAGGTGGCAGGAATAGATTGCTCATCCAACAGGCTTACCACCCGGGGCAGCGCCACCCGCGAGCCATACTGCCCTTGTGATAAGGGTCCGATATTGATCTCACCCGTGCGCAGGCCCTGGATCGTCTCGTTGTCCACATCGAAGGAAAGCAGCACGGCGACTCGCGCACCACCGGGCCAGGAATCTGGGGTCAGGTCTCTGCCTGCGCGTACCTGATTGACCTGGGAAAACACATACTCATCCGACCAGTTCCAGGGTTCGGTGGTGTTCTGGGCAAATGCAGCAGGGCTGATAAACAGCACCAGTGCCATTATGAACCTGGGCATGGTGATGGACGCATCGCTGCAGTGTCTGAGACGGAGCTTCATAAGGGTCTCCTTATAGATAGAAGGAAGAGCGTAGTAAACCCTACCTAAATACATCAAATCGACCCGCTTTAGTACCCCGGTGATCGACTCGATTGCTCTAATTCGCTGTGTATCCTGCGTGGACTTGCGTGAAGATGGCCTTTATTCTTCCCTTTCCGACAATCAATAGACTTAACTTCAATGGATCAGCCGGCACTACCCCTGGCCAAATATACGGTTCTGGACCTGAGTATCGCCAGAGCAGGCCCCACCGCCGTGCGCCTATTAGCCGACTGGGGCGCTAACGTGATTCGTATCGAGGCACCTACGGTCGGCGATATTGCCGGCAAGCGTCATGGGCCAGATTCGCAGAACCTGCATCGCAATAAACGCAGCCTCTGCCTTGATCTCAAGACCGACGCGGGTCGGGAGGTGTTTTTCGATCTGGCCAAACAGGCCGATGTGGTGGTGGAAAACTTTCGTGTCGATGTGAAGCACCGACTCGGCGTCGATTACGAGGCAGTCAAGCGAGTCAATCCAGCCATAATCTACGCCAGCATCTCCGGATTTGGTCAGGAGGGGCCCTACTCAAAACGGCCTGCGGTCGACCAGGTTATACAGGGCATGAGCGGGCTGATGTCGATTACCGGCGAGCCAGATCGGGGACCGATGCGAGCCGGCATCGCCGTGAGCGACACCTCGGCAGGTATGTTCCTGGGCCAGGGTATTTTGTTGGCGCTGTTGCAGCGCGAACAAAGCGGCGAGGGACAATGGGTGCACACGTCCCTGCTGGAATCCATGCTTTGCAAACTGGATTTTCAGGCGGCACGCTACACGATGAGCGACGAAGTCGCCGCCCAGGAAGGCAATAATCACCCGACACTCTCTCCCATGGGAGTGTTCGATACCGCCGACGGGTTGGTCAATCTGGCGGCCAGCACCGATAAGATGTTTGCGGCTTTCTGTGATGCGATGCAGGCCGAGGAGTTATCTGCCAACGCCGCCTACCAGACCGTGGACGGTCGGCTGCGACAGCGCGAAGCGTTGTGGGGAAAGGTCAACCACCTCACCAGTCAGCACACCACTAAAGAGCTGGTGGACAAGCTCAATGCCGTGGGCATTCCCTGCGGACCGATCAATAACATACAAGAAGCCTTCGCTGACCAGCAGGTCGAGTTTCTGTCGATGACCAGGCAAGCACATCATGAGCAACTAGGCGACATCGATCTATTGCGCTCACCCATCAACCTGTCCAACCATGCCCAAGGTGAACAGTTCGACAGACCCGGCCCCGAACTCGGTGAACACAGCGTGGAGATTCTGCAACAACTGGATTACAGTGATGAGCAAATTACCGAGCTGATGCACAGCGGCGCCGTGCGCACATTTGTCCAGAAAGCAGACAACTAGAAACAGAAAACGGATACAACATGGAACTAAGCTCACCCACCCCGAAAATGCTGGCAGAACTGGACAACGGCATCGGCTGGATCACCTTTAACAACCCCGAACGGCACAACGCCATGTCGATGGACATGTGGCAGGGCCTGGCTGAGATTCTGCAACAGCTCGAAGCCGAGACCTCACTCAGGGTCGTCATTCTCAGAGGCGCCGGCGAGAAAGCCTTCGTCTCCGGCGCCGATATCTCCGAGTTCGAAGAGAAACGCAACAGCCAGGAACAACGGGATGCCTACGAGGCGGCGTTCGACGAGGCGCAAAACCGTTTGGCTCACTTCGCCAAACCCGTCATCGCCATGATCCAGGGCTACTGCGTCGGCGGTGGATTGGCGCTGGCACTGAATACCGATATTCGCATCGCAACCGAAGACTCCGTCTTCGCCATCCCAGCGGCCAAACTGGGACTGGGTTACGGCTACGAGTCGATCAAGACGCTGACCTCCATAGTCGGCCCCTCATTCGCCAAGGACATTCTGTACAGTGCTAGATTTTTAAAGACCGAAGAAGCGCTGTGCATCGGTCTGGTCAACCAGGTGGTGAGTCGGGAAGAGCATAGGGAGAAGGTGCTGGATTATGCCGTGACCGTTGCCGGAAACGCGCCACTGACAATCAAGTCCATCAAGGCCGCCGTGAGTCAGGTAGTCAAAGACCCGGGGCAGGCCAGTCCCGACTCTATCGCCGAGCTGGTTAACGACTGTTTTCTCAGTGATGACTACAAGGAAGGACGACAGGCATTTATGGAGAAGCGTAAGCCGGTGTTTAAAGGTTCCTGAATCACGCAATAAGGTTTCAGTCAAACTGCTCTAAAGTACGAGCTAATCAAGCTTGAGGAAACGAAAAATGAAAACAACTCCTGCTACGCTGATAATTCTAGTCTGTTCTCTCCTCGCGACTCTTCAGGCTGTACAGGCGCAGGACTATTTTGCTGCCGATGCCGTCAATCCCATCGCAGCCGGTGACAGCCTCTGGACCGAAGAGCTCACCTGGATCGAAGTTAGGGACGCCGTGGCTGCCGGAATGACCACCGTCATCATCGGCACTGGTGGCGTTGAACAGAACGGACCCTACCTCGTTACCGGCAAGCACAACTATGTGCTGGCGACCGTTATGCCAATTATCGCCGAAGAAATTGGCAATGCGCTAATCGCACCGATTGTTAAGTTCGTTCCGGAAGGAAGTATCGACGAGAAAAGTGGCCACATGGCTTTTCCGGGAACGATCAGCCTGGAGCAGACTACTTTTGAAGCACTCCTGACGGATATTTGTCGTAGCTATGCTGCTCACGGATTCACAGACATCGTGCTGATCGGCGACAGCGGCGGGAATCAACGTGGCATGGCAAACGTGGCAGAGTCATTGAACGCGCTGTGGCAAGACGCCGACACGCGTGTGCATCATCTTGCCGAGTTCTATACCGAGGACCGTTGGAGCTATGATTTCCTCAAATCCCAGGGCATCACCCAGATCGATACGGCGCCGCTGGTCGGGGAGTCCGAGGATCGGCGCACTGACCGGCGCAACAATATGCATGACGATATCTATTATGAGGCCCAGACAGCTGTTCAGGATCCAGAGTTGATACGTGCAAGACAACGCCTCAATGCTGGCTTGTTCTCATTGCATGGTGTGGATTTATCACCTGTGACTCGCATCGTTGAGATCGGCGAAGCACTAGCACGTTATCGGGCAGAAATTACAGCACGCGCTTTTAGCGAATCACTGAATACTCTACGATAGCAATCAGATTAGAGATGAAAGGGCTGCAGAACGTAGATAATTGAAGGGAGCAGGAGGTCGGTGATTCTCATTTGTCAGCGTTGCCGCTAAACCCTACTATAGTCTCCTAAAGAACACAGGAAAATAAGAGAGCCAAACAATGGATGACCAGTCTCGCAGACGATTCCTTCAAACCCTCGCTGTTGCAGCCCCTTCGCTTATGGTTGTAAACCAGTTGATGGCCCAGGTGCCGGACACTTTTAGCCCCGACATCGGCCCCTACCCCGACGCCTGGCTACCGGATGGTGTTCGTTCCCGTTTCGTCGACAACGTCAATGGCCTTAGAATACACGTGCTCGAGGCAGGCTATGAGACGCCGAACCGGCCGGCACTGCTATTGCTGCACGGCTTTCCCGAGTTGGCCTACAGCTGGCGCAATATCATGGTGCCACTGGCGGAGGCGGGTTATCACGTGTTCGCGCCGGATGTGCGTGGCTATGGCCGCACCACCGGCTGGGACAGCGACTATGACGCGGACCTGACACCGTTCCGTACGCTGAACAAGATACGCGATGCATTGGGCCTGGTGATGGCTTTCGGCTACACCCACGTCGATGCAGTGATCGGACACGATGCTGGTTCACCGCTGGCCGGATGGTGTGCCCTTACGCGCCCTGACATATTCCGTTCGGTGGTCATGATGAGCGCGCCCTTCGGTGGTATTCCTTCGATTCCGTTCGATACTGTGAACAACCCGCCACCGGCTCGGAATACTACTGGTCCGAGCATCTACGAAAACCTGGCCACTCTGCCGCGGCCGCGTAAACACTATCAGCGCTACTACAGAACTCGCGAAGCGAACGAGAATATGTGGCATGCCAGCCAGGGCATCAGCGATTTCATCCGTGGTTATTACCACTACAAGAGCGCTGACTGGGACGGGAACAAGCCTTATCGACTCGCCGCCCGCACGGCACAAGAGTGGGCGAAAATGCCAACCTACTACATCATGGATTACGCCGACGGCATGGCCGAAACCGTGGCCAAGGTAATGCCCACGGCGGCGCATACAAACCGCAACCAATGGCTAACGAATGCCGAACTCGCTGTGTATGCCGAAGAATATGGTCGCATCAGTTTCCAGGGCGGTCTGAATGGTTACCGCATGGGGGGTGCTGGCATCGGTGCGGCGGAGACGCAACTGTATGCCGGCAAGACGATCGATCAGCCCAGCATGTTTATCAGCGGTGCCAGCGACTGGGGCACCTACCAGAGTCCTGGTTCGTTCGAGCGCATGCAGGAAGTCAACTGTACCGACATGCGCGCGGTGCTTCTCGTACCAGGCGCGGGCCATTGGGTGCAACAGGAACAACCGCAACCAACCAGCGGACATATCCTGGATTTTCTTGGTAGCCTCGGTTGATTAATCAGCAGTCCCTCTGCATGTTAGACCGCAAACTATAAGCTATGATCTGATTGGATAATAAACTGTTCGATCAAATAATGGCAAGAGACCAGCCATGAGCACTCACCGGATTACAAACAGGATTGTAGTGACAGCTGCTGCACTCGCCGTTGCAGCTTGCGCGCCGGAAGCAACTGTAGTTGAAGAAGTTCCTCTCGCAACGGCTTCGACGTTTTCAACCACCCACTACGCACTGCAGAACAGACCGGATGTGCGAGGGCTGACCGGTGCCGTGTCTGGCGATCATCCACTGGCGGCACAGGCCGGTTTACGCATCCTGCAGGAAGGTGGTAATGCAACCGATGCGGTAATCGCCATGGCCGGTGTTCTGGCGGTCGTGCGTCCCCATATGAATGGTATTGGCGGCGATGCCTTCGGTATTTTCTATGAAGGTGCGACAGGCGAGATCACCGCACTGAATGCCAGCGGACGGGCTGGTGCAGTGGCTACGCCGGAGTTTTTTGCGGCAGCCGGCGTGTCACGCATTCCCGGAGCGGGGGCGCTCTCGGTGAGTGTTCCCGGCGCCGTGGCTGGCTGGGTGGACGCCCATGAGCGCTTCGGTAGCATGGATTTCGACTACCTGCTCGAGCCCGCCATCGAATATGCCCGTGGCGGCTTCGCCATCTCTACCCGCCTGGCTATGGATTTCGAAGCGCAGGGGAACAACCTTAACGATGAAGGCCGTACGCTTTATCTCCCTGACGGCGCAGCACCTCCAGTCGGTACCCTGCTAATAAATACAGCGTTAGCCGATTCCCTTGAGACCGTGGCCCGGGAAGGCAAGCAGGGCTATTACAATGGCTCGATTGGCCAGCAGCTTGCCGCTTTCATTACCGAGCAGGGCGGTCACTTGGGCGCGGAAGACTTCGCCAGCCACACCTCTACCTGGGTTGAGCCGGTGCGCGGTGAATACCTGGGTCATTCCATCCTCGTCATGCCGCCCAACACACAGGGTATTGCGCAACTGGCCTTGATGGAGATGTCCAAGTCTCATCCTGTCGAGTCGATGGGGCACAACAGCGCCGAGTATCTGCATACACTTATCGAATTGAAGAAACTGGCGTTTGCCGATCGGGATCGCTGGATTGCCGATCCGCAACTAGCCGAGGTGCCAGTAGAACAATTGCTGGACGCCGATTACCTGCGCGATCGGGCCGCGCTGGTCGATACCACTCAGGCTGCCGAATCTGTGGAGCCGGGTTTCGGCGACGAGATATATTCAAATACTGACAAGCAACGGGAAGACGCCGGCGATACTGTCTACATCACCGCAGTCGACCAGTGGGGCAATGCTGTGAGTTGGATTCAGAGTAACTTCGCCGGCTTCGGCTCCGGCCTGCTGGAATCGGAAACCGGCATCCTGCTGCATAACCGTGGTGCATTGTTCTCGCTGGAGACCGGGCATCCCAACGAAGTGGCACCGGGCAAGCGTCCCTACCACACACTGTCGCCCCTGATGGCGTTGTATCCCGACGGTGAATTCGCGTTTACGCTGGGTACCCCCGGCGGCGACAGCCAGACACAGTCACTGTTGCAGATCGTACACAATATGCTGCTGTTCGACATGACGCCGCAACAGGCCATCGAGGCGCCACGGTTTCGTTCCTCGGGGGGATTGAATGTCGCAATCGAGAATCGCATCGGCGCCGACGTGTTGAGTGGCCTGCAATCCCTCGGTCATAATTTACGCGTGGTAGATGACTGGACCGCGACCTTTGGCGGCGCCCAGATGATTCATCACAATCGTTCTAATGGTGTGTTAACCGTGGCTGCCGACCCGCGTCGTGAGGCTTACGCGCTGGCATATTAAAACTATTCGACCAAAAGAAGAACCAGACTATGAAAACAAGAATTACTCAATTGTTCATCGCAGCGCTCACACTGCTAATCACTTCAACCCAACTCATTGCACAACAGGATAACTGGGCACGCCCGTTTCCCGGATTCCGCGTCATTGGCGATATTTATGGAGTGGGTAGCTATGACCTGAGTGTATTTCTCATCACTTCCGATGCAGGGCATATCCTCATCAATACCGGCCTGGAAGATTCGACTCAGTTGATTCGGGACAACATGGCGACGCTCGGCTTCGACATGGAAGACATTTCGATACTGCTCACCCAACAGGCTCATTGGGATCACACAGCAGCGATGGCTGAGATAAGGGAAATCTCGGGCGCGGAGATGTGGGCAACGGTGGGCGATGCCAAGGTGATGATCGATGGCGGTTTCTCCGATCCCCATTTCGGAGGCCGTGAATCATTCCGACCCGTAGTAGTTGACAAGATCATTCGCGACGGGGAAGTCATCGAGCTGGGAGACATACGCCTGACGGTGCACGATCATCCGGGTCACACCGAGGGCAGTTCCAGCTATTCCATGCAGGTCAGCGAAGCTGGCCGTGACTACCAGGTGCTGATCGCCAATATGGGCACCATCAATGCGGGCAAGCAGTTAACAGTTGATCCAACCTATCCCGGAGTCTCCGAGGATTTCGCCAACACTTACCGCAAGCAGAAGGCCATGGATGTGGATGTGTGGGTGGCGGCCCATGCCAGTCAATATAACTTTCACGAGAAATACCAGGTGGGCCAGGCTTACAGCCCTAATACCTTTGTAGACCCGGCGGGTTTTGTTCGCGCCGTCGAGCGTCTCGAGCAGGCCTATCAGGAGTATATTGCCGAGGAACAGCGCTGAGCTTCCGCGCAGCCTCAAAAGCACTGCTTCGAACCGGCTGAGACTGCATAAACTCTTGCCAAATCAGGGTGCTGCAGGTATTGTCTATGACATAAAAATAAAACTAAATCGGCCTCTTTCAGGGACCGATGCGAGGTGAAGATGCTAACCCTGCGAGTATCTAACCGAGTGATGTTGTACGTCTTTTTGGCGATTACCGGTTTTTTTCCATTCGGCGTGTACGCCCAGGATCAGGTCTCTTTGGGAGCTGAGTTCTTCAGTCACGAAATTCGACCCATCATGGAGCGGACCTGCTGGAACTGTCATAGCGATCAGATCCAGAGTTCTGGACTCGATCTCAGTAGCCGGGATGCTGCCCTGGCTGGTGGCAGTCGTGGCCCGGCAATCGTGCCCGGGAATGCCGATGAGAGTAGATTGTTTCGGCAGATTTCCGGTCTCGAAGGCCCGCTGATGCCACTCGGTGTAACCCTGTCGGATAATGAAATCGAAGCGGTGCGCACCTGGATCAATGACGGCGCCGAATGGGATGCGCAGGCTGCCACCGCCGTAGCCGGCGAGAGCTACACCGCCTTCGCCACGGACGTGCCTGATTCGGCACGCGAGTATTGGGCTTTCAAGCTGCCCGTCAACCACCCGTTGCCGGAGGTGGCTAATTTCAATCATCCAATCGATCGTTTCCTCGAGCAGCAACGTCTGGACAGTGGTGTAACGGCGGCGCCAAAAGCCGATCGACTCACTCTGTTACGGCGTGCCTATCTCGACTTGATCGGATTGCCACCGACTATCGCCGAGACCGAAGCCTACCTGGCCGATACTGCGCCCGGAGCCTGGCAACGTGTGATTGACAAACTACTGGCCTCGCCGCAATACGGCGAACGTTGGGGACGACACTGGCTCGATGTGGCACGCTATGCCGATTCCGATGGTTATGAGCAGGACGTGGACCGGGCCAATGCTTGGCGCTATCGCGATTACGTCGTCGATGCGTTTAACGATGACAAGTCCTATGCGCAGTTCATTACCGAGCAGGTGGCCGGTGACGAGTTGGATGAGACGACCCATGAGACGCGTATCGCAACCGGTTTTCTGCGGGCAGGTCCGCGGGTAAATTTTCGTGAGAAAGACAATCCGGAGCGGCGTTGGGACTATCTCGATGACGTGCTGGCCACTCTGGGTCGCGGTGTGTTGGGCATGACCATTCAGTGCGCCCGCTGCCATGACCACAAATTCGATCCGATTCTCCAGAAAGACTACTACAGCTTAACCAGTGCTCTCTTCGGCTATGTCGAGACAGAGTATCCGATGCTGCCGGACGACCAGGCGCAGGATTACCTGAGAAGGACCGCCGAACTCGATGATCAGGTCTCTGTAATTCGGGAACAGATTCGGGAACTCGAACAACCCTACCTGACCGAACTGAAGGTCGAGCGCATCCGACGTGAGTTTCCCCAGGATGTACTCGATGCAGTATTGACCCCCGAGGATGAGCGCAGCGATGGACAGCAATTGCTGGCGGCCCAGGTGCTCACTATCGGTGTGCCGCGTGCCCAGGTGGATGCCGCCATGTCGGAGGCGGACAAGACTCGCCGAGAAGTCCTGCAGGGTCGGGTACAGGAAGTTCAAGCATCGCGCCCGGAACAACCGGCGATGCTGGAGATCGTCACCGACGGCGATTATCGATACACACCGGACCGTGCCGGGGATAATGTATTGGGTTGTCCGGAGTGCCGCATTCAACCGACCGAACCCGGCAGCTTCCTGCACCAGGGACCGGATCGCTACGAAGTGCCGCCGGCTAATTTCCTGATTCGAGGTGATCCGTTCAGCCTCGGGCCGGAGCTTGAACCGGCTTATCTGACTGTGGCGACCTATGGCGATCCGCTTACCGTGATTCCCCGGACCAATGGCCGCACGTCGGGGCGACGGCTGGCCCTGGCAAAATGGCTGACCTCACAAGACAATCCGCTGACGGCTCGGGTGTGGGTGAATCGTGTATGGCATCACCATTTCGGGCGCGGCATTGTCGCCAGCCTGGATAATTTCGGTGTGGTGGGTGATCGGCCCACACACCCGAAACTGCTGGATTGGTTGGCGCTGGAGTTCATGGACAAGGATTGGAGCACGAAGGAGTTGCACCGATTGATCATGACCTCACAGGCCTACCAGATGGCATCCGCTTTCGACAACGCGGCGAACAACCTGGCGGACCTCGAGAATCACCTGATGTGGCGTTATCGACCGCAGCGGCTCGAAGCCGAAGCGGTGCGTGATGTCATCATGGCCAGCAGCGGTGGTATTGACCTTACTGTGGGCGGTGAGCCGATCTTCCCCTACATACCCCAGGATATACTGGATACCGCCGCGCTGTTTGGTCGCTGGGATAACCAGGCGGACGGCCCGGACGTGTGGCGACGCAGCCTCTATGTGTACCGGCGTCGCACATTGAGCTATCCGTTCTTCGATACCTTCGATCTGCCCGATCAGAACATCACCGCGGCCTACCGAAATACGTCAACAGTGGCACCGCAGGCGCTTACTCTGCTGAACAATCCATTTATCGTCGGCCAGGCTCAGCTGTTCGCCCGGCAGGTGGAAGAAGTTGTGCCGTATGACGTCGACAGGCAGGTAGCATTGGCTTATCAAACCGCCCTGACGCGACTCCCCACTGCGGCTGAGGCAGAGATTGGTAGAGAGTTGGTTGCAGAAGGGTCGCTGGAAGATCTTACTCACGTAATTTTTAACTTGAGCGAATTCCTCTATAGAAGGTAGCAAGACTACTAGCCCGCAGGGTTTGGGAGACAAGCAAATGAGTCACGCTCCAAAGAAAAAATTCTGGTCCCGCCGTGATTTTCTTATGCAGTCCGGTGGTGGAATTGCCGGCATGGCATTGGCCTCGATGCTGGATAGGGATGGCGTGTTTGCCCAACAACCGTCATTGGATGCGCAATGCAGTGCACAGTTCTCTGGCGCATTCGAGCCCAAGCAGCCGCATTTTGCGCCGCGCGCCAAGAATGTCATCTCGCTGTTCATGAGTGGCGGTCCCAGCCAGCTGGACACTTTCGACTACAAGCCGGCGTTGACCAAGTACGCTGGCGTGCCACTGGAAGACGTGATTGGTGAGAAATTTGCCGTGCGTCAGGGCATGCCCGGGCCGTTAATGCCCAGCCCGTTTGAATTCAAGCAGCACGGTCAGAGCGGCATGTGGGTGTCGGAGCTGTTTCCGCACATCGCCAGGCATGTCGATGACATCGCCTTTATCAAGTCGCTGTACGGCCGGTCCAACGACCACATCCAGTCTACTTACGAGATGCAGACGGGTCAGATTCGCATGGGTTTCCCCAGCGTGGGTTGCTGGGTGACCTATGGATTGGGCTCGGAGAGTTCCAGCCTGCCGGCCTTCGTGGTGATGAACGACTACCGTGGTGGGCCCTTGGGAGGTCCGAATGACTGGGGCTCCGGTTTCATGCCGGCCAGTTACCAGGGCACCCTGTTCCGTTCCAGCGGCGATCCGATTGTCGACCTTGAAACACCAGATGGCATGACGCCGGACCAGCAACGGGCACGGCTCGATGTGTTGGCGCGACTCAATCAGATGGACATGGAGAAATACCCCGGCAACTCGGAACTGGCGGCACGCATCTCTTCCTACGAGCTTGCCTATCGCATGCAGGGCTGTGCGCCAGAGGCGATCGATATTCGAGCCGAGTCTGAAGAAACCAAGAAACTCTATGGACTCGACGAGGCTATTACCACCCCATTCGGTACCCAGTGTCTGATGGCACGCCGGTTGGTGGAGCGGGGTGTGCGCTTCGTGCAATTGTTCATGGGAGGTGTGGGCGTACAAAACACCGACACCTGGGATGCCCACAGCAATTTAGTAGAAAACCATACGCTGCATGCCGCTGAATCCGATAAGCCGATCGCCGGCCTGATTGCCGACCTGAAGGCGCGCGGTATGTTGGATGATACGCTGATTGTATGGCACGGCGAATTCGGCCGCATGCCGATCTCTCAGCGTGGTGTAGGGCGTGATCATAATCCTGGCACCCAGACCGCCTTGATGGTCGGTGCGGGTATCCAGGGCGGTCAGTCCATTGGGGCTTCAGATGAATGGGGTTATAAGGCATTGGAACAGCCGATCTCAGCCCATGATATGCACGCTACTGTTCTGACACTGCTTGGACTGGATCATGAAAAACTTACCTTCCGATACAGCGGTCGTGACTATCGATTGTCGGATATCGAAGGCAAGCCGATACCTCAGATTATTGCATAGCGCCAGGACTCACAGTTAAAACGTCGACACGTAAGATAGCCGGCACTGGCCATTCTTTTCTTTCTCAGTCGTTCTGTTGTCTATCCAGCTCTTGCTGCAAGGCCGGTGCCAGCGGGTAGATGTCTCTAAATCGGAATTGTCTGTTCTGCAGTAATTCGAGTTGAAAAGCTTCTCTGGCGTCAACGGTAGCGGCGTATTCCAGCACCCGGCCAAGCAGTTCGGGGGGGAAGAAGAACACACCACCGTCATCCCCCACCACGATATCACCCGGCAGTACAGTCACACCCCCGATGCGCACAGGTGTGTTGTATTCCACACCTAACCACGACGTGGTGTGGGGGTCAGAAAACTTGTGCAGCACCGGGAAGCCTTCGAAGCGATTGTCCTGCAGGCCGGTTAAATCTCGCATCCCACCATCGATTACTACGCCCGCGGCGCCGCGCATCTGAATACCAGTGGCTCCCATGTCGCCAAACAGATTATGGCCCTCGCTGCCGCCCAGTTCGGCCACCACGACGTCACCAGGCTGGGCTTCTTCCGCGGCGCGGGCATAGTAGCGCCGGTCCCAATTGCCTTCCTCAGCCAGAACATTGGCAGCCCGTGTCAGATCCGGTCGAGGCGGCAGAAAGCGCATAGTGAGGGCACGGCCGACCAGGCGTTCACCGGGGCGCGTGTTGGCGAAGCCGGTTGCATAGTTAAGGCGATACTCACCGATTGCGCTGAAGATGACTTCCAGGGGTACGCTGCGCAGTTCCTGCAGTTGTGCTGCGGTCACATCGGGTCGGTCCGGATCAAGCACATCCATGATGGCTGAGTATGAGCTGCGATTGGTTCTGAATCCTTCCGGCACTGCCACATCGCTTGCGAAGTTCTGGTTATAGGGCTGCTGAGCATAGGTGGTGCCGGTGCTCACCAGTAATGAGTAACAGAGAATGTAGAGAGTCGCGCGCATGGTATTCGCTCCGGGTGCTGTGTGGGTTCTAAGCAGATTGTTTGAGTGCGCCGATGGCTGCATCATTTCCTTTGATCCACACTTTGGGCTGTTTCACGATTCGGGTCAAGAAGGGTTGCTCGGCGATCAATCTGTCTCTGAATTGCGCTGTAGTGTAAATTTTAGGGCTGATGGATTTGCCCAGAATCTTTTCAGCCTCAGGCAGCTGAATCAGTAACGCAGCATAGGTCAGTGAATCGCTAACCACTATTAGATCGATGCCGCCAGTGACGTTTTGCCTGGCTTTAGGGATTGAGTCATAGACAAAGGCGAGCTGGATTTGCTGCTCAATGGGTTTGAGTGACGAGCCTAAAATGTCCACCACTGCTGAAGTCTTGCGAATAATGCTGACAAGATCTGCATAGATGGGATTGTCAGAATTTGCCTGATAGTGAAGTTGGTTGCCCGCTTTCCTAACATTCAATAATCCCGCTGACGCTAAGCGTTCCAGCTCCCGCCGCACAGTACCGCGCCCCATATTGGCGCTGCGTACTACCTCGTTAGCATAGAAACTTTGTTCTGGATTGCCATAGATGAGTCCCAATACCCGTTGTTGGGTTTTGGTAAAGAGGGCATTGGAGATGGTGGCTTTCGCGCTGCTCATGGAAGAAAAGACCTAAAATGGGTACTCTAATACCCAATTTGGGTCTTTTCAAGGGTTTACCGCAGAAAATCAGAGCCTTTTTCGGGTTACCTGGCGTTGGTCGAGAGAAAGGTGAGCAGTTCCCTCTCGATGCTGTCCGACACACCCGGCACGAACAGGATAGTAAGCGCGGTTACAACAGTGACCGCAGCACACAGGATCAGATAGTTTTTAGCTTTCATTTTTTCGGTCCTTGTTTAGCGCGGTTGCAATTCAAATACCCAGCTATTGCCGGCTTCGATGCCTGCCCTGGCGGCCTGGATAGCGGCCGGTGGAGGCGATGGCATGTCGGAATACTTGGTAAGTAATTTGGCAGCAACGCCATTCAACGCGTCACCCCGTTCGATCCTAACCAAGCTTCTCGGATAACGAATGTCATTAACACGCAGCACACCCTGGTTGTTGCCCGCGTCAGCCTCGATAGCCCATTCTTTCCAGAGCCTGCCGAGAAATGAATTCATGTAACCGGAGATGACATAGATCTTGCCTTCGCTTTCCAGTATATAGATCAGTCGTGATGACATTGGATCATTCAGCTGTAACTCGATTGTCGGGATCGTGTCGGTAAAACTCCAATCGGGTTCCGAACCCGTATACAACTCACCGGAGGTCATTTCACCCCCGGGGAACAGGATCGATGGCCCGTCGGCATTGCGATTGTCAAACCGCAGCGTCGCCATGGCGACGGCAGGGATGAGAAGAAGAATTCCCAGCACTTGCAGTACTATTTTTATATTTTTCATATCGCTTCCTTGAGTCCCTTTGATTTCTTAGTTTTCAGAATTGCCTTCACGTGCGCGTTGTTCCTCGAAGCGAGCCCCACGCAGAATATAGGTCATCGCGTAATTACCTTCATGGCAGGCATATTCGTACTGAATGTAACCGTCCAGTTTCGGCATCGGGCGCACGGCGGTCCAGGGTTGGGTGTACACCGTGGGATCTTCGATGGTGAACTGATAATCGATCATGTCATCGCTGACACGTGTGAATCGTTCGATTGATTTGGTGTTTCGCGAAGACGGATAGCGATGCCGTGTCTTGTCGCTGAAGTTAGCCGTCTCCACGACCAGCGTATTACCTTCCCAGTAGCCGCGGGAGGCGCCATTCCACTGCCGGATATCGTCATCCAGTTGCGGGCGCCCATCGATGGGGATAATTCTGACATCGTGAATCATCTCGACATAGATGGCTACGAAGTCCTTGTTCTGGAAGATCTGATAAGAATTGTTATAGCCGGACGAAATCGGCGGCACGCCATGGTAGGTGATACAGCGGTCCCAATTGGTCCTGTTCAGCCAGGAGTCGGCGGGGTGTTCTCGGGTATAGGCAGATGCGGCTCGCTGCCTGGCTATTGCTTCTTCTCTTACCGGCAGACGGCCATCGGGAGGATCGACAATGAGTGAGGTCCGCAGATCGGCGGATATTTCGCCGCGGTCGAACCATTCATAATTATAGCTGCCCACATCGCCTGGGCGATCCGTCGGCTCGCGCTGTGTGTTGGTATAGATTTCAGCCGCTTCTTCAGGAGTGTAGAACTCCTTGCCTTCGAGGCGTGTTGGGCGTTGCAGGGGGGTGAGGCTGGCGTAAGACCAGACTCCCATGATGTCCGGGTCACCCCAGGGAGTCTTATTATCGTAATTCTGCGCCAGCGCTTGCCCGGACAGGCTTAACAAGCCGGCCAATAGAAGTGCTGTTACTGCGACGAACCTGTTATTCATTGACTGTCTCCGTCACGTTTCGATACCTGTAGGATAAGAGTCACGGCGGTGAATGTCTACATTCGATAGCAGGCTCTGAATCAACGTGGTAGGATTTGCCGCAATGAGAATAACAATTCTAAAAATGGTCCTTGCCGGGCTTCTCTCCCTGCCGATGGTGGGCGTTGCAACGGCCCAGGACAGCACCCGACAGCTCATTGAAGTAGAGTCACTGGGACCACAGATCGGCGAACAAGCCCCGAATTTCAGCCTGCCAGACCAGAATGGTCAAATCCACACGCTCGAGTCAATCATGGGTCCGAATGGGGCGATGCTGCTGTTCCACCGTTCGGCCGACTGGTGACCCTACTGTAAAGCGCAACTCGTGGAGTTGCAGGAACGCCTGGAAGAGTTGGAAAACTCAGGTTACGGCATTGCCGCGATAAGCTATGACTCCGAAGCAGTGCTGGCAGATTTTGCCCAACGCCGTGGTATCACCTTTCCGCTGCTGTCCGATGACGATTCGGCCATTATCACCGAGTTCGGCATCCTCAATACGGTAGCCGCTGAAGGCCTCGGGCCCAATGCGGATGATGCGGCGGTGCAGGCCGATGTGGCCAGATTTGTCTCAGTGTTTGGCGCGAGCCAGCTCATTGTCGGTACGCCGTATCCTGGCACTTTTATGCTCAACAGCGACCGTGAAGTGACCTCCCGTTTCTTCGAAGAGTTTTATCGCGAACGCAATACCACCTCCAACGTGATGCTGAAACTGGGAGTGGGAGTGTCCCCAATTGAAGCCGTGCAGGGATCTACTGCCCATCTTAAGTTCACCGCCTATCCCAGCAATTCCACAGTGACGGTCGGTACGCGTTTTTCACTGGCACTGGAAGTGGAGCCCGGGCCCGAGATGCATGTCTATGCACCGGGCGCTGAAGAGAAGGGCTACCGGGTAATCGGTTTTGAACTGGCACCGACTCCGCTGGCTCGCATTGAGCCGGTGCAGTACCCGGAGTCTGAGATCTATTACTTCGAGCCGCTGGATGAATACGTCCCGGTCTATCAGGAACGCTTCACGCTCCTGCAGGAAATCGTCATGCATGCCGATGCCGAAGCAGAAGGCATTATGGCCGACCTCGATGCGCTGACACTAACCGGTACTTTGGAGTATCAGGCCTGCGACGATGCGATCTGTTTCCTGCCGCAGTCGATTCCTGTTTCGTTTACTGTCGATCTGGAAATGCCGGATCGACAACGAGCACTTCGCTAGCCGCCTCATCAATTACCAGAGCTTAGCGCGGATTGTCCCTCATGAATTGGACGATGACTTCGGCGAGTTCTTCACCTTTCTGCTCCTGCAGAAAATGACCGGCACCTTCGATAGTCACATGATTCTGACCCTGTGCGCCGGGAACATCGCTCTGAAAAATCGCAAAACCACCGGCGGTAATCGGATCGCTGTCACTGAACGCCGTTAGAAAGGGCTTCTGCCATTGTCGGAAAACTTCCCAGGCGGCGGCATTCGCCACGGCGCCGGGGTATTCGATGGAGACCGGTACCCGCTGCGGCATGATAAGCGCGCCGGCCTTATAGGAAGGATCCGGGAAGGGCGCATCGTAGGCGTCTTGCACGGTCGGGTCGCCGACATTATTTGCGATCATGGTGCCGGTCGGAATATCGCCGCGTTCGACCATGGCCTGGTTCATCGCCTTCCACTGCATGAAGGCACCGGAGATTGCTGATTCGCTATTGGTCGGCGCCGGCAAAGCAGTGTTGCCTACCACCACTCGCGCAAAGCGGGCTTCGTTCTCGGCAACCACACGCAAGCCAATGAGCCCGCCCCAGTCCTGCCCGAAGAACGTGATGCCATTGAGGTCCAATTGCTCCACCAGTTCGGTCATGGCATCCACATGAAACAGGTAGGTATGGGTATCCATCGAGGTGGGTTTGTCGGAACGGCCGAAGCCAATCAGGTCCGGCACGATGGTGCGATAGCCGGCGGCATTCAGCACCGGAATCATCTTGCGGTACAGATAAGACCAGGAGGGTTCGCCGTGAATCAGCAGCACCGTCTCGCCGTCGGGTGGTCCCTCATCCAGGTAGTGCACACGGTAGCCGCGAATATTCAGGTAATGGGGTTGGAAATCGTAGCCCGGCAGATTCTCGAAGCGGCTGTCCGGGGTGCGTAGTACTCCAGGCCGAATTTCATCGGCCAGTGTCAGGCTCCCAGGCAATAGGAGCAAAAGGATCGTGACCAAGGATGTGACTCTCATGATGATTCCTTATCTATATGGCGTTTAGTTTACTTCCATTCACTCGCCGGTTCATCGGGATCCGAACGCAAAAAGCGAATCAGGTCTGTATGAAACTGATCGGGTATTTCGATCTGCGGTGCATGGCCGATGCCGGGATACAGTAGTATCGTCGAGTTCTGCAACTGGTCGTTCACATTGTGCGCCAACTCTGCAAAATTTGCCGCCAGGCCATCTTCTTCGCCAGCCAGTACCAGGGCCTTGCTGTCGATGTGTTGCCAGTCGTAGACCACCGGATCGTTGTACAGCATCCCGCCCTGTAGTCTTCTCACCATCGATAAACGAGGCCATTCGCCACTCATGGTCTGACCGAATTGCCGGCGTACGAATTCCAGGTGAGCCGGTGGCCACTCCTGCGGAAAGTAGCGTCGGTGCCCGGCCAGGATTGAGCGGTAGCTGGAAGTGCCAACACCGCCGGCATAGGGATCACTCCAGGGTCGACCCTGGCGCTGATCCGTCAGCCCGATCTGGTTGACCATCACCACATGTGTCGTGACATCCGGGTACAACATGGCGAAACGGCTCACCACCATGCCCCCCATTGAATGCCCGACGATGGCTGTCTCTTCGATGCCTAATTCATCGAGCAGTGCTTTCATGTTGGCGGCGACGAAATTGAAGTTATAGGGAATGATCGGCTTGGAAGACTTGCCGTAACCGATGCGGTCTACAGCCAGTACTCGAAAACCTTGCGCAGACAACTCATTGATAGTGGGCGTATAGGCTTCCGCATAGAAATTCATGCCGTGTTGCCATAGCACAGTCTGGCCGTTGCTACGGCCGGTAGGGGCAACATCCATATAAGCCATGCGCATATCCTGGTCGAAACGATTCAACTCCAGAAAATGCACCGGATAAGGGTAGGGTATCTCCTCAAAATTAGCCGACACTGGACCCCAATCCGCAGGTGGTTCCACAGGCGGTTCGGCTGGCCATTGCTCGGCTGCCAGCGCAGTCCCCATACTGCAGAGCAGCGCAGTAGTGGAAAGTGAAACAATCCATTTTTTAATAATTAACATAGTGCGGGTCCTATACTTCTCAAGAAATTATTAGGGTCAGGTCTAACTCTAAATACCATTAGGTTCCATGATAGATTGGTAAATCAGGCGCTTCGAAGTGGAACGCACATCCGGCAATCTACTACCTGTCTGTTGAATCATGCCGACGAACACCAGTTCTTCAACCGGATCGATCCAGAACCAGGTGCCGGCAGCACCACCCCAGTAGTATTCGCCTGTTGAGTAGCCTTCGGCTTCGACCGGATCTTCGATGATGGCGAAATCCAGGCCAAAGGAAGTGCCGCCCAGTCCGGACATTGCCCCACCCATACCGGGAGGAGTCTGGTCACGGTGCATCAGGTCAACCGTCAGCGGAGCCAGGATTCGCACACCGTCCAGCTCCCCACCATTTAACAGCATCTGGCTGAAGCGCATGTAGTCCATTGCGGTGGAAACCAGGCCACCACCGCCGGATTCGAAGACCGGGTCTTCCAGAAAATTCGCTCCATCGAAAATTTCTGCAGCCTGTAGCTCGCCTGAATCATCGTAGTTGTATACCTGGGCGAACCTGGAGACCTTCTCTTCGGGTACATGGAAGTCCGTATCGGTCATGCCCAATGGATCGAAGATGCGTTCTTCCAGAAATTCACCGAAGGACTGCCCGGCTAATTTCTCAACGAGATAGCCCTGTACATCAACCGAGACACTGTACTCCCAGAGTGAACCCGGCTGGTGTTTCAAGGGGATGCTGCCGAGTCTGCTGGTGAATTCCTGCAAGGTCAGGTCGGTACTTAGTAATTCGTTTTCTTGGTATTGTGTATCCACTGCCGATTGCGCGAAGATACCGTAGGTCAAGCCACCGGTATGGCTCATCAGTTCCCGGATTGTCATCTTGTGATTCTGCGGTTCCGTGATCATGTTGCCATTCTCATCTTCACCGGCATAGACCTGTAGATCCTTGAGCTCCGGTAGATACATCTCAACCGGATCGGCCAGGCGAAACTTGCCTTCTTCGTAGAGCACCATCAATGCGACGCCGGTAATGGGTTTGCTCATGGAATAGATTCTGAAGATGGCATCGTTGGTCATCGGTGCCTGGGCCTCCAGGTCACGGTAGCCCACCGATTCGAAATGTACGATCTTGTTGTCACGCGCTGCCATGGTGACCACACCGGCCAGCAGTCCATCGTCGACGAAACCCTGCATGGCGGCGGTGACCCGATCCAGCCTGCTGGTATCCATGCCGGCGGCTTCGGCAGCAACCAGTTCCAGCGCACTGCTGGAATCGCGTACTGCCACTGACTGAACGGCTGTGTTGTCGCTTACCGGTGCGCAGGCTGCCAGCACTACAATGCAGGCAGCGATCAGTATTTTAGGGAACTGGTTTTTGTTGGTTTCCAGTAGATTGAATTGCATGATGTACTCCTTTTTCAAAATCGGGTTGTTGCTAATTTAGCGTGCAGGCAAGGCAAACACGAACAGATTGGTGCCGCGGCTGGGGCGTAATTCCGGCGTCAGATTGATCTGCCCGCCACCGGTGTTAACTGCTACATATTGTACGCCGTCTACCGAGTAGGTGATCGGGTAGCCACTGACTGAGGAACCCAGGTTTACTTCCCACAAGACCTCGCCAGTCTCATGATCGAAGGCACGAAAGCGGCCATTGGAATCGCCGCCGAAGATCAGTCCACCACCAGTAGCCGCCAGTGACATAGTGCCAGCTCGTTGTTCGAATAGCCATTCGGTGCGACCCGTTTCTGCCGAGATCGCCCGTACTGTGCCGAGGTTGGTGGTGCCCGGGGTAATTTGATGGCGGGCCGCCAGCTGGTAGATATCCAACCCGCCCTGGCCGCCTGCGGTAAGCGCGCGCGCCGTTTCACTCTCGAAGTTGCCGGTAGCCAGCATATTGGCGCAGGTGTTTCGCAGCGGGTAATACATGGTATTGGTTAGCGGGCTGTAGGCTCCGGCTTCCCAGTCCTTGCCGCCGGTCCAGGTAGGGCACACGAACACGATCTGTTCGGCTTCCCGGAAGATGATCTCCGGATTCTCGGTGACTGCGCCGGCGCCGTCGATGTCTATGATGACGTTCTGCTCAACGGTCTCTGTTGCCCATAGGAACTCACCGGTTGCCCTGTCTAATGTGTAAACCACACCGGTCTTGCCGGGAATGCCGGTAATCACTTTTCTAGTTTCCCCAGAACGAAAGTTAGGGCTAATCCATCTGACCTCATCGGGATCCGGGGCGACAACAGTTTCAACTAACAGTCGTTCGAAGGGATGATCGAGATCCCAATGGTCGTTCAGATGTTGGTAGTACCACCGAATTTCTCCGGTATCAACCTCCAGTGCCAGAGTGGAGTTGTGATAAAGATGTTTGTTATCTGTACCGCCAAGGTAGAACTTCGGAGCGGGTGAGGTCACGGAAGTGCCCATGATGATAAGCTGGAGTTCGGGGTCATAGCTCGCCACCATCCAAGAGCCGACATGGTGGCGATCCTCAAAGGCCACATCGCCCCAGGTCTCATCGCCGGGCTCGCCAGGCGCCGGTATCAGGCGGCGGCGCCATACTTCCTCACCCGTGCTGGCATTGTGCGCCACGATGACGCAGGCATTCGGTCCGCCCCAGGGACGGCAACTGCGCCCCGAAACAGCCAGGCCATCGGCGATGATGGGTCCCGAGCTGTGGGTCGCAGAATTCACCTGATAGTCTAAGATCTCGGTTTCCCAGACTAACTCTCCCGTCAACGCGTCGAGGGCGAAGATGTGGTTGTCATCTGAGGTGTTGATGATCTTGTTCTCATAGATAGCGAGGTTGCGATTGTTGCGGGCATTACCCCCCACCATCTCATACAAATCCTCCGGGATCGGGCGCCGATAGTCCCATAGCAGGTTGCCAGTCACGGCATCGATTGCCTGGATGACGTCGCTCGACTGGGGCATATAGAGTACGCCGTTATAAGCCAGTGGCGTGCCTTCTCCGGTGCCGGTAGCCAGGTCGCGGGTCCACACCATGCGTAGTTGATCGACGTTGTCACGGTTTACCTGATCGAGGGGGCTGTAACCCCAGCTGTCCAGGGTACGACGCCACATGAGCCAGTCGCCGTCCGCCGGGTCCTGCAGCATCGCATCGGTAACTGGAACGAAGTCGTCGTCCTGAGAATAGCTAGCCAGGGGCATAGCAAGTAGTACCACTAGCCACAAATTCAGGATGGTCCAGATCGGGCCGACAGAGGGGGGCGGTCTATGCATGTTGGGACTCCCTTGGCACTAGCTCTTATTATTTGGGGACTAACAGGAGATTAACTGATTCGGCGAGCCAGTTTAAGGACTAATGGGTGATTTTTAGGAGTGTTCAGCCGCTTTGGGGTCTCAGGACTCCCGCGCTTCTTCGGTAGGCGTCGGCACTGCGCCAGCTTGGGGAGATTGGCCCCGGCTCAGCATCCGGTACCAGTCGCGGAAAGGACCAATCGTGTTCTGCCAGAATGAGCGATATTGGTCCTGGGTATCCGGGCCGATTCCCCAGGGGGTGTGTTCATTTTTCTCCGGGATATACAGCGTACCGAATAGCCTGTCAAAGATACTGGTGACCGCCGCCATATTGGTATCCCAGTGTTTCTGCAGATAACTGTGGTGCACATGATGCATGGCCGGGCTCTGAATCCAGACCGACAGCCAACGCGGGTAACGGAATTCAATGTGGTAGTGACGAAACGCACCGGTCAGTCCAAACAGGAACGAGAAGAAGCTGACATTGAAAAGCGTCGCCTGGGTTATGCCGCCGTTAAAAAGGTAAGCAAACAGGCCCGCAGCCACGCCAAAGGCGAATGCCGATCCGGTCGCCCAGATCGGACCGGCCAGGAAGTGCTCTCGAGTGCGGGTTAGCGGTGTCAACACCTCGGCGGTATGATGAATCTTGTGAATCGCCCACAGTGCAGGGACCTTGTGCATCGTATAGTGGAAGGAAAAGAACATGAAGTCGTAGCACAGCAGACTGAAAAGGCTGTACAGCAGCATCCAGCTAAAGGCCGATTCAAAAGCAGGCGTGGCACCGAATACAAACTCCAATGAGGAAATAACCGTTTGTTCAGTCGTCGGTCCTACCGTGGCAAACAAGCCCACAAACCAAAACGGCCGCAGTACCCGTTCCAGCACCCATAACCAGACGTCGACGCGAGCGGAGACGTGGGTATAGATGTCCCGTGGCAGCAGGAACTGCAGCAAGCCGGTCTTGCGTTCTCCACCGTCGGCAGCTTTGGCGCCATGCCCGTTGTAAATCACGAAGATCGCCAGAGCAAGGAACAACATGATTAAAAGACGATCCCAATGCAGGTCATTAGGCGTATTGGCAGCAATTATTCCTGTTGTGCGCTGTACGATGTCGGTGAAAGGCCCGACTATTGCTTCGGGGTTTTGCGAGAGAGTGGAATTTGCGGGCTCGGCGGCCATTTACTATAGTCCTGAAGGGTGATTATTTCTACGATTGCTGCAAAAAGGGCGAGACAGTGCTCGCCCTTTCCTTATCAACCACCAACACTAATTTGCGGCTGCATCTGCCGCCATTCTCTCCTCGGCACGATGACCGGAAAGAATATTGCTCATGCCGTAATTGCCTTCATGACAGGCGTATTCATAAATCTTGTCCGGCGACTTGTCGAAGATAATCTCACGGGTATAAGGCGCCGTGTATGAACCCGGATCGTGGGAGGTAAACTGATACTGCAGGGCGTGCTCGCCAGTTCGAGTCAGCCGTTCCACATTGACCTTCTTCTCAGTGTCCGGACCGGAACTGCTGGCATTGGAGTAGTTGGTTGTCTCGATGACCAGCGTATCGCCTTCCCACCAGCCACGGGAATCGCCGTGCCATAGCTTCACGCTGTCACTTAAATGAGGTTTCTCCACTATCGGAACAATGCGTACGTCATGGGCCATTTCCTGCACGATTGCCACGGTGCTTTCAGATTGCACGATCTGCCAGTAGCTGTTGTAGCCGGAACCCAGCCGTGGTGCTCCGAATGACAGGCAGCGCTCGCCCAGCGGGCGATCCGTCCAGGAATCGGCGGGGTGATCTTCCCGGCGCTGTGCCAGGACGCGGAACCGGGCAATCGCCGCTTCGGTGCGCGGTGGATACTGACCGTCAGGTGGGTCGGTGATCTGCGAAGTGCGTCTATGAATGGTGCGTTCCGCCATCCACTGGGAGTCATAGTTGCCAGTAGAAGGATCGTAGGAATTGATCTCGCCGCTGAAGGCTGCCTGCAACACACCTTCACCGAACAGCGCATCGGCTCCGGCCGCCTCGATTTCCAGGATGCGGCGCTGCAGAAACACCACGTCTTCGTCGGTCAGATATTCCTTGTCGCCGAACACCTCGGGTCGCTCAACGGGAGTAATTGTATTGTTTTCCCAGACACCCTGTAGATCGGGATGCCCATCTACAGTGCGCGGTAACTCCCAGTCGCTACTCGATTGGGCCATGGTCTGACCCGTCAGCAATACCAGAGAGAAAAGCGCGTAAAGTCTTGTTGTGTTGCAGTTCATTGTGCGAATCCTTCTCAGAGAGTGAAGATGGCTAATGCTCGACCAATTGGTCAAATTTATCAAGGGAAACCATGCCTTAGAGTGTCTCAATCTGTGACAGGCAGATATCTTCTGGAAGCGGTGTTTGTGCAAGATCACTCCTGTCAGACCGATCTGTAGTTCACACCATTTCAGCCCCCATCCGAGACACCACTGCTCCTCGGCTAGCCCTCTGACACGATGACAGGGCAGTAGCAGTCATTCCGGACTAAGGCTTGGCTTGCCTGATTACTTCCCTTAGCAATACCACTGAATGCATTTTTGAACAAAATTGACAAATCTTCCCAGTGTCCGCTTTTTTCGGCTAACACCGGACCTTTCACTGTGGAAAAGGCGGCACCAATTGACACCCTTGGTGAGTTTGGTGTCATTTCTTGCAGCTTCAATAAATCGCCTTTGGAGCAATCCCCTTGTTTTGGTTCAAGAATTAGGTTCCAAATATTCTAACTCTTGGCTCAATAGATAAGCTTTAAGATTTGTTTTGGAAGCTCTGCGATCCCAGGAGATTAAGTTTGAACCATCCCACATCCCAGCTTCGCCGCCGATTTCAAATTCTTTAGTTTCGTTTTCTCTCTTCGCTGCTTGAGACGCTTTAACAAATTTCATCTGCTTTTGAAAAATTTCCCATAATTCGCCTGGTATTATGTCGTCGCAAATGTATTTCACATACTTATCTGTTTGTTTGCTGGAAACGCCTTGGGCTACAAACCCCCTAGATATAAAATAGAACAAATACCCTACGAAGAAGGGAGATTGTAGTTTCTGTGACGCAAGCGTGTTAAATTGCATCCAAAAGTGACCCACCTTTTGCTCTGGAAACTGACCTCATTTGAATATACCCCGAAATCACCACTTACGACCCAAACCGGACATTTGCGATTTTCCAGATTTATCTCAAATTCGACTCCCGAAAGCAGATAAATTGACCATAAAGCCTTTTATTCTGGACTCCCTTGTCAAATAATTAACAAGAAACAGGAACACAGCCCTGAGACTTATTCAGAGCGATTGACAGTAAGCCGTGTTTAGAGGAAATCCCGATTCGCTTGAGAAATAGTGAAAAATCTAAGTTGCGAGTTGCGATCCTGCTTCTGAACTCCGGACGAGGGAGTGGCGAGGTGGCACGCCAGCAAGCACGCTATCTGGCAACCAGTGGCTGCTCGGTTTTCTTTATGCATCCCGGTATGGAGCAAGAGGTGCCGGGCGCAATGAACCGGGACATCAAACTTCACAGTCAACTAATTCCTGTTCACGAACATTTACCGTCTGCCGGGCAAACGCAGGAACAGGTAGCGGGGATGACCTATGAACGTGCTATGTCTTATTTGCCGGATTATGAGCGCGCTCTTTCGTCTGTCATTGATGAGGTCGATATTGTCCTCGGTCATCATGCAAACATCAGCGCGATAGCAACAGCAAACATCGCCAATCGCGCAGGAAAACCCTATGTGCTCTTCCTGCATGGTACAGGAATCGAACCGCGACATGAGGGAGGTTACGACGAGAAAATCTGGTCAATGATCCAGGAGGCAATCGAGGGAGCCAGTGGCCTCCTTGTTACCACCGAGTACGTTCGGGATAGCTTAGTCCGAAGCCTGATTGATCTTCCTTTGGAGCGCTTCCTTGTACTTCCATGCGGCATTGATCTTGACGAATTTCATCCCTACCGAAGTCCAGAGATTGTAAAGAAGTATGCGCTTCCAGAGAGATATGTAATCTGTCCAGGTGCGATGACCCTATCCAAAGGTCCACAGAATGTTGTTGAAGCCACTCTGGAATTCGCAGACATAGTGCCGACGATCTTCATTGGCGATGGAGAGTTAAGGCAGCAAATTGAAAAGAGCCTGAACGGACGGGGCAGATTGCTGGGATTCGTGTCTGCCGAAGACAAGGCCGCCCTTATAAATGCAGCCACAATCTTAGCGGCTGCGCCAGAAAAAAAGGAGCATTTCGGTATAATCTATGCTGAAGCGCTCGCTGCAGGAACACCACCTGTCGCCTACGAAGGTGGCGGTGTATCCTCAATCGTGACGGAAGACAGTGGCATTCTTACCGAGCGCGATCCCAGTGTCCTGGGATCTGCCATCCGCTCACTACTGGCTGATTCTGAAAAGCTTGAACGCATGGCACTCCAGGGTAGGAAGAGGGCAGCAGAGAATTTTTCCTGGCTAACAGTTGGGCGTAAACTGGAAGACTGGCTGCAACGAATCAGTTCAGCATAAGAGAAGGGGACACTGAAGATAATCAAATAAGGAGGATGAATAGGCGTAAAGACCAAATTCACAAGAAAACCGTTCCCGCTGAAACGTTTCCGCGGAAACATAAATGTGGCACCCTTTGGATGTCCGCAGTTGCGAATTCAACCGGTCATCGCAACACTTTCTAAAGGGTCGAACTAAAACAGACAGGGAACTCTCTTGGAGTAAAAAAAATGAACATCGACCGTAAAACCATCGTTCATAGGTTGTTGGTAGTAATCGGAATCCTGGTCCTCATCCCGGTTTTCGCACTTGGTGCCCTGGCGGTCTCGGCACGTTTTTCCGATGGACCCTCTGTAATATTCAGTGGCGGACCGCTCGTTGCCGGTGAGTTGGTGACGGGCCCAGAACCGGACTGGAGCTTTGTACGACGTGTCAGGACCTTCGAGCTGCAGCTCCTCAATCCTCCCCGGTCCAGAACGCTTTGGATCGTGGAGCATGACGGTAAACTCTATCTCAATTCTAACTACATGGGCGGCCTTAGGCAGCGCCTATGGAAGAGATGGCCGGCGCAAGCGGAACAGGATGGCCGGGCACTCATGCGCATCGAAGGTAAGAGGTATGAGCGTGAACTCGTGCGCATCAAGACGGGCGCTGTAGTGGAGGATATAACCGCGAAGTTCACTCGCAAATATGGAGTCGTAATGACGCCTGTTGAAGTAGAGGCAGAGGAATTGTGGCTTTTCGAGATGGCTCCACCCAACATGACCGAGGGTTCAAGATGAAACGCACTTACTGGATTGCCACTGGCGTGTTAGTCGCCGTCGTGCTTATTGTTCTGTTTGTGCCCGGGCTTGGGGAGAGTATCGAAGGATTGTTGTTGCGCTTCATGGCTGGGCGCTTTTAGCTGAAAGCAAACAGATGAAGGAAATTTCAACTAAGCTTGGAATAGCGGCTGAAAGAAACTTGAGAGGCGTATTGTGAATATTCTCTTAAAGCAATTTATACAAAGTAAGTTCAGCAAAGTTTCCTGTGCCTATACGGTGAGCTGTCTATTGACGGCTAGTCTTTTTGCTGCCGAATCTGAGTGGGAAGTACCAAAAACTGAACATGCATATCCCGACCTGCAGGGAGCATGGAGCAATTGGAATGCCACTCCGGTTCAAAGGCCTGCGGGGCTTGATAGCAAGCGTGCATACACTGAAGAGGAAGCGCTAGCTCAGGAAAGTAAATTGAGGGAAGTTAGCCAGCAGAATTACTTACCCTCTGACCCCAACCGAACTGCTCCTCCAATTGGCGCTATCAGTCTATTTCTCGCAGAAGCTTTATATTCTGATAGCAGAACGAATTTGGCGTTCATTAATGGCGAGTATCGCACTTCCCTGATTGTGAACCTGAGTAATGGTCGATTTCCCTTCACTGAAAATGGCCGCAGCAAGGACATCTACGGCAAATGGCGAGCGCAAGGATTGAACCCTTGGGATGGCCCGGAATTTCTCATGATTGGAGAGAGATGTATTACTGGCAACGGCACCATGCCGCCTATGGCTATAATTCATTACAACTCTAATATTCAAATTGTACAGACTTCGGATTATGTAGTGATCATCGGGGAGATGGTAAATGACGCAAGAATTATTCGCTTAGATAGTGTTCACCAAGCTCCCAATATGAAGAAATGGATGGGTGATTCCATAGGGTACTATGAGGGAGATACCTTGGTAGTTCACACCCAAAACTATCGCCCGGAACAATCTAATATGAGATTCGTTTCCTCAGAACTACTACAAGTGACTGAACGATTTACACCAGTTTCAGATGATAAGATTTTTTATACCTTCACAGTCGAAGATCCAGTGATTTACACAGAGCCGGTAACTTTTGAATTCCCATTGAATAGACTTCAGGTTGGGGGTCGGCTTTATGAATTTGCCTGTCATGAGGGCAATTATTCCATGGTTGGTATTCTCGCGGGTGCTAGAAGACAAGAGGCAGACAATAATTAGAAATTAGTCTAACATTGTGTCTGCTATTGGTGGTGTTACGAATAGTTAAAAATACGGTTTAGAGAAATTGATGATGGATATCAACAAAATTCTGATAGTACTGGATGTGTATAACGATTTTCGCGATGACCCAAACCATCAACCACCGGAAGTCAAGAAAGCGCTGCTGCTAATTTCTGATAAAAAAAGCGCCAAGCTAATATTGCTGGGCTGCGGTTTTGAAGAATATCTGCACGACAACTACTCCAGTTCTCGCTTGAGCTTTGTGAGTTCCTTATCTCGGCTTTGACCGAGACCTGGAAACGCGGCTCCATCCCCATGTTCTCTGACAGCCTCCTTCCAGCGTCTAAGTTGCCGTGTACTGATACCGAGTTCTTCACACACCAGAGCATCTGTAACGCCCGGTTCATTCGCTTTGCTTAATGCTTGCTGTTTGAACTCCTTGCTGTATCTTTTTCTTCTTGCCATGATCCACCTCCTCGCACATTATTGTGCATAATGAGGTGGTCCGTAAAACCGGGGCCAGACCAGACACCCTCGGTGAGAATGATATTGCCGGTATGGTGGAAGGAAGCAACGTCACGATCTCGTTCGATGCAGATTTACAGGGTCAGTCGGCCCCGGTCATCTACAAAGGCACAGTCGATGCAGAAGGTGTCTGGTCGGGTACGCTCGACATTGCAGGCGGCATGTTGACCGGCACGTTCAAGGCCAATAAGAAATAGTAAAAATTGGGGACAGACTACCTTTGAGTTTTAATCAGGCCTGCATCAACTGCCACAATTTGTGAGGCGTAACTGGCATGTCCACATGACGGACGTTATAGTCTGACAGGGCATTTACTACCGCGTTAATAATTGCCGGTGGTGCGCCGATGGCTCCGGCTTCACCAGCCCCTTTGATGCCGAGGGGATTGGTGGTGCAGGGCACTTCATTACGGGCAAAGCGGATTTCGGGCAGATTGTCGGCCCGTGGCATCGTGTAATCCATGAAGCTGGCAGACAGCAGCTGCCCCGATTCGGATTCGTACTGACAATTCTCCAGCAGCGCCTGACCCAGTCCCTGACCGATGCCTCCGTGCACCTGGCCTTGCAGTAGCAGTGGGTTTATAACCTTACCAAAATCATCCACTACCGTGTAATCGACCAGTTCGATGCTGCCGGTTGCCGCATCGATCTCCAGTTCGCAGACATGGGTTCCATTGGGATAGGTGGCCGCGTCCGGCGCGAAGCTTTCTTTTTCGTCGAAGCTGGCTCCACCGTCTGGCGGGGCCGCGGCCTCGGCAACACTGATGAAACTCTGCACCCGATCGGTACCGACTATGCGGAACTCACCTGCCGAAAATTCGACATCACTCACGGCACTTTCCAGCATTTCCGCGGCTTTCAGTTTGGCTGTTTCGATGATTTTTTCCGAGGCCAGGCCGATGGCCGAGCCACCGACCGGAACCGAGCGTGAGCCCATGGTGCCACCACCGGTTTCGATCAAATCCGAATCACCCTGCACGATGCTTACCTCTTCGAAGGCGACACCGAGTCGATCACAGAGTATCTGGCGGAATGCAGTTTCATGCCCCTGGCCATTGGAGAGTGTGCCGATATAGAGTGTGGCGTGGCCATCTGCGGCGACTTCCAGCCGCGCCTGCTCCGGCGCTCCACCGGCACAGCGCTCGATGTAACTGGCCAGCCCAATGCCGCGCAACTTGCCCTGTGCCTTCGCAGTTTCACGGCGGGTATCAAAATCTGCCCAATCGGATAGCTTGAGGGCGTCGTTCAGGTTCTGCTCAAACTCGCCGGAATCATAGCTTGAGCCCAACGCCGTGTCATAAGGCATGGCACTGCCGGGAATAAAATTGCGGCGGCGTATTTCATCGGGTGTGAGCCCCAGGTCATAGGCGGCGACATCAATCAATCGTTCTATGGCATAGATTGCTTCCGGCCGACCGGCACCGCGGTAGGCATCAACCGGTGCGGTGTTGGTAAACACACCTTGTACATTCACCGCCGCAGTCGGAATCGTATAACAACCCACCAACATGGATACGCCGGCACTGGTGGCGACAAAGGGTGAGAAGTTGGAAAGGTAGGCGCCGAGATTGGCGATGGTGTTGACTCGCAATCCGAGGAACCTGGCATCCTCATCCAGCGCCAGCTGCAGATGGCTGACATGGTCGCGGCCATGGCTGTCGCTGAGGAACGCTTCGCTGCGATCGGAAATCCATTTCACCGGCCTGCCGAGTTTGCGCGCGGCATACAGGGCAACAACGTATTCGGGAAACAGGAAGATCTTCATACCGAAACCGCCACCCACGTCTTTGCACAGTACATGGATGTCTTCTTCGGCACAGTTGAATATAGCGGTAGCTAACAAGCGCCGCATGATGTGCACGCCCTGACAGGAAACATGCAACACCAGGCGTCCGGTATCCGCTTCGGTAGTGGCAATGGCGCCACGGGTTTCCATGGATGTGGGAACGACCCGGTTATTGACCAGATCCAACTCCACGACCTGGGCAGCATCGGAAAATGCCTGGTCGGTGGCGACGGCATCACCGGCTTCCCAGTCGAAACAACGGTTGTTCTCGGCCTGCTCCCAGATTTGCACGGCATCGTCATGCGTGGCGCCATCGGTTTCGGCCACCGCATCCAGCACCTGGTAGTCTACCCAGATCTGTTCGGCGGCATCCCTGGCCTGTTCCCGAGTTTCGGCGACCACCATGGCAACGGCGTCTCCCACGTAACGTACCGTTCCCTGTGCCAGGGCAGGGCGCGGCGGCATGACGCAGGGTGTGCCATCTTTGTTCATGGCCGGTGCAGCACAGGGCACATCGCCGATATTATCTGCCTTAAGATCGTCTACCGTGTAAATTGCCAGCACACCAGGCAGCGAACGAGCTGCGACCGCATCCAACTCCCTAATGGTGGCATGGGCGTGGGGTGAGCGCAGAAATATGGCGTAGGCCTGGCCATCAAGGTCCAGGTCTTCGATATAGCTGCCTTGACCGGAGAGAAAGCGCCGGTCTTCAAAACGTGTTGCCGGTTGGCCGATTCCAAACTTCTGCATAAAACTGGCAAACTCCTGAACTTTCAGTGCAAGGGGAATACCGAAGCATAGCCCACGGTTTTGTCAGATGTCTATTTCAATAACGCCTTCCATGTATTTCACAGCCGAGCCGGAGATAAGCACCCGATCGCCTGCCAACTCACAAATCAATTTCCCGCCTCGCGCTGAAACCTGCCTGGCAGTAAGCTTCGTTTTCCCAAGCGCGCGGACCAGAAAGGCGTCAGGTGGGTGTAGGCAGAACCGGTTACCGGGTCTTCGGGAACATTCAATGTTGGCGCGAAAAATCGGGCGACAAAGTCGACTTCAGAGCCTGGAGCGGTGACGATGATACCGCGCAGATCCAGTTTCGCGAGTAAACTATGATCTGGTTCTATGTCTACTATGTCCTGTTCACTCGTGAACACCGCGACATAGTCTTCCCTACCGAGACATTCCAAGGGTGTCTTACCCAGTCCCGCGACCAGGTCTTCAGGGGCTTCACAGGGCGTTGGATTCTGTGACGGAAAATCCAGTGTCAGCAACTCACCGGACCTTGTGACTGAGAGAGTTCCCGATAAGGAATCGAAATCTATGCGGCCGCCCTCGAAACCGAGCATGTTGAACAGCACGAATGCGGACGCCAGTGTGGCGTGACCGCAGAGTTTGACTTCGGCGGCGGGAGTAAACCAGCGAATATGGTAACCCGCACCGGAGGCTACAAAAAATGCGGTTTCGGCGAGATTATTTTCTTCGGCAATCGCCTGCATGGTGGCATCCGGCAGCCAATCCTTCAGTGGCACGACGGCGGCCGGGATTCCTTCGAAGGCTTGTTCGGCAAAGGCGTCAATCTGGTAAAGGGTCAACATCATCTTCAGCTACGTCCTGCAGGGGACACTAACAACTTAACTCACCGAAATCACCAGAATTGGGTAAATAGGCCCATTAAGTTGTTAAGTTATTAGTATCCCCTATTGCCATAACCTATAAAGATTGATTATTCTTCGGTTCTTAGCCTTGAGAAGCTAGTTTAAGTCCCAGGCAGCGAATTAGAGCTCGGTATGAGAACCGTAGTGCATTTGTCTGTAGATCAAAGCTAATAATAATAAATGTTCATAAAAGCTGGAGGTCTGCAGGAGTGAATGAGCTCTTATACAATTTTGCCGTGTGGTTAGACACTCATGAGTTGAGTACATCGCTGCATGAGTCTTACTACATGTACAACTGGGTCGAATCCACGCATGTGCTGACGCTAATGTTATGTCTGGGGATGCTGTTCCTCATAGACTTGCGCATGATGGGTCTGGCCTTTCCCAATATTCCAGCCAATTCCTTTGCCACTAAACTCAATATACCCATGCTGGTTGGATTCGGCATCATGGTGTTTACCGGGCTGTGGTTGTTCTATGCAGTACCGGTGCGCAGCTCGCAGAGCGTCTGGTTTCGTGTAAAGATGTTCTTGCTCATAGCAGCGGCCATTAACGCATTCCTGTTCCATAAGAACATGATAAATGCTACCGGAAGCTGGGGAGCAGATATCAAGGCCCCGAAAAACTTACGCATCGGGGCGACCTTGTCGCTGCTGTTCTGGGTGTCAATTGTCATCTGTGGACGCTTTATGGCTTACGACTGGTTCGATTGTGAATTCACCGAGCCTGGCCTATCACAATTCCTGGCAGGTTGTGTCGACGGACAAACTGAATTTTAGGAATCAAGTCACACATCAGGCAGTTTGTTGAGGCCTGATACTATCGTTTATAGAGAAAAGAGGATTAAGAAGACAAAATGTCAACTTCACCTGCTATATCAACATCACCTGCACTGACATTGGGTTCCTATCGACGCACGATTACTAGTATTGCCCTTGTGCTGATTATTCTGGTGTTTGCCTTATCGAGTGCGCGGCGCGCAGTCTGGGTAGACTTGTATGACTTCTTTCTTTGGATGGAAACTACCTGGTTCGGTGTCATCGGTAAGACCTGGGGTGCAGCTTTCGCAGTCGTGGAAGCATTCCACCTGCTGGCTATGGCGCTGCTTGGTGGAGCCGTGTTCGTAGCCGATTTCCGCTTGCTGGGCTGGTCATTCCTGGATGTTCCTGCGCAGGAGGTATTGGATAAGGCCCATAAGGTATTCTTGGTCGGTCTAATCGTGGTACTGAGCACCGGTATATTCATGGCTTGCGGGGTTGCTGGAAAACTCTACTGGTTACCCGTGTTCTGGTACAAGATGCTGGCGCTGACGACGGGAATCCTGTTCGTGTTCTTTATCAAACGACCCCTGTTGAATCGAGACCTGGATGAGATCAAGCCTTGGGTAGTCAAACTCGTAGCAGTGGCTTCCCTACTCGTCTGGATAACAGTGGCGGCAACCGGGCGCTGGATTGGATTCGCCGGAAGCTAAAATTACTGTGCACAATGAGGCTAAGAGTCTCAGGAGACTGTTAATGAACGACGAGATACAGAAAGATTCAGACCTGGCCGACCTGGAAACGGCAGCCGCGGCAGTTGGTGTTACGGTAATCGTGTTTTTCGTGGTGTATTGGGGCGCGCAAATTCAATCAACCTATGAACTGTTATCCATGGCCTACGGTTGGTAACTGGCTCCGCAATGTGAAGGACTAAGACTATTNGAATTTTACAGGNTAACTGAACCATTCAGTGAGCAATTCCTGACTCATGATTCCACTATGAGCACTCATTTCGTGGTTTGCATCGAAGAAATAGCTGCGCGGTAATTCGCCATACCAATTAGGATCGATGCTGAAGCGGAGTCGTTCAATGAAACTATCCGCGAACATCCAGGATTCGATTTCCGATAGGTGAAAATCTTTCAGAAATTCCTCTGCAATTCCCGCTGCTCGATCGAATCGGTAGAAATCAATACGAAAGGCAGCTCCGGGTTAAGTTGCAAGACCTTGTCCATCATGTCCAATTCTACTAAACAGGGCAGGCAGTCGACTGACCAGAGCCCAACCAGAAACTCCCTACCGGTAAACTCGGATTTTATATCCTCAAATGAATCCGTGGTGAATGCCTTAAAATGATCTGCATTAGAACTCGAGCACACACCCACGCTCAGGGCGAGTGCCAGAGCATGGGAGAGTTTTAATCGGGAGAGATTCATGTCAATCTGCCTGGTAATCACTCAGGTTCATAGTGCTATCGGTTATTTCCTGAAACACATAACCATATTCTTCAGTGTGCCAGCTCAGAAAAATGCCTGTTGCCGTAGTTACGAACATGGGATGGTCTNATGCCTGACTGGTGGAGGAGAGTGTGACCGTATCAGACCAGGTACTACCGTCATCGGTACTGGTAATCAGCTGCAGCAGAGATTGCTGGCCATCGAAACTCTTCCAAACCAGGTAGAGCTTTTCATTCAGCTCAGCGAGATAGGGATGTCCGGCGCCGGCACTGCTATCCACCTGGTAAACGTCTGTAGAGCTTGCTGTATCGAAGGAATAACGCCCGTAGTAAATACCCTGATGCAAGTCGCCATTAGTAAACCAGCTCATGTGGTAATCACCCGAGACTGAGGATTGAACCATGGAGGGGCCGTGATGAGGGCAGGCATTGATCTGCCATTCATCATAGCTGGCCCTGCCCATCTCCATCATCTGTCCATCGGGCGTCAGTACTGCTATAGCATGATCTCTGGTCGTTACGCCGAAGATTTGCCGCCAGAGGATAGCGATATTATCTGGACCGCGTGGTGAGATAGCGATGCGACAACATTCGCAGCTGTTGTCTGCCACACGATAGTTGGTGGAGAATGTGGCACCCTGGTCTGCCGAAACCGTGCAATAAATGGCGGCGCCGGAATATTCTTCCCCTCGCTCGATGTGTGCATCCAGGTCTCTCTTATCGACCCAGGTTAGATAGAGCAATCCCGATTCAGTCTGAAACAGGCTTTCGAACCGGTGCCCGGTAAACAGTCCATCGTCATTGATGATTCTTGGAGTCTCAAATGTCCTACCAGCATCGGTAGAACGGCTGAACTTGATCTCACCGGTGAATCTGGGGGAGGTTTTTCGGGTCCATGAGATGTAAATATTAGAATCCCCATCGACAATAATTTTGGGGCGATTCTCGCCATTGTGTTCGGCGTCTTCCGCGACTGCGTTGACAGCTACCGGTTGTGAATAAGTCTTGCCCAAATCATCTGAGTGACTGACGTAGACGTGCTGATTCTGCACGTATGTCACCCACAAGCGACCGTCCGCGTCGATCGTTGCACTGGGTGTGCTGCCGCAGTGGACAGAAATTTGAGCATCGCTGCAGTCTGCCGCCATCGCGGAGTTTGCAGTGCCCAACTGGATTGCCAGACTCAGCAAAACCAGCAGGATACGGGGTAGNTTCAGGGGCACGCTGTTTATTGTCATAGATAAAACCCTATTTTTCGGCTTGTAAAAATCGTAGGCCATATTCACGTAAAAAGTACGCCCGGGCCACGGATGGGCAACGTAGGCAACTTCATCGGTCAGGTTATCGACTCCCACTCCCAGCGCCAGTCCATTGTCCAGTCGATAAGTGGACTTGAGTCCAAATCGTGTGTAGCGATCCAGGGCGCTGTAGACATTGTTTTCATTGTCGGTGTTATCGGTCCTGCCAAAACTGTCTGATGCGTATTGTAAATTGACACCGATATCCCAGTTGTTACTCAGCCGATAGTTGGCCAGCAGATTGCCACGCCAGTCTGGCATTCTCGGACAGACGTTGCCTTCAATGGAAGGATTGGGATTGTTCTTCANGATTTCCGAATCGGTATACACCACGTTGAATCGGACATCCAGGTTTGGTACGAACATATCTGCTGCATTGGCAATGAATTCGATACCACTGGTTTCGATCTCATCGACAGGCAGGAATGTCCGCAATGAGATGCCGTTATCCAGCGTCGTGGTCTGTGACTCAATTACANCGGATATCTCTTCAGTGAAATAGTTCACCCTCACATACCCGCCCGGTATTGCGCGTTCCAACATCAGGTTGTGGTGTAAGCCCTCTTCCGGAGCGAAGCCAGGATTGGAAACACTGATGGAATTATAGGCTTCCCACTGGCTGAACAGTTCTTCGACGATAGGAAAATCCTGGCTCTGGAGTGCTCCTCCGCAGCGGTCAGGATTAGCAGCCTGATACCCTTTCAGTAGCTCGTGCGGAATTCGACGCTTAGCTTTCGGTACATTCCACTAACTCAACAAACATCTGCTTGTTGTCGTCCGGATTGAGTGCTGCGCCGAACACATCCGCCAGCGCTCCCTTACCAGTGTCGGTATTGAAAATGAAATACACGCCATGGTAGCTGCACTGTTTGACCACCGGATCGTTGTTGCAATTGAAGTCGACAATTTGCCCGTTAATGGTTTGCCTGGAGGCATCACCAGCGAAGGTAAAGCGCCAAGAACGGTTTGAAAATGCCTGCCTTCCCCATTNCGATCCATTCCAGCTGAATCCATTCAGATCGATGCCTTCACAACTCCAATTCTCTCTATCCTGAGCCGCTGCAAGATTTGTAATCAGTAGTAGGGCAATAGCGAAGATTATTCTCATTCTTCTAGCTCCTGTGCTGGAAGAAACATTTGACACAAGTGTAATTAGCAGAAAGCAGAATCACAAGCTTTAAAACCGGCTTATCGCGCCTGGAAATTGCAGTACGGGTACGGAACAAATATAGTGGCGGCAGAGCAATTCCCGAAAAAACAACAACACAAAGGTGGGGCTTAAACATGACTAGTAAGAAGATGCAGCGCCTGCTGCTGACCGGCATGGTACTCGGTGCTTTCCACTGCCAGGTAATCGCACAGTCTTATACGCAGGTTGCCCACGGTGTCAGCAACGATTTACCGCGCCCCTATGCGACCCAGCGAGACTGGGGCGAGCTTCCTGCCAATACCACCGCCTGGGCAGCAGTCACGGCAGTAGAACCTTCCCCAGACGGGCGATTCATTTACGTAATCCACCGCTGCTTCGAAAATTCCTGCGAGGGGCGTCCTGAGTCCCCGATCCTGAAGTACGATTACAACGGCAAGCTGCTGGATGACTTCGGTGCGGGCCTGTTTATTTTCCCGCACGGTGCCACAGTTGATACTCAAGGAAATCTCTGGGTTACCGATGCGCGTAGCAATGACGAGATAGGCCATCAGGTGTTCAAGTTCAGCCCCGATGGCGAGATTCTCATGACGCTCGGGCAGCGCGGTGTGGGTGGCTCCGGTCGCAATCTTTTACACAATCCCAACGATGTGGTAATCGATCCCAGCGATGGGGACATATTCGTGGCGGACAGTCACCGGGGTGGGCTTAATAACCGTATCGTGCATTTCACCGCAGAAGGAAGCTATATAAAGGAATGGGGTAGCAAGGGCTCGGCTCAGGGAGACATCAGTGAGCCGCATACGATCGCCATGGACTCCCGTGGTCGGCTGTTTGTGGGTGACCGGGAGAACAACCGCATCCAGATTTTTACCCAGGAAGGGGAGTTCATCGACGAATGGCGTCAGTTCGGTCGCCCCAGTGGCATCTACATTACACCGGACGACACCCTCTATGTTGCCGACTCCGAATCGGGTCCTGACACGGGAGCGAAAGAACTGATGGGCATCATGAAAGGCATTCGTGTCGGCTCTGCCGTGGACGGCAGCGTGACGGCGTTTATCGAAGACATGGAGCCGCTGCGTGACGACCATTCCGGTGCCGAGGGAGTGGGTGTCGACAAGAACGGCAATGTCTATGGAGCAGTAGTCAGAAGGCGCATGCTGGAGAGGCATGTTCTGAGATAATTAAGGTAGCCTCAGTGCAACTAAGGCGCCAGGCTGCCCTCGACGCACGCTGCCCGATTGCACCACGATGTACTGCAGGCCCTCGTGCATATAAATCATCATGCCGTACTGCCCCGGTATGGGAATTTCGGCACTGGCCAGAATCTCGCCGCTGCGCTTATCGCGGGCATGCAACATCGGCATGTCGTTCTCATTCAGTTCCGTTTCCCCGCGCAGGTCTTCGGTGGTCTGTACCAGCAGATTGCCCATCACCATCTGAATAGAGTGGCCAGTTCCGCCGGTGGCCGAAGTATCGATGCCCTGCAGCAGTGGATGGTCCTTGACATTGGCCGGCGTCTCACCGATGGGAATGTCCCACAGTTTCTCGCCAGTGTTCATGTCATAGGCGGACAGACCCTGAAAAAGTGGTTTATACACTGGCAGCCGATCAATCAGTGGCAGGAACTCGCGGGACCGGCCCGGCGCCCAGGCGGCGACAGTCGTGCCGGTGGTAGGGGTATGCCGCTCGCGCCCACGCCAGGCCTCGGCGGACTGACCCGGCAAACCCCGTTCCTCATCCACGCCATTGGTGGCTTCCATAAAGGCCGGCGCACTGCAGCTGCGCCGNTGCGAGGCATACATGATGCCGGTAGTCGGATCGGCGACTGGAGGATGATAGATATTCAACCCGCCCACGCAGCCCACTACGTTGCGATAGGCATTGTCATGGGGGTAGGGCAATGCCGGCACATATAAGCCGCCGACTCGAAACTCACTCAAAATCTCCTCTGCCCGTCGCTTCAGCTCCGGCGTGTAGTCCAGCAGGAATTCTTCCGTGATGCCGTCGGTTACAATTGGATCGAGTGGCTCCGGTCGGGTGGGATAGGGTTGCGTCGTGGCCGTGTAGTTACCCGGTACCTGGGTTTGCATGACCGGCCGTTCCTCAATCGGCCAGATTGGTTCGCCGCTTGCTCGATTAAAGGCAAACACCAGCCCCTGCTTGGTGTTCTGAATCAGGGCGGGAATCTGCTCGCCATCGACGTTCAGGTCCATCAGGATAGGTGCAGTTGGAATATCATAATTCCATTGATCGCTGTGATGAATCTGAAAATGCCAGCGGCGCTCACCGGTGGCCACATCCAGCGCCAGGACGCTGCCGCCGAACAAGTTGTGTCCGGGACGATGGCCGGCATAGGATTGCACGGTTGAGGCATTGGTAACCAGATACACCAACCCCAGTTCAGGATCAGCAGAGGCCGGTGCCCAGGACGACATGTCGCCGGACCACTGCCAGGCATCGTTCTCCCAGGTCTCATGGCCAAATTCGCCCGGCCGNGGGATGACATGAAACTTCCACAACTGCTCACCGGTTCTGACATCGTAGCCCATGANGTCTCCCGGCACGTTTTCAATCCGGGTCTGGTCATAGCTGGGTTCGTGACCCACCAGCACGACGATGACATCGTTTACGACGATTGGCGGCGAGGAGGCGGTGACCATGCCAAGCTGCTGAGGGACACCGTGGTCCGGATCATAGGGACCTTCCCGTTCCAACCAGCGCGGCCAGTCGCTGACCAGATCCGGAATCAGGTCGATCACACCGGTCTCGGAAAAATCTGCGACGCCAGTGGGTGTACCCCAGTCATCGAGAGGGCGACCAGTCTTTGCGTCGAGTGCCCACAGGAAGAAGGCAGGTGAAGTGACCAGTACCACACCCGAACCATCTACTTCCGCATAAGCCACGCCCTTGCCGAAGTCGGTTCTCGGNGAGCGCAGGTAACGCATAGTCTCCGGTTCACGGAAGGTCCACAGTGTTTCGCCCGTAGCAGCATCGATTGCCACCACTTGTCGGCGCTGACCGGCGACAGTGTAGAGAATGCCATCGGCAAATACCGGAGTTGAACGAAACGTGTACTCGACATTGCCGCCGAAGTTATCCCCGCGCCAGGTCCAGGCCACTTGCAGATCGGCAAAATTGGATGCATCGATCTGAGTCAGGTGCGGAGAGGCGCGGGTGTGTCCGGCATCGCCGCCGAGAAAACGCCATTCGCCATCCTCGACACCAGTGAGTTGCGCGAAGGTTGAAAACGGAAGCAAAGCCAATGCTAAGACCGTGCAGGGAAACTTGAGCAAACCTTCAGTTCTTATCATGGCGGACTTACCTTAGTGAAACGTAGAACATTAGTAGATCACATTTATTAAAGCATAAGTGATCGACGTATCCGGCTCCGTCACCATCTGGTGCCAGACCCGCGCCGGAACATGCAGCATGTCACCTACAACGACCTGATATTCCTGCGCGCCTTGCAGGCGTGGACTCTGTCCCTCATGTGGCCCGCCCTCTATGAAGTCCACTCTCTCGCCACCAATTCGAGCGGTACCCGAGCCGTCCAGGATGACATAGATGTCCCACTTGTCGGCATGGATCTCCGGCTGNGTATAGCCGGACCGATGGATGATTTGTACATTATGGCTGCGGTGCTCGGCCTGCGGCAGGGCATTCANGTAGACAAACTTGGTATCCCAGATGCCGTTGCCGTCCGCGAGGTCCTGCTCCAGATCGCTTTTAAATCCTGCATAATCATCCGCATCCCAATGAATATATTCAGATGGGCGTGGTTCTACTGGAATACCTTCGAAAACATCCTGTGCGAAGACAATCGCTGCAGTTCCCAGGCACATGAGAATAGTTAGTGAGTATAGATACCGCATGGTTTTTACTCCTGCTTGTGATCTAAGCTTGCAAGAATAGCACGCTAATCCTGGATCGGTGGTTCGCTTCATCTATAAGTACGAAGAATTTCCTTGCACCTGTAGTAGGTTCAGGTTCTAAGATGAGCACCTGCAAATTGGAAAACGCCAGACAAGTGAAGACTCAGACTAAAATAACTGGTTCAGTAACCCTGCTATTAGCGAGCTTGCTATTATCGCTAACGGTTCAGGCTGCGGCTGTCGAGGCGGAATTGTCCAGAGTGACGCTGTTTGTCGAAGGCATGATGAAGAGCAGTGGCGGTGTCACTTGAATGAGCTGACCCGATAGTGTGGTAGCGGCTCTGTCAGAGCTCGCCGGAATCAAAAAAGAAGATATCGAAGTCTTCCTCGAGCAGGATGCCTTCACCGTGGCTTACGATGCATCTCAGGTAACGCTGGAGCAGATGTATCAATCCATCAGAGACCTCGGCTATGCGTCAGGCCTGGAAGCTATCGAGGGCAATCCTGCACCGAGCGATACTAAGTCCGAAGTCTCACCCATACTCGCCGCATTAGGCCAGGCTGCCGGCGAAGCTAAGCTGGTGTTGGTGGATTTTTCAGCCGGATGGTGCGCCGCCTGTAAAATGCTCGAAGCACAGGTTTTGTTGAATTCAGCTGTCATCGCGGCAATGCAGAACTATGTCTTTGTGCGAGTCGATACCGATGAATTCCCCCGGGAAGCGGGTGACTACGACGTTATCGGCATGCCGACATTGCTGATTTTGAATTCTGGTGGTGAGGAATTGTTCCGTTCTGTGGGAATGGTGGAAGCCGAATCCTTTCGTGATAAGCTGAATGAATTAGCCACTAAATAGGCTATCTATTATCGGGCATTCCGGTACATCGCCTTTGCTGCAGTGTTCGACCATCTCTTTTAAGACATTTTCCATTTTCTGAAGATCGGCGATCTTGCCGCNGACTTCCTGGGCATGCTCCAGGGTAAGGTCATGGATTTGTTTGCAAGTGTAACTGCCGTCATCAACCAGGCTTAGCAAACTCATTATCTCCTTGAGCGAGAAACCCAGTCCTCGACAACGATGCACGAAATTGAGTCGTTTCACATCATTATGATCGTAAATCCGTCGATCCGATTCACTGCGTGNGGGTATCGGCAAGATACCCTGTTTCTCATAGAATCGAATGGTTTCGATGTTGACGCCGGTTCTGTTTGACAACTCGCCAATGGGAAGTGATTTAGCCATCGCTGCTGACCTGATTGTTTGAAGCTGTAGTAACTACAGGATACATAATCGTACCCGGGTTTTCGAATTTAGTTTATGGATTGACCAACCACTCTAATAGACGCGGTGATCACGAAGCTGCAGAAACCTACTGTCGTCAAGCTGTCGAGAGCGAGCTTCAGGTCTATGAGCCAACCAATCCGAATATGGCTTATTCTCTTAGCTGCCTGGGAGAAGCATTGCTCGGTCAGGCTCGGCCAGATGACGCGATGACTCCGCTTGGACAAGCNTTCGATTTACGCAACAGACCAGACATGGCTGAAGCAAGACTTGCCTGGACTAAATGGCTATTCGGTCGCGCGTTAGTAGAGAGTGGTAGCGACAGTGATAGAGGTATGGAGTATGTCCGTGAATCACGAACTGTTTTTGCAGAGATGGGTGATTCTGCCGAAAGCGAACTTACAGATGTCGATAGTTGGCTTGAATCGAGATCGGATTAGGCGTGATTCCCATCTTCAATAAATACCCAAAAGCACGAATATTATCTTNAANTAACAAAGGCTTAGAGCTATAANACTGTATGTTTATACAGTTTATNTATCTATAAAGATCGAGGAATCCTAAGCCATGACCAGCATGCCACCCCCCTCAAGATTCTCGCCCGAAGCCCTCGTCGATCCCAGCTGGATACCGGCCGACAATCAGCAACTCAGCGATGAAATCACCCGCCTGGCAGGACACATCAACGCCGCACAATACCGCTTTCTAAAATTACTGGACGTACTAATAGAGCGCGAAGCCAGGGGCGGTGACAGTGGCATAAAATCTCCTGCCGACTGGTTGAATTACTACTGCGGCATCGCTCTGGGCGCCGCCAGGGAAAAAGTGCGAGTCGCCAAATGTCTGGGTTCACTACCACTCATTGATAAGGCATTCGCCAGCGGTGCGATAAGCTACTCCAAGGTGCGTGCCATGACCCGCACGGCAACGCCAGACAATGAAGAATATTTGTTGTCGATCGCCCAGCATGNCACGGCGCAGCATGTGGAAACCTTGGTCAGGCATACACAACGAGCGAAGCGCTTGTGCGCGGACAGTAAAGAGGAAAGTGTAAGGAACCCAGCACGAGGCGCGTGAGTTTTCTTATTACTATGACGACGATGGCATGCTGGTGTTCAAGGGTAAATTAACGGCCGAAGACGGGGCGGTTTTCCTCAAAGCCATGGATGCCGTTATGCAAAAAAGCTGGGAAGAGGATCGCAAGTCACCAGAGAGCGAGCAGAACACCACCACAAGGCAACAATCAGCAACAGAAAACGTTCCCGCGGGAACGTTTTTGGAAGACCAGCCGAGAGCATGCTTTGCCCAGAAACGCGCCGATGCGCTGCTGACCCTGTCCGAACAGGCGCTTGCTACATTGAGCGATGGACTCCGNCCGCTCACGGGAGGCGATAAATACCAGGTCGTGGTGCATCTCGATGCCAATNTCTCCACAGACCACAACAAGGCTGTCTGTCAGATCGAAAATGGTNAGTTTCTGACGCCGCTCGCCCCGACAACGGCGCGGCGCCTCGCCTGTGATGCCAGTCTGATCAGTGTCATGGAGGATGGGGCGGGTAATGTGCTCAATGTCGGGCGCAAGACCCGTACCATCCCGCCTGCTATTCGCCGGGCACTGCGCCTGCGTGACCGGGGCTGCCGTTTTCCAGGTTGCTGTGAGACGCGCTTTGTCGATGCACACCATATACAGCACTGGTGCGACGGGGGTGAGACCAGCATGGATAATCTGCTGCTGCTTTGCAGGCACCATCATCGGTTGCTGCATGAGGGGGTATTCTCCATTGCGCATATTCCTGTGGTTGAAGGTGATAAAAGAGAAACGAAGGCTTGGTGTTTAAAGACGCTACGGGAAAACAGATTCCTGTCGCGCTGTACCCTCAATTTAAGTCTTCGAAATCGATGGCGGATGGGTCATTGGCAATAGAAATTGAGAATGCTGAGTTGGGGCTGCAGATCGATTCAAGGACTGCCGTTACGGCGTGGCGCGGAGAGCGGATGGATTATGATCTGGCGGTGGCGGCGTTGATGTAAGCTTTGAGGTCAGTAAAGAGGTATTAAGTTGTTAGCGTCCCCTGCCTTTTTCTGTAAATTTTTTCCGATCAATCATTCGAGGTCTGGATTTCAGGCTATGCGCCTCTTTTTTGTCTAGCGGATCGTTGCCATCGAGCAGCAGTTGGATGTGCTCAAGTTGGTCGTTACCCCAAAATAGTTGATCGGCGACTATCATGGTAGGCACCCCGAATACCCCGTTCGCTATTGCATTGCTGGTTTGCTTAATGAGCGCATTTTTGATGTCAGGATTTGTTATTTTCTGCTTAAGACCGCCCGTTTCGATACCCGTCCGCTCTAATATGGCGATTAAATTATCTACATCACCCAAATCTTCCCCTCGAATCCAGCCGGCTTCGAATAGCGCCTGGATAACAGTCTGCTGTTGTTCTCCGCAAACTTCGAATAATGACAGGCGCAGTGCAGGAAGGGGATTGAATGGGTGAAACCTGGGTGGGTTGTATTCGAAACCGTGAAGGCTGGCGTAACGCAGGCAATAGCGGGAAACCCAATCTCGCTTGGGGGCAATTTCGGCCGGCCCAAGTTGCCCCCAATGATCCAGCAACTTTCCAAACACTACTGGATGTGGTCTCAGCTTCAGATCATTTTTTTCGCACAATTCCCCAATATCTAGCCAGGCGAAGAAGGCGAAAGGAGAGAGGTAATCGAAATAAAAGTCCAGAGTACTTGGTTTCATAGGGTCGACTCTATCAATTAGAATAGAAAATAAATGGAGCAGAAACAGTAGGATCAAGGATAGTAACGCACCACAGCCAAATAACAATCTGCAACAGAAAACGTTTCCCGGGAACGTTTTTTAGTTGTCAAGTTGTGAGAGTTCTTTATTATCTTCTTACCCTCCTTTCTCTTAACCCGGGAGTAAAACCAGATGAAAATTAGCCAATGGAATCGTGTTATCACCAATCTCTGGACGGTGCTGTGCACAAGCCTCGCACTCATTGCATGTGATCAGGGCGAAAGTAATGGAACAACGAACTCGATCACCACGGCGGAGATTCCAGAATTTCTAGAGATGGGAGGTGCCAAGTCGGTAACCAGTTTCTTTATCACCAGTGTCGGGGTTGGAGAAGGCGGCAAGCTTGGTGGATTGGCGGGAGCCGATGCACATTGTCAGGCGCTCGCGGTGGCCGAGTATGCAGGAGACCACACCTGGCGTGCCTACTTGAGTACAGTAGCGTCCGACGCTCAACCGGCTGTCAATGCACGCGACCGAATCGGAGAAGGCCCCTGGTACAACGCAGAGGGGTTGCTCATTGCAGCGAACATCTCAGAATTGCACAGTGGCGATAACAGGATCGACAAGTTCAAAGCAGCAACCGAGAGTCTCAACCCGGTGAACGGCTTAGGCGATACACCGAATATGCACGATATTTTGACTGGCTCGCAACTGGATGGCACTGCGTATTCAGAAAACGATGCACGCAATTGTAACAATTGGACCTCGAACGATGAGGGCAACGCACAAGTAGGGCATCACGACCGAATGGCGCCAGGTGATGACATCAGTTCTTGGAATTCCGCCCACGTGACGCGTGGATGTAGCCAGGCGGATCTTGAAACTGCGGGTGGGGCAGGTCTTTTCTATTGTTTTGCTATCGATTGATGGTCTGTTGAGTCGAGCTCTCGATGCAACACACTCGTTAAATTTGTAAGCCGGCGTCTTAAAACCCAAGGATTCTCTTGGATGTTCATTTTTTCAACCGACTTTGAGATCCGTGCTCGAGAAAACTTCGTGAACCTCGATCACAGTGGAACCCGCGAACATCTCTTCGGGCGCCGGATTTCGATGGGCTTCCGCAAAAGATTCACTCTTAGTCCAAGCCACGAAGTCGTCGAAGTCACGCCACCAGGTCTTGATTAAGTAATGGCCTTGGGTATCATCGTCGGGGACCAAGCCTCCGGCTGATATATCCATTTTCATTGGGCGTGGCCGATGGACCTCGTTGCGCAGGAAGCCGGGTTCAGTGTCGATTAACCCGGAACGATTACGGAAGCGTTCCTCGAAGGCATCTTCATAACCCTTGGTCACTGGAACTCGGTTGGTAATAACACATACTTTCATGAGCTTCTCCTCGATGTCCAGTATTCTGCTACTAATCTAACTTTCTAGTACTAACAATGAGATGCGCAGCTCCGCCAGCACCTATCAAACCCACAATCTGATAAGCGGGTGCAACGGTAAATATCAAGTCCAGATACTCATTACCATCTGTATACATATATGCGCCAGCATATAACAGACAGCCCATGAAACCGGCAATAACACCTGCTATTGACCACGTTGGCTTGTCACTGGTTCCACGTAAATACGTGAATGAGGCATACAGTGGGATGATGAAAGGCAGCAGGACGTAGCCCAGAGAAATAATATAGGCCACCCAATCCTCAGGATCAGACATGCCTATGAACATAAACAGGGCTGCAAGCAGCCACACACTATTTGCAAACAGAAAGAAGTATTTCACTTAGTCACCTGACATCCCAGACCTTCATCCTCGTACCCATGTAAAAAAGCTCCTGCCCATTGAGCATAAGCCTGATCATCTCTCGCTGATTCGTGTCAATCGCGGCGAAACCTTCTTACTATACGTATTACGCTGGAAATCAGCAAAACATAATCTCTAGCTACTATAGGTGGTTTTTTGGGCCTGATAAAAGGAAATTTCCGCACTTTTATCTCACGGTTGTTTTGTGTTTTCATAGTAACTCGTCAATTTGTGTGACAAATCGATAATTTTGGAAATTGGATGTAGAAATGTCGACCGCAAATACACCTAGCTCATTGCGTCAGTTTTTGGTGATTCTTGGACTTCTGGGAGTTGCTATTCTGTTCGACGATGGCCGAAGCATAATGACAGGATTCGGTCTCAACAGCGAGGTGCAACAAGTTAGTTCCCAAGCTGCAGACGTTAAGAGTACCGATTATGGCTTTATCAATTAATGATTTTCCTACCGACAATCATGGTTGGGGCGAGCTTTTACCAGCGCGGAATAAGCCTAGTCATTTGCAAGATAATCTTCGTGTATCGTGGACCATAGTCGGAGCGGGTTTCACAGGGCTAGCCTGTGCGCGGCGTTTGGCAGAATTGCATCCAAACGATGGAATCATCCTCATAGATGCTCGCCTTGTTGGTCAGGGAGCATCGGGTCGCAACTCTGGTTTCGTTGTTGCCGTTAGCCATTTCCCTGGGCCCTATATAGCACAGCAACAAGAGAATTATGCTCGGGTGAACCGTATCAACCAAGCAGGTGTAGAGGTGTTGAGTCACCAAATCAAAATGCTGTCGATTGATTGCCAGTGGGATGATAGAGGTTTTCATCATGCTGCTGCTGACACAAAATCTATCAATGAGTGCAAGAACTTTCTCGAATATTTGAATGCCATGGAAGTTGCTCACACTCCTCTCAATGGAGAAGACATGAGGAACCGTCTCGGATCGTCTTTGTATAGGGCCGGGGTGCACGTGCATTCCGGCGCTCTTGTGCAACCCGCAGCCTTGGTGCGCGGACTTGCGGCCAAGTTACCAAACAANGTCAGGTTGATAGAGCAGTGCCCNGTATTAAAGGTCGAAGANGGGAGCCCTATTAANCTCAGCTTAAGNCAGGGTGAAATAAAAACGGATAAACTTGTTTTGGCNACAAATTACGAAGCATGCAAACTTGGATTTTTATCCAGGCGCTTAATAAGCAGTACCTTGTCAGGAAGTTTCACGCGTAGGTTAGACGCACAAGAATTATCCACACTTGGAGATTTTAAGGAGTGGGGNGTCCTCTCTCTNCATAGTGGCGGCGCTACGATACGGCTAACTTCAGAAGGACGTATATCCCTGCGTAATACCGCAGAATATAACGGTGGCACTTTACTCTCCAAGCAGAGATTAGAGCGCCGCCAAGCCATCCATCGTGCCAGTTTTGAAAAACGCTTTCCGCAACTGGCTCATGTGCCTTTTGAATATGCTTGGTCCGGTGTGGAAGGTATTAGCCGGAATAGCACTAATTTTTTCGGGCAGCAAAAGGACAAAATATATCTTGCTGGCGGTTACAACGGGTCGGGCGTTAGCAAAGGTAGCGCATTTGGGCATTCACTAGCTGAATATGCGAGCGGCGGCCAGTCTTCCTTAATTACTGATTGCCTAGCATCGGCACCGGCCACATGGATACCGCCAAGGCCATTTTTGGATATTGGCGCCATTTTCACTGTTAGATCCCGGTTTCGCGGTGTAGGGCTAGATCGCTAAAAACGTTACAATTTCTTAAGAACAAACAAACCACCAACCATCAAAAACATACCCAACCCCAATGCCCAAAAACTACCAGTTATTCCAGCCAAAATATAAGCCACTATGCTGCAGGTACCATTAAACAGCGCGTAGGGGAATTGTGTTTTAAAATGATCCATTTGGGTACATCCTGCGCCGGTAGCTGAAAGAATAGTTGTATCTGAAATCGGAGAGCAATGATCGCCGAATAGACCGCCAGATAATACCGCCCCAATAGCCAAATACATTGGTACGTCAAATTGGTGGGCTATAGGGATCATCATTGGTATTAAAATGGCGTATGTGCCCCATGAAGAACCTGTTGAGAACGAGATTATACTGCCCACTAAAAACGCTGTTGCTGGGATTAGGAAAGCTGACAATCTGCCATCTATCAATACCGATATGTAGGCAGGAGCGCCAAGGTCTTTCCCAATGGCACCCAGTGACCATGCAAGAACAAGAATAATAAGAACAGTGATCACCTTGCCCATACTTTCCAAATAAAGTAAAAAACCGTTAGCTAAAGAACGCACGCCGTAATGACTCATCAGCACCATCAAAACCAAGGCGGCACAGACATAACCTGTCGATAACGATGCTCTAAACGCATTAGACGGCATATTTTCCATATCCATAGGAAAGCCTTGGGGAACTAGCAGAGAGAACATAATGACCAACATGATTGATAGAGGTAACCAGACCATAATTGGCTTAGCCTTTTGCTTAGCTTTATCTGGAGCAGTCTCCACTTCGAGCGCTTCGATGGTTTCCATAACAGCACCATTGGCACAATCCGATTCTGCTTTTTTCATCGGACCAAAATCAGCTTTTGCTATTACCACAATAGGGACCATGACCACAGCCATGATGGAGTAAAACTGAAACGGTATCGCTTTGATATAAGATAAGAAAGCGCTTTCGTCTATTCCCAAACTTTCATATTCTTGCGCTATAAGCCCTTGTGAGTAAAGCCCCCAGCCAATAAAAGGTACTAGAACAGCTACGGGTGATGCCGTTGAATCAATAATCCATGCTAGTTTTACCCGAGATATTTTCAGACCATCGGTAATTGGTCGAAATAGAGGCCCGACGATAAGGGGCGTGCCGGAGTCTGTAAAAAACAACAGTGATCCACTTGTCCATGCGGCGATCTGCGCCTTGCCCTTACTGGTAATCAATTTAGTCATCATGCCTGCAAATGCAGCAGCTCCACCTGATTTTTCCATTAGTCCCACAAGACCCGNTACAAAAATCATTAGCATTAAAATACCCACATTAGCGCTATTTGAGGCTTGAGCTATTAAGTATTTATCAATCATGAGGCTCATGCCTGTGAATGGATTGGGCCCATTAAGGAGAAGCACCCCTGAGAATACGCCAAGAAATAAACCCAGAATGACATTGCGCGACCAGATCGATAGGGTAAGAGTGATGATTACCGGAATGANTGAATAAAAGCCTGGTTCTGACATAGAATCTCCAACCGCTGCTATATATAGTGGGTAGGCTGGGTGGTCCTCTTGCCTACGGGGGCTTTGAAGACCTCCAGAATTAACTGCCAACTAGCGGGCTGTTTACACCTGCCTGGTTCCATCTCGGACTATTACATACTATTCNGGACAAAATAAGAGCCAAATCTGAGACTCGTCGCCATTAACCCAATTAACATTTCTATCAACGAGTACATTATTAATGCGAACAGAAATATTTAAACTAGGTAATTTTGACCTTCAATGCGGGGAAGCCCTCAAGAACGCTTTCATATCCTACGAAGCTCACGGACAACTAAATAAAGAAAAGTCTAATGTTATTGTCTACCCTACATGGTATTCGGGCAATCATGAAGATGTCCGTGCTGCAATAGGCCCGGGAAGAGCCCTTGATCCCGAGAAATATTTTATTGTAGTTCCTGACATGTTTGGTAATGGATATTCGTCTTCGCCAAGTAACACAGAATATCCACATGACCGAGGAAGATTTCCTTCAGTAACGCCTTACGACAATGTAATAGCTCAGCATCAACTCTTAACCGATTTTTATGGAATTACTAAGATTCAACTCGTTGTGGGATTTTCTATGAGTGCCCAACAAGCCTTTCATTGGGGCGCACTATATCCTGAATTAGTTGCCGCCATTGCCCCTATTTGCGGCAGTGCAAAGACCGCTTCTCATAACTGGCTCTTTCTCGAAACTTTAAAAAAGGCGCTTATCCTCGACGAGAATTTTAATGCCGGAGATTATATCACGCAGCCTGAATCAGGATTGAGAGCGTTCACTATTATCTATGCCAGCTGGGCTTTTTCTCAAACATTCTATAGGAAAAACTTGCATCTCTCATGGCTAGGACAAAGCTTTAATTCGATGGATGAGTTTTTGGAATTTTGGCATAATTTTTTTACACCAAAGAACGATGCTAATAACCTTTTAACGATGTTAGATACTTGGCAACGTGCCGATATTAGCAATCATGTAAAATTCGACGGCGATCTAAATTCTGCTCTCTCTGCCATCACATGCAAAGCAATTGTAATGCCTGGCCGAACCGATATGTATTTTCCTCCAGAAGATAATGAGACCGAGGTTATCATGATGCCAAATGCAGAACTAAGGGTGATTGAGTCAATTTATGGCCATGGCGCTGGCGGACCTGGGTTTAGTACTCAAGACGATGATGATTTTATAGATCACGCTTTGATGGAATTATTAGGGCACACTTAACCAAAGGCGCCTCTGAGTAGAATCTTGTGGCTAATTCAGGCTTCATCATCTCACCCTCCTTGGGTCCCCCCTTGTACAAGAAGATTCTATATCGGGGTATTACATAAGCTGAAGCTCGTTATGACCCTCGATCGGTGGATGAAATGATGAGCGCCCACTATTACTTCACTAAGGCCGAGCCACAGGGAATCGTAGTCGGAGATGCAATTCTCGAATCTGCACTCGCCCAAGCCAGACGCCGGGAACAATTTGAGCGAGGACAGTATGAACGGTGGGATACAGAAAATTTAAGTTAACTGTACGGACCACAGTAGAGCATTAACCGTAACGGGAACCTGCACGAAAGCCTAATCAATAATATAAACTGGTTTACAGCTCAACCTTTCTAAAAGTGCAGGCACACTAGTATATATAGGGAGTAGGGGCTTCTGTGTACCCCCTTAACTCGAGGAGTGGGATTAATTATATAAAGATTATAATGACTAATCACCTACCTTGCTAAAAACGATTCTAGGGCAGGAAAATAGCCTTCTAGGGATGTTTCCTGATGCTAAATTTAGTATCTTCTGGGTATGAATACGAATTAAGGAGCTCTATATGCCTGTACCATTTGAAGGTGGTTGCCATTGCGGGGATTGCCAAAGAATTGCAGGCTCTCCTTTCGTAACAGGAGTGCTTGTTCCGGAAGGCTCTGTGAAAATCGAAGGCGATCTCAAAAGCTACAAAGTTGAAGCCGATAGCGGAAACGCTCTAATCCGTAATTTTTGCCCCGAATGCGGTAGTCGAATACTCGTAGAGTCCGAAGGGATGGATGGCGTAGGAGTCAGTTACGCTAGCATGGACGATAACTCTTGGTTAGAACCAGCCGTAGAGTTTTACACAGGCAATGCGCAGCCGTGGGTAACATTATGTGCAAACACTCAAAAACTCAAAGAAATGACCTAGCAGAAAGACACCCAAATACTTAAAAGGAATTTAAAAAAAAGAAAATAACGGGGCTATAAGGTCGATACTATAAATCCTGCTTGTTACTATTTTGACCTTTAGACATTCCAATTAAATAACTAGTTTAACCATTAAGGATTTGAATTATGAGTAATCAAGCAAATGCGGACAGCATCACGTTAGAAGCAAGACAAGAACGCACAACAATGCAGCTCACCTCAGTAGAATTTAGAGAGGGTGAGACTGCAATTACAGCTCAAGGAGAAATGGGAACATACGGGACGGTATATACCTCCTACTTGTTAAAATATGACAACTCAGGAAATGGAGGAACTGTCTCAGGTCAAGGTCGTGGCATTGTTGATGCAGACACATTTTTTTCTGGCACATTTACAGGCATATGGAAACGAGATGGTTCAAACATTGTTATGAAAAATTTAGTCAATATCTCTGACGGCACTACAAATCTTGATTCAATAGTAGTGAATACAGGTCAAAGAAACCTAACAATAGATGTTTATGTCATAGACTGACAGCAAGCCTTTGGGCTAAAAATAAAAATCAAGAGGACTTTGAAAAGGGCATCAACGACATATTAAGGAAAGCAAAATGGTGAGGGCAGTTCTTTCCTTTTAAGATTATCTTAGAACATTACTGTGTACCCCGTCAGCACCTATGGAACAGATATAGCACTGGTTTAAAGGAGAGTTTTTGTTCATCCTAACGTGAGGAGTTGAGATGAAACA
>PBYU01000044.1 GCA_002730035.1 Gammaproteobacteria bacterium | reverse complement strand
TGATGAGGAGGAATATTTAGCTAAGGCCATTCTCTTTGCATCTGATCTAGATGCACTATCCAAGCTTCGTGCTGGCCTACGCTCACAGGTATTGGCTTCACCATTGTTTGACGCTCCGCGCTTTGCCCAAAATCTTGAAAATGCCCTCCTGGAAATGTGGAATCAGTGGGCCCATCAAAGCTGAAAATCGTTGAGTGGGGAAAAGTCAGAGCAGGAAAGAATTGCGAAGGGTCTTGCCTACCCACCCGTGGGCAAGCTGCTCAAAGCTCTTGAACAACTCCACATGAAAGCAGCGGAAGATACTCAAGCATAAGACGACAATAGAGGAGCATCACATAAACACACAGAGCATGACACTAAAACAGGCGTTAGCGCTTGCCAGAGAAAAAATTGAGGACGGGCGGCATGATGAAGCTAAGCAGATATACGAACAAATATTAGCATCACAGCCAAATAATGCGGAAGTATTGTACGTGGTTGGCATGTCCATTTTGCAGCATGGTGATGTGCAAGGTGCAGAATCTTTGCTAAGGAAAGCCACTACACTGGACCCCAATAAGGCCAAATATTTTAGCGAATTGGGCCATGCTCTAAAAGAGCAAGGTAAACAGGAGGAATGTACTGACCTATTCCGTCATGCAATAGATTTGGATCCCGGTGATTTTAGAGCTTGCAGCGGTCTCGCCTACTCCCTTATGCCGGGAGAGCCTTATGGCGAGGTTATCTCGCGCTTTCACGCTCACCTCAAACCCAAAACCTATATAGAAATTGGTATCGAAACAGGCATAACATTAGCGAATGCAAAACCGCCCACTATTGCTATCGGCATTGATCCAAAACCGGTCATTAATGTAGAATTTGAGGCGATAACAAAAATTTATTCAGTTCCGAGCGATAATTTCTTTGAAAATTATAACCTTGCAGAGGAAATGGAGCACCTAACCGTTGATTTTTCCTTCCTGGACGGGTTACATCTGTTTGAACAAACACTAAAAGACTTCATGAATGTTGAAAAATTTTCTACTCCTAACACAGTGGTAGTTATTCACGATTGTTTGCCGCTAAATACGTTCACTGCTGCGCGCGAACGTCAGAGTAGATTCTGGACCGGTGATCCGTGGAAAATCATACCGTGCTTAAAGCAATATCGCCCAGACTTAAATCTGTCTGTAATCAGCGCACCACCCACTGGACTTGGTATGATCACCAATCTAGATTCATCCTCCACTGTATTGCACGACAATTGGCAGGCCATTTTAGATGAGTATGTTGATATGGAATACACTGTCGCTGAGGAAGACCGTGAATCTTTCTTCAATATAGTAATAAATGACTGGCCCACTATTTTGGACCGCTTACAGCAATGAGCACCAATTCCTCCGCATCATCACAAAAGCCAGATCATGCAACGATACAACGTTTTATTGACGAAGGTGACTCCTAACCGACCATACCCCCGTCCCGGTTTTGATAGGGGGGGCTTGAAGTAAGTAAACTCAGAAAAAAATAAAAATTTTAAGCTCGGGTCAGGCTTGATGCCTACAATTCAGGATACACCCCGTAGTCGCCTCGCAGCGGGGTCATACCCCCCCCGTACTCTGTTTTGAAAAGGGAAATTATCACCACGGGAGCCTATTCAGACAGTAAAGAAAATAGCAGTGACTTTGCCCTAATGTAACACTGTATGTAACACACATAATATATTTTTATTGTTATTCCTTATATATCAATATGTTGTCGTGCACAAGAACGCGACAAAACCACGCTCGGGATGCTTCCATCGCAGTAGGGCCTCGTAGGCCTCCAGCCGCTCGCCTGTCAGGTCCACTATCGGTTGATAGAAAATTGCGAAACGATCTTCCATGGGCGAGCTCTAAGTCCCTGCTCTATAGCGAGCCGCTCAGTGACGGCTTCATTCATTGCTTCGGTAAATAGTCGGCTGGTATTTCGACTGTAGAGTTTAGCCTGGTACATGGCTGTATCCGCGTGTTTGAGCAGCTTATCTTCCTCTTCGCCATCATCGGGAAAAATTGCGATTCCAATGCTGGCGGTAAGCACGTGATTTTTTTGTGCAAGCACTAACGGCTCATTAATAGCCTAGAGCAATTTCTTAGCCAATACCGTAGCATCCAGCGCATCGTGTATACCCTATATGATAATGGCAAGCTCATCACCACCGAGCCGGGCTACTGTGTCCTGCTTGCGAACAGTTGACATCAATCGATCGGCGGTTGTGGTGAGTGTTTTATCTCCCGCGTCGTGTCCCAGTGAGTCGTTGATAGCTTTGAAATGATCGAGATCACAAAACAGCACACCACATTTAGTCTTATAGCGCCAGGAATCTGCCCTAGCCAGCCGCAATCGATCACTGAACAGGTTTTTGTTCGGCAGGCCAGTTAGCTTGTCGTGGAACGCCTAGTGGGCCAGATTCTCCCTGGCTAACACTTCCTCTTCGGCAAGTCTCCGGTTTTCTATGCGCAAGACTAGATGATAGACAAATGTCATAATCGCGAGTATGGCGGTAGTCCCAAGCACCAGAACTTATCTCGCCATTTCCAGGCTCGCCCCGGGATTACCAAAGCGATACAGTGCGACATGCAACATCAAGGGTAAAATCGCGTAGAAGACTAAAGGTCCGATCCCAATGGATTCATGCTCAGCTGCAGTCTGAATATCAGTATCCGGATCTGTCTCATTCGGTCGTGTAGCCACCCCGATGGCACAAATGCCAATGGGCCAGATGAGATCAAAAAGAGTGCCTGAACTGGAGGAGTCGTTCAGAATATTCTCGTACATGAGCAACCAGAACAAGTCGCCCAATCCCCAAATTATTACTCCCAGTAACGCCCATGTATAACGGAATCGGTATTCCTTACTGTCAGCCGAATCCCTGAGGTGCCAGAGTCGCAATATGATGTAGCAATCCAGCGCCACAAACAGGGCTAACGAAGAACTCCAGATAGCTGAACCACTGTCAACGGAAAAACCCGGGATCAGGAGAAAATAACTCAACAATCCAAACAACAACGCCGTCGCTCCGACACGATCGAAACTACGGAGTCGATGAATGGGCCGGCTTGTGCTTCTGTAAGGTTGAATCTCCAACGCGGTGGCGAGACACCCATTCGTCACCAAATAGGTGCATTTATTAGCAAATCCTGAAGAATTTCTCCTCCGAGCTCTACTGCAAAAAATAATAACTCTGTTGCCAGCGACACCACCCATACCGCAAATCCAATGAAAAACAGAATCCAAAAGCGCCTCTCCTCTACTGACTCCACACTCTTCAGACGAATACGAATAGTCACCAGCAAGATAGCGAGGAAGGGTATTTCTAGCAGGTACTGACTGAACACAACCTGCCATGGCTGATTCATGTTGGGGATTAGCAGCAGAATAGCCGCGACAGCCAATGCTGCAGCCATACAGAGAACCAATCGGTCCTCGCGTAGCGAGTAAGCAGAGCCCGTATTAGTAGATACTAGATCATCTCCAGAAGAAGACTCGTCTATTTTAGAGCCTGATTTCGTGCCCAATCCATACCCCTGGCTAAAGTTCTCCATCTTCTGTCACTCTTATAAATAGTGAGTCGAGATTTGGAGCAGGCTTCGAGATATCATTTTTTTTTATTGGATTAGCTTTTCCAACTCTATTTGACTGACTGCTAACAGAAATGATTCCTAGGGTCAGGTTTCCAATTCACACTTTGCAGGAGTGAAAATCTGACCCAAACAACACGTGGGGTAGGTCTCTTTCTTTTAGACCCAATTTAGTGCATGCCCACAGCTCTCAGGGGCGAAAATGCCGATGTTGACCCCCAGATACCCCGGAAAATGGCGATTTTCGCCGATTAATGGATCTACTGAGTTCAATTTTTCGCGGGTTGGCACGCACAGAGTAGAGCGAGAGAAAAAGGCAACCCTTCTTTGACCCCTTATTGCTCGATGAGATCAGCCCGAGGCAATTGCTGGCTACACTATTCAGTTATCGTTCAGCGAACCGTTATTAATTTCTAGAAACTAGGTATTAACGAGATCTCGTGTTAATCAAGAGCCCTCCTATGATTATAAAGCATTGCCGAGTCTTACTCACAATCTTGTCTCTGCTGTATTCAATCCATGCACTCGCTGCTTCCAATTGCGCAAGCGATGAGTACGAGACTGAAAATGGCGCCTGCTACCCGGTCTGGCATGGAGAGACCGCCAGTGGCGCCTACTACACTATTGCCAAGCCTACGGGCTGGACAGCGGCGAACGGCCTGGTCATCTGGAACCATGGCTTTCAGAGTTTTATGACCGGCTTCGAGCCTACCGACTTGCTCTCCCTTCTTAACCCCTTCTGGGATGGCTACTACACAGGTGAAGTTCAAGACAAACCCGGACTGGGCCCCTATGCGGAAATACTCCTTGCGGAAGGCTATGCGCTCGCCGCATCCAGTTACAGTCAGACAGGTTGGGCCGTGTTCGACTCGCACATTTCCAATGCCGAACTGTATAACCAGTTCCTCACCCTGGCTGCCAGTGAAGACCTGGTTGCACCGGAGCAGTTTTATATCGTTGGCGCGTCACTGGGTGGCATCGTCACCATGCGCGATTTAGAATCCGATCTACTTCCCGATCCGGATGGTGCCCTGATTCTATGTGGCGCCGTGGCCGGCTCGATAAACTGGTTTGAAGCGTTCGATCTGCGCATGATCTACGAATCTGTCTGCGAGGCTGTTCCCGGTGCTGATCTACCCCGGCCCTGGTATGAGCACCCGGAACTGTTATTCGGTGAAATTGAATTTCTCGACTCTCTGGACAAATGTACCAGCATCAGCAGCCGCTTGTTGATCGATGAGAACGATCCGCTGGAGGTGTTTGCCTGGGAACTGCAGAACTCGGATGCTGCGGACCGACTGGAAGAGATACTGGAAACCTCCGACACCAGGAATATTTTCTTCCTGGGATTGAACCTCTGGTACGCGGTGTTTCAAATCCCCAGATTGATCAATGACGAGTCACAGTTAAACGGACTCATTCCGTTCCAGAATGCCGGCATCGATTACGGCGATGGCTCGGTCAACCAGTCCGCCCTACGCACAGTCGCGCTGCCCTCAGCCAGGGAGGCACTGCTCGATAACTACACACCCACCGGCAATATCGGTACCACCAGGATTGTATCCATTCATACCTCACACGATGGGCTGGTTAAGGTGCAGAACCAGATGGCACTCATCGACGCGTTGCCGGCGAATCAACTAACAGTTGGCATCGTGAATGACTCGAACAGCCCCAGCCACTGCGGATTTACCGTCGATGAAGGCCTCGCTGCCTGGCACGAACTCACCGACTGGGTGAATGGCGGTCCACAACCCAGTCCGCTGGACTTGGAATTGAATTGCCTTGCCACGGCAGCCGATGAAGTCGATTGCAACTATGACCCCTCGCTCAGCGTGTTCACGGCGTTACCGAGTTTTAAACGCCACAATGCAGTAGCCGTTACCGGTAACAATAGCTATGACAGCACTAGCGGTGAATTGTATCTGCAGTCTCTGCAGCTCTTGGGCACCGACACCACTTATGACCTGGTCCTGCAACCCCCGACAGCGGGCAGTTCACTGTTTACCATCAAGAGCTTCAACGAAACTGGCTCGACGCCAATCTGGCAACACAGCTCGGCATTCGATGCGAATCAGTCTCTTCTTTATGTTCCGCGCGTTAATCTGCTCAACGTATCCCCACCCGATAACAACGAATACGATGTCTATATGCGACTTGAGAATGACGGCAATGTCGACGGGCTGGAATTTATCGAATTTGAAGTAACGCCTTAATCCGGCGGCTGGCGGGGACAGACCACGATTATGCGTGTCAAACCGAGGTCCCCCATTCTCTTTCTATCTAGGCTTCCAGAAGAAGACCTCCCAGTCGCGCAATGGTTCTGATCCAGGGTAGAGTGGCTGATCTATAGATCTACCGCCTGCCCACTGTCTCATCATGGCAATGCGCTCGTCACCGAAAACCTCGTTGGCCTCCATCGCATAGGTTGCATCGCCAATCCGTAGCCACCCATCGCCACCTCTCTCCCGCAAGCGTCGCGCCCAGTAACCGCCGTCCGGTCGAGTGGCTGAGATTACACCCTCAGGAGTGCCCACCCACGACAGATAGTTAACAAAGGGCGGAAAACCGGCCGGCTTCATGATCATAGGGCCCTGGACACTATCATGAAGCGGGCTGAAGTCGCTTGGGGCTTCTGTAAGTGTTCCTCCAAGAATTATTCCGGGCGTACGGGCAAGTCCCGTGTTGCCGAGGTAGGGGGCTGTGAATGCCCAGCTCAGCACTCCGGTCAGTAGTATCGCTCCGAACAAAAGCCCAGCGATCTCTTTCTTGTTCATTGTGTATCCTCCGTGTCGGCGTATAGAAAGCACAAAGATAAATGGGGGCAGCCTAAAAAGACAGTAGTTTTACTTCGGCAGCCGTCCTTGCTTCGGCACTGTTCACAGTGCTGCCCGGTTACTCCAAAAAAAACGTTTCCGCTGAAACGTTTTTCGGTACGGTCGTTCGGGGACAGACCACGCTATTGCGCTATTGCCTAATCGTGGTCTATCCCTGTTTTTCCTAGACGATAATCGACTCTCCCAGATAGAGCTGAGTGACTAACAGGATGTGTCCTGCCGAGTGCGCAAGGATGACAATCCACAGGTTTCGGCCGCACAGCAGATAGGCGGCGCCCCAGACAGCCCCCATTATGAAAGTCATGATCATGCCGCCGATGCCCCATTGAAAATGGATCGAGCCGAAGATGAGCGCCTGAACCAGGACGGTCATGGAGGCACCGCGAATGTCCTGTCCGAAAAACCCTGAAAGCCGCCCGATGAGAAATCCCCGGTAGATGACTTCCTCGGGAATTGATGCGGTCAGCGGCAGGATCAGTGCCATGTCGCATACTAGCACGATTTTTTCTCAACTACTGAAACTGGTGCCTAGACATGAGTTTGAGTCTCTGACTAATCAGCACCACAGCGGCCAGCGGCTGCGAAAGATCTGCCGGTGGGACCAGTTTCTTTCGTTGCTGATGGCGCAGCTGTCAGGTAGACAGAGCTTGCGGGATATTGAATCGAACATGAATGCCCAGAGTCTTAATCATTATCATCTGGGTTGTAGGAAAATAGCGAAGTCTTCTTTGGTCAGGGTCAATGAGAAACAACCTTACACGTTGTATGAAGCGCTATTTCAGAAGTTGGTGATACGTTGTCAGGGATGCTCACCAAGGCACAAGTTTCGTATTAAAAGCCCCTGTACTCACTGGATTCGAGCTTGATTTATTTGTCACTGAAGCTGTTTCCGTGGGCGGATCATAATCGCAGTAAAGCGGCTATAAAGTTACATGTTGGTTTGGATCACAGGGGCCACTTTCCGGCGTTCGCCACGATAACCGATGGTCGAAACCACGATGTTCCTGCTGGAAGGGCATTTGATTTTCCCAAAGGGAGTTTAGTTGTTATTGACAAAGGCTTCACGGATTACTATTGGTATAAGCTATTGACAGATAGGGGTATTTTCTTTGTCACTCGGCAACGGGAGAATGCAAGGTATCGTGTTGTAGAGCGTCATAAAGTCAACAAAGCCCAGGGAATCACCTCCGATCAGGTTATTGAGCTAACTGGTATCCAGCTAAGAGACAAATCGATTTCCTATCTTCGCCGGGTAGGTTATAGGTATGCAGAAACAGGTAAGCACTACGTATTTCTAACCAATCAATTTAACTTGGCAGCAAAGACGATAGCGGATGTGTACAAAGATCGCTGGCAGGTGGAGTTATTTTTTAAGACCATTAAACAGAACCTAAAGATTCATGCATTTGTAGGTAATTCGAGGAATGCTGTATTGACTCAAATCTGGATTGCATTGAGCACTTACCTATTGCTTAGTTATCTAAAGTTCATCTCGAAAACAGGATGGTCTGAGCAGCGAATACTGCGCGTGCTACAGGTCAATCTCTTCACCAAAGAGAGCCTGATTAATCTGATAAAGCCATCGCCACCGGCGAATGCAACGAGCCCTCCTGGGTTAGGATTATAGGCTTGATGGGAAATGTGGGACAGCAGTGCCTCCGACCCCTTTTGCTTACTACAGCGGATTGCCCTCACGGTCCACTAATACGGGTTCGCCGTAACCGAGATCGGTGAGAAGAGGAAGCTGGGTCGCCGCATCTCCGACCACAACATAGGTCATCTGGTCAGTGGCGATGTATTGAGAGGCGAGCGCTTGCACCGAAGAGACACTCATTCCAGCCACGGTCGCTTCGCGCTGACTTATATAATCGCTTGGTAAGTCGTAGCCGCCAATATCCTGCAACATACCAAGTTGCGCATTCGGTGTCTCCAGGTTGACGAAATTGCTGCGGATCATTGCATTTTTGGTTTCCAGCAGATCAACCTCCGAGTAGGTTTCACCGTAGTTCTCCAGGATGTCTTTGATTAAGACCATTGACTCCAGCGTCACATTCGCCCGCACCGAAGTAGAAACGGTAAACGGCCCTGGCAACAAGGTGCCGGCGAAACCAGATCTGGCACCGTAGGTGTAGCCGTTTTGAATTCTGAGTATCTGGAATAAGCGGCCGGTAATGCCTCCACCGAGCTGATGATTCATTACCGCAGCAGGATAGTAGTCGGGATCGATCTGCGGCATTGCCATGTAGCCCACGCGTATAACCGATTGCGGTGCTCCAGGGACATCAACGACATACAGGCCTGCGCGTGCAGTGCTTGACTGAAATTGCGGTTGGGGTACATCGATGGACCTGGCGCTCCATTGTTGAGTTAAATCCGCCAATGAGGCGACTACAGAGCCTGAGTCAATGTCGCCAACGACATGAAGAGTGGCGACACTTGGCGAGAATTGGGTGCTGTAGTAGGTCTTGAGATCCTCTATCGTTATTGCCGCTACCGATTCTTCATCACCGCTAATGTTGTTAGCCAGGATATTGTCGGAGCCATACACCAGCCGTTTGAAAACTGTGGATGCTATGGCATTGGGATTAGCGCTGTTCTGTCGAATGCCACTAAGTGTGCTGTCCTGAACGAGGGCAAAGCGCGCCTCATCCCAGCGTGGTTCGAGCAGAATTTCTCTGACCAGCTCCAACACGGCGGGATAGTTACGAACCAGGGTTGTAGCAGAAAGCGTAATCCATTCCGCAGAAGCAGAAACCCTGATCGTGGCGCCGAGTTGGCGGATGGCCTCTTCGAGCTCCGCTGGCGTTCGAGTAGCGGTGCCCTCCAACAGCATTTTCCCCGTTAGATTGGCAACGCCAATCTTGTCAGGATCATCTAACAGCATGCCGCCTCTTAAGCGCAGAGTAAATCTGACCAGTGGCAGCTCAGACTGAGTAATCCCCAGGAGTTCCATCCCGTTCTCTAAGGATTCGGTCCAAACTTCTGGTGTCGATGAGCTTGGAGCAGTTCCCAGGGCGGGGGCTTGAGTACGATCGATCAGTGATGGCGTGCGCACGAAATTGTTCACTGTAGTCAAATCACCAGCGGTGTTTTCGGCACCGGCAATGATCTCTTCGAGAAATACATCGGCCTTAACCGCATCAGTGCGCGCGAGCTCCATTTGACCCTGTGGCACGAAACTGGTGGCAATGTGGTGCTTTTCTTTAACATACTGTTCATACACGCGGTTAACGTCATCGATAGAAACGTTGAGGGAGCTGTTGAGATCTTCAGTTAAAAAGTTTGGATCGCCTGCGAAAGTATTGTATTGGGCGAGCTGAAAGGCCTTCCCCATAACGCCAGATATGCCCTGGTAGAAATCTGTCTCCAGGCCAGTCTTAATGCGCTCTAGATCTGTCTGCTTGATTCCCTCGGACTCAAAGCGAGAAAAAGCTTGATTGAATGCGGCATTCAAGTCATCGAGATCCACGCCCGGGAAAGCCCTTGAAGAGAGTTGAAACTTGCCAGCTAGCTCTCGGCTGATTTGCATCGATGACACGGAAGGTGCGAGCTGTTGCTCTTCGACTATCTCTTTATAAAAGGGTGATGTCTTGCTGTCGCTGAGTAGTTGACCCAAAACGGTAAGCGCATAGGAATCGGGGTGGAAATTTTCAACACTGGGCCAGACAAGTGTTAATTCGGCTAGCTGGGCAAAGTTGTCTTCGTGAAAATAACTCTGAGTTGCGCTTAATACGACGTCTGGCACCGCGGCAGGTTCGATTTCTGCTCCCGCGGGAATTTCCCCAAAATACCGTTCAACTAGGGCTCTGGTGTCATCGATTTCGATGTCTCCAGAGATTACCAGGGTCACATTTTGTGGGCCGTAGTAGGTTTCGTAGAAGCCACGCACATCTTCTAGAGTTGCAGCCTGCAGATCAGCAAGCGAACCGATCACCTGCCAGTTGTAGGGATGTGATGCGGGGAACAAATTCGAGTCAATAACGCTGGAAGTGTGGCCATAAGGGACATTGTCAACGCCTTGCCGTTTTTCGTTCTTAACAATTTGCTTTTCGTTTTCCAGGCGTGGTTGAGTAACTGTGTTAATAAAAAACCCGAGCCGATCGGACTCCATCCAGAGAACCCGCTCTAATGCGTCGTTTGGCACAGCCTCGAAGTAGATCGTCATGTCATTACTGGTACCCCCATTAAAAGTACCTCCTAAAGCGGGAATACCACGTATGAAAGCACCGTCTTCGAGATTCTCGGAGCTTTGGAATAATAAGTGTTCAAACAGATGTGCGAAGCCGGTGCGTCCGGGTAACTCTCGCGCCGATCCAACGTGATACAGCAGTGCGATAGCAACAATAGGATCGGAGTGATCTTGATGCATGACTACTTCGAGCCCATTATCGAGCCGGTACTTTTCAAACGGGATGCTCAAGCCGGTAGTCTCCTCCAGTTGCGGTGGAGCTGTTTCTGACTCAAGCGGAGAGGTCGCCTCTGGCTGGCAACTGATGAGCCCCAGTATCAGTAAAAGGACTGGTGAGTTCTGGAAATATCGCATTTGGCTTCCTCCACGCATAACGGAGACAAGAAGANTAGTTGNGGGGACTGGTAAAGTAGCAAACCACCACCCACTTAGTCACGTTCACCGCACGCTGGGAACGAATCCGGCTAATATAAAGGGGACGGAGGGACTATGTTAGTCCCTCCGTCCCCTTTATCGCTTCAAGGCGTCGTCAATCCACCATGGACTTCAACCCACCATGGACTTCAACCCATGTAGCCATTATTCTCCCAGTACTTCCTGCTTCACTTTGAACAATCTGAGGAGGTATACAATGGGCATTCGACTACTGAGTGTTATCTGCTTGCTTATCTTGACTGTCGCAGGTGTGGCCTGCGCACCCGCCGCTGACGAGGGCGGGGCGTCTGCAACGACGGCTGCGGCGTATGTTCCACCCACCGTTTCCCCGGAATCCCACGACCTTACCCAGGCCGACATCGAGCGGATGATGGAGGAACTCTCGAACTGGGGGCGCTGGGGATCCGATGACCAGCTCGGCGCTGCCAACCTTATTACCCCGGAGAAACGGCTGGAGGCGATCGCCACCGTAACCGAGGGCATCACCGTATCTCTCGAGCACAGACTGCTGACCGAGGTAGCGCCCGATGTCCCCTCACCATTCCAGCGTCGGGTGTTGAGCGTTCCCGACGCCACTACCGAACCCGCGTTCCGTGGCGGCGTGAGCGACAACTACAACATCAGCTATCACGGCTATTCCCACAGCCATGTCGATTCCCTGTGCCACATCCTCTATAAGGGGAAAATGTACAACGGCAAGGATCAAAACACGATAACGGAAGCAGGCTGCGCCACCAACTCGATTGCCAATCTGCAGGCTGGCATCGTCACCCGAGGTGTTCTCATCGACATCCCGCGTCTCAAGGGAGTTGATTATCTGGAGCCGGGAACGCCGATCTACCAGGAAGACCTGGAAGCCTTCGAAGAGATGACTGGTGTTGTCGTGCGTCCCGGTGATGCCGTGTTCGTTCGCACGGGTCGCTGGGCTCGTCGCGCCGCGCTCGGACCGTGGAATGTTGCGCAAGCGGCGGCTGGCCTGCATGCCTCCGTCATGCCCTGGTTCAAGGCTCGCGATGTCTCTTTCCTCGGCGGCGATGCCGCCAGCGACGTAGTGCCCTCACAGATCGAGGGTGTGGGTCTGCCGATCCACATGTTGACGATCACAGCAATGGGTGTGGACCTGTTCGATAACCAGGACCTGGAAGGCGTCGCCGAGACCGCCGCCCGGCTGAATCGTTGGGAGTTCATGTTGGTTGCGGCACCCCTGGCGGTAGAAGGTGGTACTGGTTCGCCAGTCAACGTGCTCGCGATTTTCTGACAGGGACAGACACTGGAACAGATACCGGGACTGGATTGTTATTGGGGAACAGATAAACTTGGGTTAACCGCAGGAGAAATAGCTAGAAAGCTAAGGATTACCCAATCCGCGGTATCCTATTTGACGAAGGAAGGGTTTAATTACTGCCATAGCAACAGCATAGAATTCGAAGAGTTTCTGCCTTAATTTATTATTTTATGGGGGTCCCGTATTATGAAAATTAGAAGAGTGGTTGTCTTAGATTTGTTCACTTACAAAATATTCCTGATTTCCATGCTGATGGTTTTGCTGCCATCTATTAGCTTTGCACAGCAAGCCCAGACGGAAACTATTACCCACCTGACTCCGCCGAGCATTGCCGATCTACCCCTAATCATGGACACCGCTACAGCAGGTCTAATTCGAGTGGACCTAGTCGCCGGTGGATTATCCCATCCCTATGGAATGGTATTTCTACCAAATGGAGACATGCTGATTACCGAGCGCGAAGGACGGGTCCGCATTCTACGCGACGGGATACTATTGCCGGATCCTGCACCGGGTGCGCCAGATGTGCGGGCGCGCCGGTTGAACGGCCTGCAGGACATTGCCCTGCAGCCGAACTTTAGTGAAAACCAGCTGGTATACCTTACCTATAGCCAGCCCGGAGTAGCAGAACCCGAAGCTGAACAACAGCCAAGTCCCTCCCTGACGCTGGCGCGCGGTCGTTTCGACGGCACCGCATTCCATGACATGGGTGAAATTTTCAACGCCGGCCCTAGCGGCAACGGTGGCTCGAGAATTCTGTTTGCTCCGGACGGTTCGCTATTCATGAGTGCCGGCGGCGCTTTTACCGTGCCAATCAGTGCATTCCGCGCCCAGGACCTGAACGACCATATCGGCAAGTTACTGCGCCTGAACAATGACGGCAGTGCCCATCCAGACAATCCGTTTACCGGTGCACTCGACACCAAGCCAGAAATATATTCATTGGGCCATCGTAACCAGCAGGGGCTCGCAATCAATCCACGTACCGGCGATCTCTGGGCAGTCGAACACGCTCCCCAGGGAGGGGACGAGTTGAACATAATATTGCCGGGGCGAAACTATGGCTGGCCGCTGGTTTCTTATGCACGAGATTACGCAGGGTCACGTATCACACAAATACCCTGGCAGGCAGGGCTGGAGCAACCAACCGTATTCTGGGTGCCATCCATCGGTCCTTCCGGGCTGACATTCTATACAGGCGACAAGTTTCCCCGTTGGCAGGGAGACGTGTTTGTCGGTTCACTGCGTACGGGTACCTTACGTGGCACAGGACATCTGAGCGCATCGATCTGAACGACCAGGACCAGGAAATCGCCAGGGAGTGGCTGTTGGAAGAGTTCAAGCAGCGCATACGGGATGTACGGCAGGGCCCGGACGGATATTTATACGTGCTTACCGAAGCAGAGGACGCGGCATTGCTCAAAATATCACCGGTTGAAGAACAATAAAATCGAGGACACTAATAGTTTAGTGTCCCTTCTTTCACTGGCGAGTAGAAGCAATTAGCTCATTCAGTTTAGCTGTAACATTTGGAGTCACATCAAAAGAAAATCCCGAAACTACAACGCTTTCAGATCTAAGAATAAAATCGTAAGCTCCCTGCTCATAAATTTCATTAATAGCGTCACCTATAAGTTGGCGATAGCGTTCCAGGAAATTGTTCTGGGTTTCTCTTAGAGAAGTTTGCACTCTCTCCCCAATTTGTTGAATTCTCAATTGTTTAAACTGGCCTTCTTCTGTGAGTCGCTGAATTTCAGTTTCCGTCATGGTTACGGCATTTATATTGATATTTGAAAATATCTCTTCAAGTTCTGTGCGTAACTCAGAAACCGTTGCTCGTTCTTCGGCGAATTGATCTTCGAGTTCTTGCAGTTCAATCATCCATGCATCAGTTTCGAACACAGCCCGGTTCAGGTCAAATATACCGATCGTGGCGTGAGGCAGAGCTAAGTTAGATGCTGCTAATCCAAATATGAGTATGAACAATTTCTGAGCAGATTTCATTTTTGCCTCCTGGTCAAACTTATTGTGGTATCTCCGATTTATGACATCGATTTGGCGATTTCGTTCTAGGCAATTACAGTAATTCGACTCCCAGAACAGTGTAAGACGAAAGAAATCCGGGTTTTGAAATATTGCTGAACCTTTTGTGGATTGGGCTTTGTGATAAATTGTAACAACTTTAAAAACACACAGGCTACTCAGTCTGATGACGGACAGAAGTGCGGCTACAGCTATGTTAAGATTTTTATACATTATGATTTGGTAGCATAAAATCAACGGTCGCGACTGTTGTTCCCGTAGACGCGGCGACAAGTAAGAGGTATGAACCATGGACCCCATACTGTTTGAAGCTTATCTCCCCGTATTTGCGATACTCTCGGGTGTTGTCCTCGCCGTGGCATTGTTCAGCCACATGAGGAGTGCCTCGGTCAGACGCATGACGCTCATGATGGAGCGTGTTGGCCTGGACCCCAGAATTGCTACACGCACTTATCCGCAAACCCTAGCCTACCCGCAATCCGAGGCCATCATGAAACGTGCGCGGCGGCGATGTCGCGGTTGTAAAAGCGAAGGTTTGTGCGAGCGGTGGCTCGCCGGAACAGCCAAGGGTGACAACTCCTTCTGCCCCAACGCCCAGACATTCCTCGATCTTGCCAGTGGTTAGTCTGATCACTGCCTAGCGAAGCAGGTGGATAACCTGCTTCGCCGAATATCGCTTGCGAGCCATCGAACCCTCCTCATCGATCCAATCGTCAATCTGTCACGGTTTCCCACGAAGTTAACGGCAAAACGTTCCCGCGGGAACGCTTTTGTCTTTGGCTGCTGTTTTTCGCTGCTGCTTATTCAAATACATCCTTTGCACAACTGATATATATCAATAAAAGTAGTTATCAACCTATTACGCTGCTTGCAGTGTTTTGTGCTTTGTGTATGCGCACATCCTAACGAGTTAGATTACTGCTTAGCAGTGGCGCAGTAGCAACGTCATTTAAATTCAATTGGAGTGGACCATGAAAAAGATTATTGTAATAGGGCTGTTCTCAACGATGGCTTTGGTGCCTGCGCTTGCTGGCGCTCAAAGAATAGGTGCGGACCCCACGTACTCAAATGAAGTCTCGAGGATC
>PBYU01000043.1 GCA_002730035.1 Gammaproteobacteria bacterium | reverse complement strand
TCACTTTAAACCAAAGAATATAGAATAAGAAATGGGGCGATTTGACCATACAATCAAATCAAGGAAATGCGCTACGCGCACTCTTTATTAAAGGCGTTATGTGCCTAGTAGCAGGAATATACCAATACCAAATATATGACTAGAGACGAGTTTCGAAAAAGAATAGAAGACTCAGGTTGTACAGATGTTGCAATCGAACTCCAATCGCCTTCTGAGAATTCTAGATTTCTAACTGAAGACAATTTTGAATTTTTTGACGCGCTCAGAAGATATCTCATTACAGCTGTGTCATCCGCTATAGGAAAATACTCAGGAATCGGTGAGGTGTTTGATGATGCTGGAGATGACACAGTTGCTGTTGGGTTAGCTCTAGATGAAAAAGTTATCTTCTTAGGTAAATTTCTACTCTGGTCTAGTGGGTTCATCTATAACGTAACTGGATATGAGCTTGACTTCCACCCTGCGACTGATGATGAAAAGAGTCCGGATCCTTCAGCTAACTCAGTATCCATGGTAGATGTTACCGGAAGTGCAGCCATAATCTTTTTCATAGAATGTTACGAAAAAGTGAAAGACCGGATCACTGATAAGTATGGTGAAGACTGGTTCAACAATTGGCCAGAAATATTTCGAATTGCTTACTTACTACGTAATGCATTTGCTCATGGTGGGCGTTGGCATATCCAGGAGAGGAATGATAGNGAACACTACCAAACTGAGGTCTTNCATTGGGACCGCGCAGGCTTAGACATTCAAATGAGAGATGCTGCGGGCAATTGTATTGATGAAAGTAAAGAGGTTCTTTCCTATCTAAATGGTGCGGATTTGGTGGTTTTTTTGTTAGAAATGAGCGATGAATTGAATAGTTAATCAGGTTTTGTACTTAACGGCAGCTAACAATCAAATCAAAAAGGAAGCAGTTTCGGGAGCAAGCAATAGATTTGTCCCTGTGACCCTTTCTTAATCAGAGATTCAGAGCCTCACGTATCTCCTGCGCAGTAAGCCCACGTACGTAGACCTCTGTGCCGCGGTCAAAACGGCGTGCACTGTCGAGACCTCCTACGACCACCGGNTCGAAGCCTGCATCGCTNACCAGTTGGGTCGCAATGCGAACCGCCTCTGGATCATCGCCGGCAATCGGCACACCAATCAATTCACCTTCTCGATGGGCCTGCTGGTTCACATGCGTGAAACTGATGGCATTCAGCGCACGCACCAGACGTGTACCTGGCAGGTATTCAGCCCCAGCAATTCCNGTGCCTCTTGCTATGGCATCGTCCGCCATGGGTCCGTCGCGGTCGGCGCGCGGGTTTCCGCAGTCTATGACAATCTTGCCGGCCATTTGTGCCGCATAGTCCTCGCCGATCTGCGGTAGAGCCCCATAGGGCACGGCGATGAGTATCACGTCACCGAATGCNGCCGCTTCGGCGGGAAATCCGGCCTGTGCGTTGTTTCCGGCTTGTTGCACCAGTTCATCCAGCTGAACCGGGTTGCGGGAGGAGAAAAACACCGCGTGCCCAGCCTCCGCCCAGCGTAGACCGACGGCGCCACCCATACGTCCGGAACCGATGATACCGATACGTAAGGGATTGCTGGTTTGCGCTGTACTGGTGCCGCTAATTAACCCGGTTGCTAATGCCAATCCCGATAGCAGCAGGGATTGGGTAAATTCTCGTCTCGAAACTTTCGGAAAATTGTTCTTCTTCATAACTCGCCTCTGATTGCAATTTTCTTATGGGGTTTTCAGCTCGCGCCAGTGCACGATGCGATAGAATGCTGGCAATACAAACAATGTTAAAAACGTCGATGAAATAATTCCTCCGATAACCACTGTCGCCAACGGCCTCTGCACTTCCGCCCCGATGCTGGTGTTCAGCGCCATGGGAATAAATCCGAGACTGGCTACCATTGCCGTCATCATAACCGGCCGCAAGCGGGTTAAAGCGCCTTCGACAATGGCGTGCATCAAGTCACCACCTTCATGTAACAGGCGCCTAATGAAAGACAACATGATCAGGCCATTGAGCACCGCGACGCCCGATAAGGCAATAAAGCCGACACCGGCGGATATGGAGAGTGGCATGTCACGCATCCACAGGGCTAGTACACCTCCAGTGAGCGCCAGAGGCACACCGGTAAAGATAATGACGGCATCCTTGAACGAACTAAATGCCATAAACAGAATCCCGAAGATAATGAGTAAGGTTACNGGCACAACCAGTGTTAGCCGATCGCGAGCCGATTCCAGTTGCTGAAAAGTGCCGCCGTATTCCACGTAGTAGCCCACCGGTAAATCCAGTTGCGAATCGATACGCGCACGGACTTCCGCCACGAAAGATCCCAGATCGCGCCCTTCAACATTCGAGGTGACAACCACTCGACGCTTTCCATTTTCCCGATTCACCTGATTGGGCGCAGTTGTTGTCTCAATAATTGCGACTTCCGAAAGCGGCACATATCCTGGCCCATCAGATAAGGAGGCGGCCGGTACGGGCAGACGTCTCAAGCGGTTGACGTCGGTTCGCAATTTCTCTGGCAANCGTACTACCAACTCGAAGCGGCGATCGCCTTCGAAAATGAGCCCCGCAGTCTCACCACCCATGGAGATAGCTACGAGCGATTGCAGTTCACTGACATTAATACCATAACGAGTCAGCACGTCTCGCTTCGGCGTCACCGTCAGGATAGGTAAGCCAGTAACCTGTTCTACCTGTACATTGCTGGCACCTTCGATGGGCTCGACCAGCGCCATGGCCTCATCTGCCAGGCTGACCAGTTGGTCCAGGTCGTCACCGAACACCTTGACACCAAGATCGGCGCGTACGCCGGAAATCAATTCATTGAAGCGCATTTCGATGGGCTGGGTGAATTCGTATTTATTCCCAGGCAACTGCATGACGGCATCTTCGAGTTCCTGCAGAAAATCTGCCTTGGCCTTGCCAGGATTCGGCCAGTCCTGGTTCGGCTTCAGCATCACAAAGGTATCCGCCACTCCTGGAGGCATCGGATCATTTGCTATTTCAGGAGTACCGATTTTCGAGAAGACCATGTCCACCTCGGCAAATTCTGCAATGCGTGATTCCAATGCCAGTTGCATAGCAATGGATTGATCCAATCCGGTTCCCGGAATTCGCAAGGCATGTAAGGTAATGTCACCCTCATCCAGTTGCGGAATAAATTCGGAACCAAGCGTAGTCGCCAGATTGATGCAGAACGCGACGAATAGGGCAGCGGCCCCAAGCACCAACCAGCGCAACTTCAAGGAAATTAACAACAATGGCTGGTAGAGTACCTTGATTCCCTGGACTAACAAATTTTCTCGCTCGGCAATTCTACCTCTCATGAAAATTGCCAGCGCCGCAGGCACCAGCGTGAAACTCAGCACCATCGCTGTCGAAAGCGCCATAATCACCGTGATCGCCATAGGGTGAAACATCTTGCCTTCGATTCCACTCAGGGCAAAGATGGGGATGTAAACAAAGGTAATAATGCCGATGCCAAACAAGCTGGGCCGAATGACTTCATTGGTAGCCTGAAACACCACTTTTAGTCGCTGCTCCTGAGAAAGCAATGCCTGGTTTTCTTTCTGGGCCAATGCCAGTCTACGCACACTGTTCTCAACGATAATCACAGCGCCATCCACGATCAATCCAAAATCCAATGCGCCGAGGCTCATCAGGTTGGCAGATACACCAAATGCCACCATACCGGTAAAGGTTCCCAACATGCAGATCGGAATCACCACCATGGTGATTACCGCGGCACGCATATTACCGAGCAGCAGAAACAATACGAAGATTACCAACAGTGCGCCACCGAGAAGGTTATCCTGCACCGTGTTGATCGTGGCATCCACGAGAACAGTACGATTGTAGACTGGTTCGGCGACGACACCTGCTGGCAATGAATCCCCGATTTCATCAAGTTTTAGTGCAACATCCCTTGCCACAGTTCTAGAATTGGAGCCCATTAACATAAACGCGGTACCGAGTACCGTTTCCTCACCGTCACGAGTTGCAGCTCCGGTGCGCAGCTGACTACCGATAGCGACTTCTGCTACATCAGAAATTCGAACCGGTGAGTTATTTCGAATGGCCAGCACAACATTCTCAATGTCTTCGATAGTCTGCAATTGGCCTGGGGATCGCACCAGTAGTTGTTGGCCATTGGGTTCGATATAGCCCGCACCACGATTATCGTTATTGTTACGCAGCGCTTCCGCTACTTGTTCCATGCTGATGCCCCAACGTAGCAATCGTGTAGGGTCAGGTGTCACATGATATTGCTTCTCGTAGCCACCTACAGTATTTATCTCAGTAACACCCTCTACCTGTACCAACTGTGGTCTGATAATCCAGTCCTGCACTTCCCTCAGTGCGGTGCTGTCATAGGGCGAACCATCGGCCTGCGTCACACCGGGCAGTGCCGAAACTGCATACATGAAGATTTCACCGAGACCGGTGGTAATGGGGCCCATTTCCGGTTCCAAGCCAGGCGGTATCTGATTACGCAAGACTCCCAATCGCTCGTTGATCAAATTGCGCGCGAAATAGATGTCGGTTCCCTCATCGAAGACGACAGTAACCTGGGAAAGATCATAGCGGGAAATCGATCGTGTATAAGCGAGATTGGGCAGCCCGGCCAGGCCAGTCTCGATGGGAAAAGTTATGCGCTGCTCAGCTTCCAGTGGTGAATAACCTGACGCCTCTGTGTTTACTTGTACCTGCACATTGGTAATATCCGGCACCGCATCGATGGGGAGCTGCAAATAGCTCCAACCTCCCAGCACGCAGAGTCCTATCACAATCGCAACAACCAGCCAGCGCTGTTGTATCGATAAGCGCAGTAAATAGTTAATCATTAGTTTCTCTATACCCGTTCACTAAAACTATTTTCTCTACCTGTTCCTCTCTGCTTGCTACACGCTTTGCTAGTGACTATGGGTCGCGCCGGATTTTTCGATATCGGCTTTAATCAGGTAACTGTTCTCCACCACATAACGATCACCTGGATTCAATCCACTGAGCACTTCGGTAAAGCGTGAATCGCTGCGTCCCAACTGCAGGGGGCGAATCTCAAATTCATCGCCTATCTGGATAAACACGACCTGCCAGTCACGGAACTGCTGCAGCGCCCGATTATCTACCGCCAGCGAGACCTCGAATCGATCGATGGTCACATCGGCTTCCACCAATAGGCCCGGCGTCCAGGTCAGATCTGGATTGGCTATTGGTACTCGCGCTACGACATAGGGTGACAATCCTTCGCCAGTGTTAAGATAACGGATGGAGCTATCAGCGGTGAGGTCGCCCATGCGCAAGATTACTTCCTGCCCAGCGCGCACCCGTTGTGCCTGGCCAGGAAAAACATTAAGGTCGGCCCACACATCCCGATAATTGGCAATTGTCAGCAGATGTTGTTCTCCGGCGTATTCACCGGGGTTGGCATGGCTATCGACCACGACGCCACTGATAGGCGCCGTTATCTCGTAAGTCTGCAGACTGTCGTTCGCTTCCACGGTGACAACCAGTTCACCGGCGTTGACGGTATCTCCCAGTTCCGGGTAGACACTCATTATTAACCCCGGGTACCGAGCAGTGATGTGGCTGACCTGCTTCGGGTCCGGTGATATCTTGCCGTACAACAATTCAGTGAGGTGCAGGGTCTGTGAAGATGCCACATGCGCACCTATTCCCATGGTGGTGGCCATGACTGCCGATATTTCGGTTCTACCCTCCAGCGATTCGTATTCGAAGGAATGGGAGCGGCCTTGATAAGTTGCGTTGACGTTAACATCGAACGAATGAGGTTCAGTCACTTCTCTGTCACCCAATAAGTAGTCTCCGCTGGGAGAGAAATTGAAGTTGTCCACCTGACCCCCCAGTCGAGTGAGCTGCACGCTGAGTTGCCAGCTACCGGGAGCTAGCTGTTCGCCATTGCTGAATGCCCAGGCGCGGTATTCCGGCGGCACGCCCTGCTCGTAGATCGCAAGCTCGACTGTAAAATCAGCTTGCTCAAGCAGGCGACCACCATGCATGCCTGTTGCTGCTTCAGCCTCTTCCTCATTATCATGATCCTCGGCAGCAAAACTCGAGAATAGATAGAATGTAAGAATAAGCAGTGCAGTCATGCCAAGAAATCTAACTGGATGTTTCATTGTTGATTCCCTCCATCGAAGGTATCAAGTGTCGTTCTGTAGGTTTCACCACTGAGGCGTTCGACTTCTACGCGTAACAAATGCGCACGAGTAGCAGTTTCAATAAGTGCCAGTTCGGCATCTAGTAGTTCCTGCTGAGCCGCACTCAACTCCAGGTAACTATAACGTCCACCGTCGAATGCTATTCGTGTGGCTTCCAATGCCTCCTGAAGCTGGGGCAGCACGGATGTCTGCAAGGTGTTAAATTCATTAACGGCTGACCGCCGCTGTTGATCCAGTACCAGCAACTGCGCCTGCATCTTTAGCAGTGNCGTTTGCATTTCCGACTCAACTCGTAGCAAATTTGCCTGGGCCGTAGTTATCGCACCGCGCGCTCTATGTCGCATTTTTAGCGGCATGTTTACCTGTAATAGAAAAGCTGTGTCATTCAGCTCTGCCAGGTGTCGGATACCGGCTCCTACTTCGATATCTGTTTCTCGCAAACTTCTGGCAGCGCGCAATTCAGCCTCACGTAAACGTGTTTCACTGGCGAACACTTCGATGGCAGGATTGTTTTCCAGTTGCGTGAGCAGGCGTTCGATATCAGATAGGGTTTCGGCTGTCATCAGGTCGGCTTCGATTCCGGTAAAGTCAGGTCGCAACAATCCCCAGAGACTGGAAAGCCTCACTCGCGCCGCTTCGACGGCAAAGGCNGATGATTGNTCCGCTAACATGGTCCTTGCCAGCGCAGCGGCTGCCCTGGCGCGTTCCGCATCGGGCGCCCTGCCTGCATCTACCCGTTGCGACACTTCGTCGAGTAAGTCTTGCGCCAGCTGGGTTGCACGGGACAACAGCTGGCCGATCTCGATTGCTGCCGCCAGTTCGATGTAGCGGGTGGTGGTTTCGGACAACAATTCCAGTTCCAGGATGCGTTGTTCAGCCTGTAACAGATTCTGCCGCTGGCTTACCACATTGGACCTCGCTCCACGCTTGTCACCCAATTCGATCAACTGGGATAGAACCAAGGTCAGTTCGGTTCCCTGAAACCATTTCAGGTCGCCCGTTCCGACTATATTTTCAATCTCGCTGCTGGCACGCAGTGGTGGTTTCAATCGCGCCGTATCGAACTCTCCATCCAGCGCCTCGCTACGCAACCGATAGGTCTGAAACTGAGGATTGTTTTCCAGGGTCAGTCGAATTGCATCGAGTAGACTCAGTTCTTCATCTGCGGCAGCCCACAGTAAACTACTGGCGAACATACCGACGAAGCACGCAACAGCCGTCAGTAATTTTTTGCATTTCATTGTTAACTCCTACACCTGCGTTTTACCCAACTCATTGCGTAAAACCCAAAACCAATTGTGCATCTAACTGGTCAATGCCAAGTTCTAGTCAGGCAGTGTGTGGAGGAGCTCGAAGGGGAGGATGTAAGTGTCTTGGGGATTTGCTTGCTTGTGATGAGGTGTGGAAATCAGCCTTCTGTTGTTCGCTTTGCTGTAACAACACTACGGGTAGGGCTACAGTCACGAATAGCGATGAATCGAAATCAAAATCCTTGCTTAGCAAGTTATCCGACAGTAACTGCTTTTCGCTGTCGTTATGGTCGCTACCATGGTCATCGTGATGCCCGTTAAAATTGTCGAAATGCAGAGTTACCGGGGGTTCGAGACCATCGAAGCAATAATGACTGACAGCGCCACCGGCCGGAAGCGTCACGAACAGCNGCAATAGCAGGGAGATTACAGTCGAATTAGAGAATTTGTGCTCTTTAAGTGTAAGCATAAGTAGGCTGACCTTCTCAATAGTGAAAAGCCTAGCACAAATTGCTCACCAAAATGCTTGATTTTCATCAAAACCACATTTTGCTACAAATAGGTGCAGTCTCTCAATCCAATCGCTTGCGGAACCTCGCTATCGCCAGGGTCAGCGCCACCAGCATGAAAGTACCCAGTGCCGCCGCCTCATCCCACATGCTCATGATATCAACGCCGCGCAGCATGATGCCTCGAATCAACCGATTGAAATGGGTTAGCGGCAGTACCTCGGCGATGCGTTGGGCCAGTATTGGCATCCCGTCGAATGGAAACATGAAACCAGACAGCAGAATCGATGGAAGCAATACGAAGAAGGTCATTTGCATGGCTTGAAACTGGGTAGTAGCCATTGTTGAGACCAACAGGCCGAGTGACAGGTTGGTGGCGATGAATAAAAGGGATGCCAGCAGAATATGCAGCTCGCTGCCCCGGATAGGTACTTGAAACAAGTAACGGCCCAACGCGAGGATGATTACCAGCTGAATCAGGCCAATGAAGATATACGGAAAGATCTTTCCCAGCATCAGTTCTGGTGTCCTAATTGGCGTATTGATTAACAATTCCATATTGCCTCGTTCTTTCTCACGCACAATCGCCACGGCCGTAAACATGACCATGGTCATGGTGAGAATTACCCCCAACANCCCAGGCACGATATTCACAGCAGAGCGTCGTTCCNGNTTGTAGAAGTTACGCACCTCCATTAGCACATCGGCGCCTGGTATTGCCGGCTGGCTGTCGAAACGCACTGGCATCGCGGTAAGTTGTTGTGCCACACCGAGCAGAATGGGATCAGTTCCGTCTACTAATAATTGCAAGGCTGGTCTATCCCGCTGCAGGACTCTGCGATCGAAATCATCGGGAATATAGATTCCGATGGAGATCAAACCGGCATCCATCAGACGGTTCAATTCCTGCACGCTGGAAACTCGTTGTTGAATATTAATCACCTGTGTAGCTCTCAGGTCTGAGACTAAGCGCCGAGACAGATGTGAGTCTGCCTCGTCAGCATAGGCTGCCGAAAGATTTCTAACGTCGGTATTTATGGCATAACCAAACATCAGCAGCTGGATAAGGGGAATGCCGATAATCATGCCGAAGGTTAGCCTGTCTCTGCCAAGCTGTAGGAACTCCTTGCGCATAATGGAGAAAATACGAGTCAGGGATTTCATGCCGCAAGCCCTTCTCTTCTTCTCAGTTGAGTGACGGAAATGAACACGTCTTCCAGGTCTGGAAACACCTGCTGCACATCGGCTTCGATGTTGGCAATAGACAAATTGCCCTGCACCACAGACAAGGCATTCGATAGCTCCTTTGGTACTAACACACGCAATCTGACGCCGAGTTGAGTAATACTGGTTATGTCCTGCTGTGCTGCCAGGCTCAAACGTGCCGCATTGGGATCAGTTGCCGAAACCTCGAAGACATTGGAAGCGATGCTATTGCCCAAATCCTTCGGTGTCCCATCGGCTACTTTGACACCCTCATCTAGAATCGCCAGCTTGTGACAACGCTCTGCTTCGTCCATGTAGTGAGTGGAGACCAGTATGGTGGTTCCCAGCTCCGCCAGTTCGAATAATTTCTCCCAGAAGTCACGACGATTCTGCGGATCAACCGCGCTGGTTGGCTCATCGAGAAACAGCATTTTCGGTTTGTGCAGCGTCGCTGCCGCCAGACTCAGGCGTTGTTTCTGACCCCCGCTCAGCGTGTCGGCGCGCTGCTTCATTCGACTTGCAAGTTTGAACTCGTGCANCAATTCTTCGACTCTTATGCGCCGCTGCCTTCTAGGTACGGCATAGATTTTGCTGACAAATTGCAGGTTCTCTTTTACGGTGAGATCACCATAGAGGGAAAATTTCTGTGTCATGTAGCCGATTTGTTGTTTTAGCTTCTCCGAATCCCTGCGGGTATCCATGCCAAGCACTGACGCGGTACCGGCACTTGGCGTTAATAGTCCACATAACATACGTATTGTGGTAGATTTTCCCGAACCATTCGGACCAAGAAANCCGTAAATTGAACCAGTCGGAATCTTCAAGTCGACATCGTTTACGGCAACCAATGAACCGAATCGTCGAGTTAGTCCCGAAGCGGAAATAGCGAATTCATCATTGTTCATGGTTATGTCACAAATCCTGATCGAAGATTAGCTGCACCGGCACACCTTCCGGCAGGCGGTCGGGCAGTTCCGGCAGGGCAATCTCAGCCACATAGGAGAGCCGCGACCTATCACGCTCGGTCAACGCAAAATACGGCGTGAAACTCGACTCCGAGGCGATGCGGCGAACCGTCCCTCTGAGCAGTTGGTCGACTCCATCTATCTGCACCTGCAATTGCGTCCCGATATTTATCCCCACCCGCAGAGGTTCGGGTATGTATACCCTGGCGTAGGGTTGCTCTCCGGTAAGCAAAACGGCGACCACGTCACCCTGGCGGGGGCGCCCACCTACCTCAAATAGCAACGAGTCGATCACAGCGTTAACAGGAGCGGTAACGAGCAGGCGCTGGCGATCGAATTGCAGGCTACTCAACTGTGCAGCGGCCTGGTTGAATAGCGCCTGGGTCTGGTCGATCTGCTCGACACGCGTGCCTGCTTCGAGTTCAGCGAGCTGGGCAGTGACAAACTCGATGTGAGCCCCAGCCGATTGAAAGAGCTTCTCTGCCGTATCGACACTCTCGATCGAGGTCAGGTTGCGTTCCCGCAGCCCGGTTAGCCGATTCAGGTCCCGCTCACGGAAGTCTCGTTCGATAGTCGCTTTATGCAGACTGGCGCGCATGGCTTGGATGGTTTCCTGGCGTGGCCCGCTTATTTGTTCATCCAGCACTGCCTGAATACGCTCGATATTGGCCTGAGCTTCGCGAATTCGAATGTCCAGCCGTGTCGTGTCTTGCTGCATAATAATGGATCCCGGCCTCACCTGGTCGCCTTCCAGCACGGCTATAGACAGGATAGGTTCATTCGATTCGGCAATGACCTCGACGCGATCCGACTCCAGTTGCCCGACCGCCAACAATGGGGGTTCTTCGCAAGCGCTAAGCAGAAAGCCCAGCACCACACTCAAGATNACTAAACGTTTCATGGCAATCCTCCGCTATTGTCTGGTTGCAAGACGCCTGTCATGAATAACTGTGTATTGTGTGCGGCAATTGTCGCGGCGGTAGTTTCGTTCAGCTCCAACTTGAATACCTGTTCCATCACAGGTCGGGCCAGGAATGGAAAGATCGTCATTCCCATAAGCGATATTACGGTGAGCCGTGGATCCAGTTCTGCGCGAAAATGCCCCTGACTGATTTCCCGCTCCACCAGGCCGACCAGGCGCGGTCCGATGATATTGCCAAATTTCTCGATGATCGCTTCACGAATTTCACCTTCGCTGAACAACACCTCCCGCACCATGAAATTGGGCCACCAGGGATTGCGGGCCAGCAGCAGGCAGTAACTATTGCTGAAATCGGCCAGGCTCATGTGCGAGTCATCCCCCAGATCGGTCAGGTTCGCCTCGAGCTCTGCCAGCATGCCGTCCACCATCGCCATATAAAGGCCCTGCTTGCCGCCGAAGTAGTAGTTCACCATGGCGCCATTAACACCGGCAGATTCGGCAATCTGTCGAATCGATACCGCCTTGAAGTCGCGTGATAGAAAGTGCTGACGGGCCACGTCGATCAGGCTGGCGCGAACCTTGTCGCTGTCGCCGCCGGCGGGTCGACCTGCGTTACTTCTAACTTTCCTGTTNGTGGAGTCCTGTGACANTCCATAATTTCCATTACTGACTAGGGTTGATAATTAATTAATCATTTAATTAATTAAAAGTCAAGTGTTGAAACCTCCCCCCCACTCTCTCTGAATGCAACGTATTCCGGTGTCTTGCAGGCTCCTAACGACCAATGACCATGNTACACTGTCCGGAATCTCNGCTATTCGAGCGCTGTCCCGTGCTTATTCTCAACCTTGGTCTGTTGCTTTTTTTCGTTCCCCATTTGCTACGGGAACTGGGTCTGCGTGACCGCATCATCGATAGCCTGCCCTCAATGAATGTCTATCGAGGTCTGTACAGCCTGATAGCTCTGACCGGGCTCGGAATAATAATCTGGGGTAAGGCTAGTGCCCCCTTCTCCATGGTTTGGGAACCGGTATTTGAATTGCGCTATATAAGCCAGGTGTTGATGATCCCCGTCTTTATCCTGGTGATTGCCGGCAATACACCAGTCTCTTTCATGCGCAGACAGTTGCGCAATCCTATGCTGTTAGGTGTAACTTTTTGGGGTTTTGCCCATCTATGGTCTAACGGGGACCTTGCTTCGATGCTGCTTTTCGGCAGCTTCGCTGCCTGGAGCTCCTACAAATTCGTAGCGCTGGGACTGACTAAAGGNCCGGTTAGCGGGTCGGCAGCTATTCTCTGGGATATTGTTGCCGTGATTGGGGGTCTTATTTTGTACAGCGCTATTAGCGTCTACCACGGTGAGCTATTTGGAGTGGGACTGAATTTTGATTGAGGACCCTCTGAACAAGTATATGACCGCTCTGGCCTACAGCCAATTCTGTTATCAAGGCGCACTGGCGCAGGAATGTGTCGACCTTGCAAGTCAGTGCAACGCTGAGAGCGGGATTGGCTGTAGGCCCCTTNGGGCGGGGTCTGTCGTGCCCCGCCGCGTCGTTGTCGTACTTGCCAAGGACGATGCCATTACCTGCGCACGACGCCTAGCGGCA
>PBYU01000042.1 GCA_002730035.1 Gammaproteobacteria bacterium | reverse complement strand
TATCAAGGCGCACTGGCGCAGGAATGTGTCGACCTTGCAAGTCAGTGCAACGCTGAGAGCGGGATTGGCTGTAGGCCCCTTTGGGCGGGGTCTGTCGTGCCCCGCCGCGTCGTTGTCGTACTTGCCAAGGACGATACCATTACCGGCGCACGACGCCTAGCGGCAGAGCGCGATAGACTCCCGCAGAGTGGCCATATACTTGTTCAGAGGCTCCTAATACTAATTTGTGACAGATAGAAGGAAGCAAGACACAATGAGTTCCCAACTTTTGCAAGACAAAGTCGTCGTCGTTACTGGAGCAGGTCGTGGTATCGGCAAAGGCATAGCGCTCATGGCCGCAGCACACGGTGCCAGGGTAGTGGTTAACGATCTCGGCGGAGCCGAAGACGGATCGGGTAGCGATGCCAGCCCGGCAGATGAAGTGGTTTCCGAAATCAAGAACGCAGGTGGCGAAGCGATCGCATCCTATGCCAGCGTCACTGACTGGGATGCCGCACATGAAATTGTCGAAACGGCAGTCGGTTTTTTCGGCCGCATCGATGCGGTGGTTAACAATGCCGGCAACTTACGAGACGCCATTTTTCACAAGATGACGGAAGAAGACTTCGATTCCGTCATCAATGTGCATTTGAAGGGTAGCTTCAATGTCAGTCGCGCTGCAGCCACTCATTTCCGAGCTCAGACCAGTGGTTGTTTTGTCAATATGACTTCAACGTCGGGCCTAATCGGTAATTTCGGGCAGGCCAATTATGCAGCGGCTAAACTGGGCATTGTAGGCTTGTCGAAATCCATGGCGCTGGACATGGGTCGTTTTCGAGTACGCTCGAACTGTATCGCGCCGTTCGCCTGGAGTCGCCTGATTGGCACTATCCCAACTAATACCGAAGAAGAAAAAGCCCGGGTCGCCAAGATTCAGCAGATGACTCCTGACAAGATCGCTCCGCTGGCTATCGCCTTGATCAGTGATGGCGCTCAGAGTGTGAGTGGTCAGATATTCGGTGTGCGCAACAACGAAATTTTCCTGTTTAACCAGAGCCGGCCAATCCGATTTGCCCATACGGCCGAGGGCTGGACTCCCGATGCGGTGCTGAATAGAGTCATCCCCGCTTTTCAATCTGATTTCTTTCCGCTGGAAAGATCGGGCGATGTGTTCAGTTGGGACCCGATGTAAAGTGACTCTCATTTGCAATTCCAAAAAATGAATAACGAGAAAGAAGAATATTATGTCATTTGATCCAGAATATTTGCTGAATAGGGAATTTCCCACCATCCGTCAAACCTACAGCGACAAAGACTGTATGCTCTATGCATTGGGTGTTGGCCTGGGTATCGATCCGTTGGATGAGAACTGCCTGCGCTTCGTCTATGAGGACGGGCTGAAAGTGATGCCCAGTCAGTCGGTGATGATGGCTCACCCCGGGTTCTGGGCGAAAGAAGAAGACCTGGATATCGACTGGGTAAAGGTGCTCCACGCCGGTCAGGAATTTATCCTGCACAAACCCTTACCCACATCCGGCACTGTGGAAGCGACAAACCGAATTACCGAAGTTACCGACAAGGGTGAGAAAATTGGCGCGCTCATTGTTTCAGATCGCATCGTGAGAGACGTAGAAACCGGGGAAGATCTTTGCTCCCTGGTGACAACAATACTGGCTCGGGGCAACGGAGGTTTTGGTGGCGATCGTAAGTCGGTGCCCAAGACAGATGTTGTTCCCAGCAGGAATCCAGATGAGATATGTGATCTGCCCACACTGCCCCAGCAGGCATTGCTCTATCGACTGTCAGGAGATTTTAATCCGCTACATGCGTCGCCATCGGTAGCACGGAACGCCGGATTCAAGGCTCCAATACTGCATGGCTTGAGTACTTTCGGAGTGATGACCCATGGCTTGTTGAAGACTTGTTGTGGCTATGATCCTGACAAGTTTAAACGCATGCGCGTTCGCTTTTCTGCACCGGTCTATCCTGGTGAAACTATCCGCACAGAGATCTGGCAGGATGGCAATGAGATTGCTTTCCGTTGCAGGTCGCTGGAGCAGGACAAGATCGTCATTAACAACGGTTACCTGTTGATTGATTAGCTTGGCTAGAATGAATAGGCCCGGGAGCAATCGTTGCAACACATACTCGATGGATTAAGAATCGTCGAAGGCAGCGCCTTCATAGCGGCGCCATCTGGCGGCATGACCCTCGCGCAACTCGGGGCTGATGTGATTCGATTCGACCAGATCGGCGGCGGCATCGATTACCGGCGCTGGCCGGTAACTGGGCAGGGCAAGAGCCTCTACTGGCATAGCCTGAACAAGGGTAAGCGCTCGATCGCGGTGGATTTCAGAAAACCTGAAGGTCGCGAACTCCTTACGCGCGTGATCACTGCACCAGGAGAGAACGCCGGACTGTTTGTCACTAACTTTCCCGCGCGCGGCTGGTTGGCCGATAGCACACTACGAGCACACCGCGATGATTTGATCTTCGTTAATCTCAGCGGTGACCGTCATGGTGGCAATGCGTTGGATTATACCGTGAACAGTCAGGTCGGTTTGCCTTACCTGACCGGGGGCGGTAAGCACGAATCGCCTGTAAACAATCCGTTTCCGGCCTGGGACGTGTTAGCCGGACAGCAAATCGCTATTGCCCTGTTAGCGGCAGAGCGACACCGTCGACTTTCCGGCCAGGGTCAATTTATCAAGCTGGCACTGGCAGATGTAGCGCTGGCGACCATGGGCCATCTGGGGTTTATCGCAGAAGTTGAGATCAACGGCGAGGCCCGCCAACCCATGGGCAACCATATATTCGGTACCTTCGGGCATGACTTCTTATGTCGCGATGGGGGACGGGTGATGATCGTCGGCGTGAGTCCTAAGCAGTGGAGTGCGATAGTCACAGTTACCGGAATTGATTTGCAGGTGGAAGAGCTGGAGCGGGAGCTGAGCCTGGATTTCAAACAGGAAGGGGATCGATTTCGAGCACGGGAGCGACTCAAGGCACTACTGCAACCCTGGTTCGGGGAAAGGGATTACGGGGATGTCAAAAATGCGCTCGATGAAGCCGGTGTTTGCTGGGGACCCTATCAGACGATCGAAGAACTGGTAAACGACGACCCGGAATGCTCGGAAGAGAATCCATTGTTTTCCCGTGTTCAGCAAGCTGGTATTGGTGACTATCTGGTTCCATCACAGCCCATGAATTTCACAGGGCTGAGCCGTGAGCCAGCCGCACCGGCACCATTACTCGGTCAGCACACCGATGAAATCCTGACAGGCTTGCTGGAGATGGATAGTGCTGAGATAGGGCGCCTCCACGATTCAGGCATAGTTGCGGGTCCCGACAGCGAATAAGAGTTATGAATTCCGAGCAACAGCCAATAAGACTAAGTGACTCGCTGATAATGGCTGCGGACAAATGGCCGACACGTTCGGCCATCACGTTCCAGGGCAAGACTCAAACCTGGCAACAGACTCTGCAGCGTTGTCACGGGGCGGCGACGTTGCTGGCACAGTCCGGTATTGAAAAGGGTGATCGAGTTGCTTTCCTCGGACTGAACTCCAATGCGGTTTTCGAATCCTATTTCTCTCCCTCGATGATCGGCGCCATCATGGTACCGATAAACTATCGCCTGTCAGTCCGGGAAATGGTGGAGTGCGTCGAAGACTGCACGCCAAAGGTATTGATAGTCGATCCGCATTTTATAGAACAGGCTGAAGAGATTCGTGCTCAATGCGCTTGTATTATTACTGTAATCGCCTGCGGAGAAGAGTCTGTACCTGCCACGATGCTTAGCTACGAAGACTCTCTGCAACAACTCATCACAGCGGGGACTCTGTGCGAGTTATCACCCAGCCAGGATGACGAGACCGTCATCATTTTCTATACAGGTGGCACGACCGGTCGCTCCAAGGGAGTCATGCTCAGCAACATCAATTTCAAAAGCAATACGGATTGCTCCATACCACTGTATCGTATGCAGGAAGGCTGGAACTTCATTATCCTTGGACCTTTGTTTCACCTGGCAGCCGGCTCGCGAGTCTTCAGCTGCACGGCGCTTGGCGGTCACGCTGTTATCCTACCCAAGTTTGATGTGCAAGCCGTGCTGCAAAACGTCGAGCAGTACCGAATAAACTCTGCCACACTGGTTCCCACCATGTTTCAGATGATATTGGATGCCCTCAATTTCGATAGTTATGACCTCAGCTCTCTGAAGATGCTGGCCTTTGGAGCGGCTCCCATGTCTGTGGCTTTATTGGGCCGGGTGATCAAGTCCTTTCCATGTGCGGAGATTTTCCAGACTTTCGGCATGACAGAAGCTTCACCTATCCTGACCAGCCTGGATTCGAAATACCATGTGCTGGAAGGGCCCGATGCGAACAAACTGGGTTCGGTCGGAAGGATAGTGAGTCATGTCGACCTCATCATCGTCGATGAGGATGGTAGGGAACTAGCGGCAGGTGAGACCGGGCAGATACTCGCACGCGGTAATAACATAATGATTGGTTACTGGCAGCAGCCGGAACTCACGGCCGCGGCACTGCAGGGAGGCTGGTATCACACCGGCGATGCCGGCTACCTGGATGCGGAAGGATTCCTGTTTCTGGAAGGTCGGGTTAAGGACATGATTGTCAGTGGCGGTGAAAACATCTATCCCATTGAAGTAGAAAATGTGCTGGCGCATCATCCCGCTATCAAGGAATGTGCCGTCATTGGTGTTCCTCATGAGACCTGGGGAGAAGCGGTTCATGCAGTGGTGATACTGGAAGACGGAGAGCAAGCGGGTGAAGCGGCACTGATAAAATATTGCAAGGACCAGATCGCCCACTACAAGTGCCCGGTCAGTGTAAGCTTTCGCGATGAGCCGATGCCATTGTCACCGATTAACAAGATTCTCAAGACTGAATTGAGAAAACCCTTTTGGGAGGGGCGCGATAGCAAGTTGGTTTAGTCGGGCTAGGTAACCCAACCACCCGCCAACGGTATCACCTGACCCACCATGTGACTGCAATCTTCGCTTGCCAGATACGCGGCGAGCTCTGCCGTCTCATTAGCAGGGCCAATTTTATTGGTGGGCACATTTCTCTTTACATGAGCGAGAAATTTTTCATTGTCCAGAATGTCGTCTGGATAATAGGTGTTGTTATTGATGTAATTCTGGGCGATTGCATTCACCTGGATGTTTGATCGGGCCAGCTCCAGACCAACGGCCTTGATGAAGCCATTCTGGGCACCCCGAGCTGCACAGTAAGCGGTATTGTTCGCTATGCCTTTCAGGGGCGCGGCGCTGGTTACCGCGATGATTTTACCGGCTTGTCTGTCCAACATCTGCGGAGTCACTGCCCGGATCAGGTACATCAACGGGTGCACGAGGGAGTCGAATAATTTGTTCCAGTCGGCGTTCTCGATGTCCTGAACCGGCCCCGTCATTGGTGGTTCGGCCAGGTTGGCAATCAGAATATCGACCTGGCCTGCTGCGCTGATCAATGCTTCGCATTCAGTCTGTGTAGTCATCGGGTAGCCACCGGTCACAACGGCAATGCCCAGCGATTCGAATTTTTCCTTGATCGCAGACCCCATGTATCGTCCGTCACAGGTGATGAGCGCTCTTCTAGTAGTCATGGTCTTGTCCTGTCTCAAAAGATTCGAGATTGCGATTTCTTAATGAAACCACAATGCCACAAGCTGATTGCTCGTGCATCCACTTTGCGAGTAGATTATTGTAATACAGAGAACCGACGTCATGAGTAGATAGCGTGATAGACAATCCAAATTTCAGACAACAGATAAGTCGCGCCGCCCTATGCGATGAGTCCGAACTGCTCGACCGGCTTGTAGCCGAATCCGGCATCGATGAATCTTTGTGGGCTGAGATTTCCGCGCACACCGAAGCACTGGTAAAGCAACTCAGGAGTGAAGGCAAAGCCACCTTTCTGCAAGCATTCCTGGGTGAGTATGGGCTCTCCACCGAAGAAGGCGTCGCGTTGATGTCGATGACAGAAGCCTTTTTGCGGGTGCCCGATGCTGACACTCTCGACGAGCTTATCTCTGAGAAAATTACCGGTTCCAACTGGCAATCCCATTCGGGCCAGGCAGCTTCGTTCCTGGTCAATGCCTCTACCTGGGCATTGATGCTGACGGGCCGCTTGCTGACAGAAGTTCAGAATGCCGGTCTGATTCAGGCGATGCGGGAACTCATCCGGCGTTTCGGCGAACCAGTTGTGCGGGTGGCCATGACCGAAGCAATGGAGCAGATGGGCAATCACTTCGTAGTCGCTGAGACTATCGGGTCAGCCTTAAAGCGTACCGGAAAAGACTCCCGCTACCGAGACTATAGTTTCTCTTTTGATATGCTCGGTGAGGTTGCCCTGACCCACGCTGACGCGGAACAGTATTTCGATTCCTACAAGACTGCTCTCATGGCACTGGCAACAGACTCTAGCGGTGACATCAAAAGCAATTCCGGGATTTCTGTCAAACTGTCGGCACTGCATCCACGATTCGAGTTACTTCGGAAAAGCCGCAGTTTTGAACTCTTGCTCGAGCGCATGAAGCAATTGGCACGCATGGCAGCCGCAGTGCCTCTGAATCTGAATATCGACGGAGAAGATGCAGAAAGCCTGGAGTATACCCTCGATATCTTCGAAGCGCTGGCTCAGTCACAAGAGTTCGAAGATTGGCAGGGGTTGGGTATCGTGGTGCAGACATACTCTCGATGTGCGCCGCGCATAATAGACTGGCTAGATCAGCTGGCCAAAAAACATAACAGACATTTCATGGTAAGACTGGTGAAAGGAGCGTATTGGGACACCGAGATCAAACGGGCACAGGTGTTAGGGCTTGACTCCTATCCGGTGTTTACTCGTAAGCATTTTACCGACATCGTCTATATTGCCACGGCCAGAAGCTTACTGAAGTCCAGCCCCAGGCTCTATCCTCAGTTTGCGACACACAATGCCCACAGTGTGTCGTCTATTCTGCTAATGGCGAAACAACTCAATGTGCCAACCGACCAGTTCGAGTTTCAACGGCTGTATGGCATGGGTGAAGACCTGCATGAGGCTACCCGTGTTTGTCACGCTACAAGTCACCGAATCTATGCTCCGGTTGGTGAGCATGAGGACTTGCTTGCGTATCTGGTCAGACGTCTATTGGAGAACGGGGCTAACAGTTCCTTCGTACACCAGTCAACAGATGAATCGGTATCGCCGCAGTTGATCGCTGCTGATCCTTTCGCCAGGTTCGAAGATGACTCTGGCAGAAGCCCGGGTATCGGCCCGCCGGCAGCGATTTACGGATCGCGACTGAATTCAGTCGGTTGGGATACTGCTAATTCAGCACAACTGGCTGAGATAGATATATTGCGCGAGCCCTGGCATGAGCATCGCTGGCAGGCTGCCCCGCTGGTGGTAAAGAAATCTGTAGATCGTGAAGCCCGACAGGTAATCAATCCCGCCTGTCCGGAAGAATGCGTCGGATTTGTGGAGGACATTGAGCAACAGGACTTAGCTACAGCGATTACCCAGGCGGTTGAATATGCTACGCAGTGGTCTGCAGTACTGATCGAGAAGCGGGCAGAGCTGCTTCGAAAAACTGCGCAACTGATTGAAACTCATTTCGGCGAGCTATTGGCCCTACTCATGCGAGAGTCCGGCAAGACTCTGGACGACGCCATCGGTGAGTGGCGCGAGGCAATCGATTTCTTACGCTACTACGCCGACCAGGCGCTGGCATGGGATAAACAGGACAGTAGACAAGCAAGAGGGGTATTCGCCTGTATCGCTCCCTGGAACTTTCCCTTATCCATTTTTACTGGACAGATAGCCGCTGCACTGGTTACCGGCAATTCGGTACTGGCTAAACCTGCGGAACAGGCTACGCTGATTGCGTATCGTATTACGCAGATTTTTCACCAGGCCGGTGTCCCGCTGGCTGCCCTGCAACTGCTGCCTGGAGAGGGAGAGAGCGTGGGTGCTGAACTTTGCAAAGATGCCAGACTCGGAGGCATCTGCTTCACCGGTTCTCTTGAAGTAGCTCAATCGATCCGCAAGTCCCAGGCAGAATTTGCTGAGGTGGGTGCCGCGTTGATTGCTGAAACTGGGGGTATTAACGCGATGATCGTGGACAGTACCGCATTGCCCGAGCAGACAGTGCAAGACATCGTCTCTTCGGCATTTTCCAGCACCGGGCAGCGTTGCTCCGCACTGAGAATTGTCTACATCCAGGAAGATGTGGCTGATCGTTTTGTTGAAATGCTGATAGGAGCAATGGATTCACTATTTGTAGGCGATCCCTGGCAGTTCGAGTCTGACCTGGGGCCGGTAATAGATGACGAAGCCTATAATGGGCTCCGGGCATATATCGACAGTCAGGAACTGTTACACAAAATTGAAGTCCCTGCCGTGGGGCACTATGTGTCACCTGTGTTGATTGAAGTCACAGGAATTGCAGATATTGAGCAGGAAATATTCGGCCCGGTACTGCACGTGGCGCGGTTTAAGGTGGAAGAGTTGGATAAAGTCATCGATCAGATCAACCTTGCCGGATACGGNCTCACCTGTTCAATTCAGTCACGTCTCACTCAGCGAGTCGATCACTGCATTGAGAAACTCCGGATTGGAAACCTCTATGTCAACCGTAATCAGATTGGTGCGGTTGTTGAGTCGCAGCCTTTCGGCGGAAACGGTTTGTCGGGAACCGGACCCAAGGCCGGCGGACCACTTTACCTGGCTGCTTTTACGCGGTCAGCCAATGTCCATTCTTCGAGTCAGCTTGCTGGCAACTCCGCAAACATTGAGCTGGATACCTTACAGCGAACGATTGACGAGCTTAGCATTGATGATTGGGAGAAGTGTGTCGACCGCAGGGTATTGCTGCAGAATGTGAGTCCTGGCTCCCAAGCACTGATCGACAGCGATTTNCTGATAAAACAACAAATGCCGGGACCTACCGGAGAACGCAATATCTACCAGCTTCGTTCCAATGCTTGTGCTTTATGTCTTGGCTCGACTCCGACCCTAGCACTGGAGCAGGCCTTGCAGGCGTTAGTGTTTGGAGGAGCCGCAGTAGTGTGTTGCGAACAGGATGAAGCAACACAACAGGCGGTTTCGGCAATGCAAGATCTTGGTATCCCAATCCGCTGGTTAGTTGCTACACCGACATTGAACGCTATCTTGAAAGTGCGGGGAATTGGCAGTGTGAGCTGGTGTGGAGATCATGCCTACGGCCGCCAGTTAATGCAGGCGCTTGCAGACAGGAAAGGAGCAATTCTCCGCTTGATTACTGAACCGCTAAATCCACTCGCTTATCTAACTGAGTGTCACGTCTGCAACGATATCACCAGTTCAGGGGGCAATGTGGAACTGATGTCGAGCACAGATTTGTAAATCCTAAGCGTTTGATTCTGTTTGCTGCTGCATCAGGTGCTGGACAAACTGCTCCAGAATCTCATAAGGCTGACAGCCAACCACCACAAGGTTGTTGCTATGAAACGTTGGCACTCCGGTAACGCCATGTTGCCGCGAGCGTCGCCAATCGGCATCCANCTGATCCTTGAATGAACGAGTTTCCAACACTTCCCGCGCCTGCTCACCGCTTAGTCCGATTGACTCTGCAATCATTACTAACTCATCTATGTCGCCGATATTGATTGTGTCGACGAAATACGCCCGATACAGGCTGTCATGTATTGCTTCGCCGCCAGGGAGTGTGTCAGCCCATTTGCCCAATTCCTGTGCCAGTCGGCTGTTATAGGTGTGAGTTCGTTCGCCATAAGGCAATCCAGCTTCTACCATCAGCGCCCGCATGCGTTCTTTCATGGGAGCAATGTCTCTTCCGGCAAATAGTTCTTGCAGGGATAAACCCTGCTCAGGTGTTTCAGGATGCAGAGGGAAGTGTACCCATTCGATTCGCACGGGGTAATTTGCCTGTAGCTTTTCAATACTCACGGTACTGAGGTAACACCAGGGTCAGACGTAATCGGTGAAAACTTCCAGCAGGATATCGCTCATGGTGCCTCTCTGGACTTAGCTTGAAAGCGCGTCGGCTAATGTAGCAAATCACAGCGGACAAGTCCGGTTTGAGGAAAACATGGGGTATACTGCTCCTCGTGCCGCCGAAGCCGAAGTGATCTATCACAAGGATCTGCAGTGGAACCAACAGAATCCCTGGTCTACTTTCGGCCTGTACCAGGCGCTGCAAGCGCAGGGTAGGGAGCAGGAGGCCATCATCGCCAGACGCCAGTTCGATTCATGGTGGCGCAACGCTGACGTCGGTCTGGATTATTCTCGTCTCTATTAAGTACTTTGCTTTGCGTGTAGCATAACGCCTGCACGCAAGCCATCGAACAGCCATTATAAGAACAGGAGGAATTTCTATGAAATTCTATTTAAAATTATTCTCTGTCGTCTGTCTCTCAAGCATGCTTGGTAATGTCTTCGCACAGGCTGACATGGAACCGACCAACGACCTGCCTAACCCCTATCAAATCATCACGGGCTTTTTCAATCTGCCCGCCGGTCGAGAATGGGGCGCCACCAGTTCCATCGATGTCGATCCGGACGGCAAATCCATCTGGATCGGAGAACGCTGTGGTTCCGATTCCATCCGTGGCGGTTATCCAATTCGCGGTTGCGCCGAGTCTGATTTGCCAGTCGTGCTAAAATTCAACTCAGACGGTGAACTGGTGCGTAGCTTTGGCGGTGGTATCTTCGCAGTGCCCCATGGATTTCACGTCGATCACGACGGCAATGTGTGGGTCACCGATGCGCCATTCACATTACCACCCGGCATCGAAGGCAAGGGTCATATCGTCGTTAAGTTCAGTCCACTGGGAGACAGGTTGCTGACGCTGGGAACCCCCGGCGTGACAGGCAATGATAGCAGCCACTTCAATATGCCATCGGACGTTCACGTGGCGCCCAATGGAGATATCTTCGTCGCCGACGGTCATGGAGGCAACAGTAATGCCCGCATAGTGAAATTTGACGCCCAGGGCAATTACCTGACCCAGTGGGGTGAGGCTGGTTCCGGACCCGGGCAATTCAACTCGCCCCATGGCCTGGCAATGGATTCACAGGGACGACTGTTTGTTTCGGACCGAAGCAATAACCGCATCCAGATATTCGATCAACAGGGCAACTTACTCGAGGAGTGGCATCAGTTCAGCCGCAATAGCGGCATCTTTATCGATGACAATGACATTCTCTACGCAGTGGATTCCGAATCGAATACCAGCCGGGGTCGTGGTGAGTGGCGTCGTGGAATTCGAGTAGGCAGTGCCCGCACCGGCGAAGTGGACTACTTCATTCCCGATCCTTTCGATGCGAATAACGGGCCCTATTCCACGAGCAGTGGAGGAGAAGGTATTGTCGCTGACAAAGATGGCATAATTTATAGCGCCGAAGTGGGTCCTCGCTCGGTCAAACGGTACTTCCGCTTCGAGGACTAATTTTTGAAGCTATAAGGACGGGGTGTAGCTCAGCCTGGTAGAGCACTGTCTTCGGGAGGCAGGGGCCAGAGGTTCAAATCCTCTCATCCCGACCAAATCCCTATCCAGAACCATCCATTATTGTCTTTAAGGCACTGTTATTACAGGGCTTTTTAGTATATACTGGGTTCATGGTTATCCAAGGTAATCCAGACATATACCGACAATCTGACGGTATATTTGACGGTACATTAGGTGCCAAATTGGCAGATACCGTCAAATAGGATAGCTAAGCCATGCACAATCTGTCAGCAACCGCCATAAAATCAGCAAAACCGAGTGATACCCCCACCAAGTTGTCAGACGGAGGGGGCCTGTATTTATTGATCCGTCCCAAAGGCGGGAAGTATTGGCGCTATGATTATCGATTTGCAGGCAAGCGAAAAACTCTCGCTTTGGGAATCTACCCTGATATCAGTCTGGCTCAAGTACGTAAAGCCCACCTTGTGGCCAGGGAAGGGCTAAGCGAGGGTACTGATCCGGCTGAAGTAAAAAAAATTAACAAACTCACCAAAAACCTAGCCGGGTCATCGACCTTTGAGGGACTCGCGAGGGAGTGGTTCAATCAAAAGATGGGGGATAAGTCAGACAGCTATCGGGAGCGGACCTGGCGTATTCTCGGAAAAGATTTGTTTCCATCGATCGGAAATCAGGCCATTTCAAAAATCACCCCCGTTGAGCTGGTGGCAGTGTTGAAAAAAATTGAAAATCGGACCATTGATATTGCTCACAGAGCCAAGCAAACAGCTGGACTGATTTTCAGATACGCTATCGCCACCGGTCGGGCAAAGACGGATCCAACAAGAGACTTGGGAGGTGTCCTTAAAGCACGGACCAAAAAGCATCATGCTGCGATTACCGACCCTAAGGAAGTGGGGAGGCTTATGGTCGCTATTGATGGGTTTGAGGGTACCATCGTGGTCAAAACAGCACTCCGGCTCTCTGCATTACTTTTCCAACGTCCTGGTGAAATACGCCATATGGAGTGGCAGGAAATTAACTGGCACGAAAATCGCTGGGAAATACCGGCCAGAAAAATGAAGATGAAGGTTGAACATATCGTGCCGCTCTCTAGGCAGGCATTGGAACTACTGCTGGAGCTCCAAAAGCACACCGGTCGGGGCAAGTACGTATTCCCTAGTGCACGGGGAGCGAGCAGGGCATTAAGTAACAATGGGGTCAGAACGGCTTTGAGAACGCTAGGTTACGATAAGGATACGATGACGCCGCATGGCTTTCGTGCGATGGCTAGAACAATCCTGGATGAGGTTCTAAATTTTAGGATAGATTGGATCGAGCATCAGCTGGCTCATGCGGTAAGAGATGCAACCGGTAGAGCTTATAACCGCACAGTACACCTAGAAGGGCGGAGACAGATGATGCAGAAGTGGGCTGATTATCTAGAAGCCTTTGCGCAAAGAATTTAGAATTCATTGACAATTGTCGCTAAATGTGAGACTTTAACTACAGCACCGATTTGATCCAGATTGCGGGGTGCTTAATAAATACCAGCTAAACCGGAAAGAGAATTGTGAACCCGGTTTAGTGAAGCTAAATCGGGTTTTTTATTGGATTGGTTTCCCTAAGGGACCGGGCATTTGTTAACCAGCTTGTACGCCCGCAATTATGCAAAGTACTAAAAGGAGAATGAAATGAGCTATAAAATCAATCGAAGAGACTTTCTTCGCGCCACAACAACAGCCAGCGCTTTAGCTGCATCATCTGCAGTAATTCTAGGAGTACCCTCAGCGCTTAATTCAACCACCGAAGAATCATCGGTTCTTACCGTAGAAAACCAAGAGCCCGACATTGACTTTTCTAAGGAATTTACTGGTGAAGGTCTGGATTATCGGCCCTTAAGCTATTGGCCTCATATTAACTTTCTCAAAGACGATGGGTTATTTGAAGTTTCTGGTGAAGATGTTTTGATAGCGTATTTCTTTATGAAATCTACGATTCCAAATCAGTCATACATTCTCGCGAGGAAAACTGGAGACTCAATTTATTAC
>PBYU01000041.1 GCA_002730035.1 Gammaproteobacteria bacterium | reverse complement strand
TCTGCTCGTGGATTTCCCCCAGGCGAGGGAACTGGCAGCGATGCTGGGTGAGAGAGAATCAGCTAAACAGGTCGCCGAGGACCAGAAGGGTTCCCCCCTTTCTCTTGATTGACGGCAGCCTGTTCTTGCCCGGATGATTGATGAAATGTCCGGGTCAGCGGCAGGCTTCTGCCAATTTGGCATAGTTATCCAGGATTGGCAGTACTGAGTCTGCACCTTCCTGGGGCAGGCCGAACACGAACTCGGTAAATCCCTGTTCGATTCGTCCCCGCACCTGATCAAGGTCACCGGGTGCGCCAAAGAGGGCGATGGTTACGCTATTAGCATCCCGTCCCCTTGCTGCACAGGCATCTTTAAGGCTCTGCATGCCACCACTCATGGTGCCACCGATGGGCATCCAGCCTTCACAGTATTCCGCTATCCGGTCGTAGGCCCATTTCGAGTTGGCTCCCATCCAGACGGGTGGTCCTCCCGCCTGTACCGGTTTTGGCCAGGACCAGATTGGGTCGAAGTCCACGTATTCTCCGTGGTATTCAGCCTCGTCATTGGTCCAGATTTCTTTCATGGCGAGGATTTTTTCCCGCACGATTTTCCACCTATTCTTGAAGTCAGCACCGTGATTTTCCATTTCTTCTTTGTTCCATCCGGCACCGATACCGAGTATGAATCGTCCTCCTGATATGTAGTCAAGGCTCGCACATTCCTTTGCCAGGGTGATCGGGTCACGTTCGATAACGAGGCAGACACCGGTACCGATCTTTATCCGTGTGGTTACAGCCGCGGATGCTGCGAGGGCAACAAAAGGGTCATGACTGCGCCAGTAGTGTTCCGGAAGGTCACCACCCCCGGGAAAGGGTGACTGCCGGGATGCGGGTATATGGGTGTGCTCTGGAAAAAACAGGGAGTCAAGGCCACGCTCTTCAACTGCGCTGGCCAGTTTTGCGGGCTGTATACATTTGTCGGTGGGAAATATGGTTACACCAAAGTTCGGCATCTTGACCTCGCATCTAAAACAGGAAGTGCATGGTAAACCTAAAGTGGATCAAATTCACAGAAGGGCTTATATTTAGATCTCATTCTGAGCGAAGGAGAGCCGAATGCATCAACTAATTTCACTACCTAGAGTCGCTAGCTTTGCACTGCTAATGGCAGCCAGCCTTCACGCTTACCCCAGTGCCATGACCCTCCTGGGCGGTTCCACCCAGGCTCATCAATGCTTTACCACTGCCAAGATGATCGCTGAGGGCAACTTCAGGAAACTGGCGGACTCGGAACCCTGCACTATTGCCCTGAAGGAAGAAGCCATGAGTCGTCGTGATCGGGCGGCAACTTTTCTTAATCGTGGCCTGATCAGAGCGGCTAACAGCGATTTTGAGGGGGCTCATGATGACTATGATGAAGCCATCAAGGTGAATCCAGACATAGAGGCTATTGTGCACATCAACCGGGGTAATTCCTATTACATGCAGCAGCAATACCAATTTGCCATGGAAAGCTATTCAACTGCCATCGAGATGGATGTAAAGCAGATGCATGTGGCGGTTCACAACCAGGCGATGGTTTATGAAAAGCTGGGTGACCTTGAGGCAGCCGAGGCTGGTTTTATGAAAGCCCTGGAGATGGTCGAAGGCTGGGAAACTGCCCAGAGGAGACTGGATCGTGTGCGTGAGAAAATTCGGGAAAAGAAAGAGAAAGCCAAAGCGCAATAACAATCATTTTACGCCCAAAAAAACGCCGGCCGGAAATTCCGACCAGCGTTTGATCCTACTTCTGAGTGCCTAGTTACCGCCGAAATTATATTTGACGGAGAAGCCAAAGATTCTGGGTTCCGTCAGGAAGTAGTTTCGATAGTAACCGGATGTATCAGAGGTCAGATAGTGACCGGTGACATTATCTTCATCCTGAACATTGCGCACGAAGGCCTTTGCCTGCCACTTGCTGTCGGTGCTCGAATACAGCAGGGACAGGTTATGCTGATCCCAGCTATCGATTTGATCACCGACCGTATTGAACTCCCGGGCGTAGGAATCATCCTGCCAGTAGTAGTCCCAGCGCACCGTGATATCGCCCGCCAAGGCGGCTATATTCCACGTGTAGGAAGCGCCCAGGTGTATGCTGTGTTCCGGAGCGTTAGGTAACTGGTTGCCGTACAGATCCACCGGTATACCCTCGACGTTTTCGATACCAATTGCATCCAGGAAGGGACGCGCTATGATCACAGGAATACCATCCTCAGTGATCGTACCGGGAACGGGGACGACCGCACCGGCGCCAACACCCGCCGTCATAATTATCGGCAGCGCTGCAATCAAAGCGTCACGTGGGGCGGCATACATGAAGGCAATGTTGTTCATGGCGACATAGTCGGGATCACCACCCGTCCTGTTACTTGGATCCACGGACATTGCGTCCACTTCTGAATCCAGCCATGAATAGGCGAAATCGATCTGCAGGTTTTCAACCGCCTGTGGTTGCCAAATGACTTCAACCTCGGCACCAATCATCTCGGCATCGATATTCTCGTTCAAGGACGTGTTGTTCTTGATTCGCGCCACCTGTAAGCCTTCGTAGTCATAGATGAAGAGATTGGCGTTGAGAATCATCGAGCCATCCAGCAGCGTACTCTTGGCGCCGAATTCAATGGCATCGATATCTTCCTGATCAAAATCGAACTTGGATTCAGACTGGAATTGTGGCGGTATAGCTGGATTTGCCCCACCGGGTTTGTAACCGCGACTCAGGAAAGCATAAAGCATTAGATTGTCATTCATTTGCCAGTCAATGCCCACTCGGCCGGTGGTCTCCTGCCAATTGAATTCGGTGGGGCTTCCCGTCAGGACCCGGGTTTCGAGAAAATCCGGAACGACGGGTATGGTACCGGCAATAGCCATTCGCTCCGGGCTTTGCGCGCCGGTAGCCTCAGCCGCGGTCAGGTCGGCCGTCGGCGCGTAGAGATTGATCAGGCCCAGCTCAGCGCCGGTAGCGGCGCCGCCATTGACGAAGGTAGGTGCGCGCGTCCACAGTTTTGGCAGCATGTTACCTGCAACGGCCGTTGACAGCGGGAAGTTGGCATCAGTGGCGTTCCAGAGAACACTGTTGCCTCTTACGCGCTTGTCATCATCATTACGGCGCAGACCAAAGGTCAGCTTGACATCATCATTGATCCGGTAATAGATCTCACCAAAGACTGCCGAACCTTCCCCAAAACCTCCTCCGTCGTGGTGACCGAAATTATTGAAGAAGCCCGGATACATGTCGGGTCTTCCATCTAAAGTGTTGGCGTTTACGTAATAGTTGCCCGAACTGTGTCCGTCAAACTCTGTGTATCCCACGAGGAAGTTGAAGGGACCATCGAAGTTTGATTGGAACTTGATTTCCACCGTCCAGTATTCTCCTTCCGAGTCCGACTGATCGAAGGTGTAGGATTGTGTATATCCGAATTCCTGGCACACGCCACCGATAACACCGGAGNTACCGTCNAAAATGTTGCAGGGACCTGGTCTTGATTCATCACCCGGTCCGCCTGCTGGAAGCGAGATTGGCCATAGACCGTCCGNACGGTAGAAGTTGGGTCCGAGTTCGTTACCGACGTTCATGTTGTAGTCCTGCCTGGTCAGGTAATAGCTCTCAGAGTAGCCGCCAGAAATNCCGAGTGTGTACTGGTCGAAATCGTAGGTAAAACCAAAGAGGGTCTGCTCAANTTCATTTATATAGACNGGCTCGAAGTCCGTATGCATGGATCGCAAGCCAAGTGCGGGGCGGGGCCAGTTAAATACACCTGTACCCTTGGGATTCCCCAGTGGATGTANGCNGTAAAGGCCTGCTACCAGGTTACNGAACTGAGCAGTATTATGCGGCTGTTCAAATCCCACCTCGTTGGGTTTGCAACCGTAAACGGGCAGATCACCAGTGACACATACCTGGTTGGTAANTCGTGCCCGGTTGCTGTCTTCATCATATTTGNTGTACGTGACCCAGAGATTGGCATTTTCAGTTATTTGCCAGCGCCCGGTGATTCTGAAATCAGTNNGGTCTCTGCCATCAACTTCTTTGGATAAGCCGGTAAGAACGCGGCCATCTACACCAACCTGACCGGCTGCCAGGTTATCGGTGTAGCCATCACGTTCAAGGCTATAACCAGCGATCCGTACGGCAAAGCTGTCACCCATGGGTATATTGATAGCGGCTTTTACCTTGAGGTTCTCATAGTCACCTGCTTCCACTTCGACAAAACCATTAACCGAATCAAAGTCCGGCATCTTGGTGACCAGGTTAACGACACCACCGGTGGCATTNTTGCCNTACAGGGTACCCTGCGGGCCGCGAAGTATTTCGACCCGTTCCATGTCATAGAACTCTGNAGNGTTCANGTTGGGTGCGATTGCGANCCCGTTGGTGTGAACTGAAACCCCGGCATCACCGGTTGCTGCCGTTAGCAGCCGTCCGATGCCGCGGATGCTGAGGCTGTTGCTGCCGAAGTTGGTGTTGGTGAAACTGACATTAGGTGCATTCATCTGCAGGTCAGATACAGTGATGACCTGTTTGAGCTCCAGCATTTCACCCGTTAGTGCGGTGATAGCGATCGGTACATCCTGAATATTTTCTGATGTACGCTGTGCGGTGACGACCACCTCTTCAATCTGTCCGCTGTCTGCAGCGTTAGCTACCTGCGGTATTGCCAGCGCAAATCCGATGATAGAAATGAAGGGTAATCTTGAGAGTAGATAGGACGAGTAGTCGCCCCCTAGTAAAGGTCCAATAGCCATTGCCTTTCCCCTGAATTATATAATTATAAATCTAAAACATGTCAGATGACATACAGAGTATTTAGTTTTCTAGGGCGCATATTGGGATTTTGGGCCAGTTTTGTTGCCAAAACCGTAGATATGACTGCTTCGCCTTATTCTGCACAATACATCGAGTTGAACGCCCTTGCAATGTACTTTTGGTGTAAAATGGGAGAACTATTGGGGCATGATTCGTTACACTGTTCCCTAGTTTGCGGGTGTAGCTCAGCTGGTAGAGTCCCAGCTTCCCAAGCTGGTTGTCGCGAGTTCGACCCTCGTCGCCCGCTCCACTAAATGATTAAAATCAGGGGTCTGAGAATAATGACAACATTCTGGCCCGAATACTTATTGCATAAATTGGGAGATATCCATGCGATCCAGATCTCAAACTTTTAGTCCCCTGCTAACGCTGCTACTCTTTTTTTCTACTGCCCCCACACTGGTATCGGCTGCCGGTTTTCAGGGTAGAGTAGGTGCCGATGAAGACACGCCCATTGTCGGCGCAATGGTCACTTTCCGTTTTGGCTCACCATTTCAGGAGCGTACCGTTTTTACAGGTGAGGATGGTAGTTACCAGGTTTCAGGCCTGCCAGCGGCCACTGAATACAAGATCAGGGTCCGGCGCATTGGCTGGGAGGACTTCCTCGCCAGTGAATCGACCACGGAGGCCGGCAGCGACTCGCTGGATTTCACCATGGTGCAGCACACTGATATGGCCAAGGTGGCGGCACAGCTCCCCGCATACCACTGGTATGCCCTGGTGCTCGAGAAAGTGACTAATGAGGTTGACCGTGAACAACTGGTGCGCCAGTGCAATATGTGCCACCAGCAGGGCAATGCAGCAACCCGCTTACAAAGACCGGCCGAAGAATGGGATAAGGTCCTGTCGCTGATGGCGCGCATGGGCGGGGGACTCACCATGGAATTCAGGGAGAAGATCCCAGAACTGTTCAACTCCGCCTACGATCCGAAGACGGCAGTCCCCAGGTTGACCAAAGGTTTTGGTGAGCCAGGTTTCGCACCGCCACCCAGTGCGGAAGTGCGGCAGTCAGTCATTGATGAATATGAATTGGGCGGACGTTCTTCAATGCAACATGACATGATCGTTCATCCGGATGGCTACGCCTACTCCGTTGATATGAGCACTGACACACTGTTCCGGCTGGATACATCAGTACCGGGTGGTGAGCGAACAGCTTTTGCTATTCCGGCCGGAGACGAGCAGTTGGGAGGTATGATGGATAGCGGTGCCCTGCCTTCGAATTCAAGTATGCGGGTTGGTCCCCACTCGCTGCAGGCCGCGCCAAATGGTGATATATGGCTCACCCTGGCGGTTGCCAACAAGCTGGCAATATTTGATACGGTAGAAGAGAGTTTTGTCATGGAAGATCTGCCCGGTGGTATCTTCCCGCATACGGTTCGTTTTGATGATAAGGGTCGCGGCTGGTACACGGTTGCTGTTTCCAATCATGTTGGTATGTATGACCCCAAGACAGGTCAGCATGACTTGATCCGGGTTCCCGCAAGGGATTTTGGTGAGGAGGTCATGTTACGCATGCTCCCCATCATGATGTGGCTTGGTCAGTGGATTGATCTGACGGAAATGGCCAGCACCAGTGAGGGCCTTGACATACCTTTCCCCTATGGCATTGATATAGCCCCTGATGGTGGCGTCTGGTTCAGCCAGCTGAATGCCCATAGGATAGGGCGTATCGATCCTGACACTTACGAGGTCAAGGTGATCGACACACCTTTTTCAGCACCGCGGCGAATGCGTTTTGACTCGAAGGGCATGTTGTGGATTCCCGGGTTTTCATCCAACCTCATCTCAAAGTTTGATCCTGAAACAGAGGAGTTTGAACACTTTGAATTACCGGCCGAGCTTCTTGGTGCAGATGCACCCTATACGCTCAACGTTGATCTCAAAACGGATGATGTATGGGTTTGCGGCACAAACAGTGACAGTTTGATCCGCTATCAGCAGGATAAAGGCAAGTTCACCATCTTCCCCCTGCCAACCCAGGTGACCTATTCGCGTGAAATTGATTTTTCTGCTGATGGTGGTGTCTGGACTTCGAATTCGAATGCACCGACCTGGCAAATTGAGACCGGGATACCTCGGATAATCCGCTTGGATGTTGATGGGCAGATTGATGTACCCCAGGTCAGTTTCAATCCGTAGCCGGGCAGCGTTACTTCTATCCGTTCAGCTTCTGTTGCTGGCAGGCTGCTCGAACCCGGAAGCAGAAGAAGCAAAACAGCAGGCAGAACTGGACAAGAGGGGTCTGGAGCTTAGCGCCTACCTGCTCGATCGGGATGTGCAAACCGAATTGCAGGAAGGGTTGGCGGTACATCTAGCCTTCGGGGCAGAGGCGGATCTGGATCTGTATGTCACCGATCCACTGCTGGAGACTGTCTATTTTGCTAACCGGAAGAGTAAGTCCGGGGGGGAGATATCAGATGATATTCGCTGTGGGACAGATGAAATAGGGGTTGAGGAAATTCGCTTTATCGCACCAATGCCAGGTCGATATCGAATTGGCATCGACTATCCAAGCAGGTGTGCTGAAGAGATAAAAAAGGCAGCCTATGCGCTA
>PBYU01000040.1 GCA_002730035.1 Gammaproteobacteria bacterium | reverse complement strand
AAATGTTCTTCGGATTCATGACCTGGAAGGACGCTGATCAAAGTCAGTGGGCAACTCAGGATTAAGCTCGAAGACATTTCGATCAAGCTGACAGCAGTTAGCTGATAAAAAAAGGGGCTTGGTCTCACGACCAAGCCCTTTTTTACAAGTACTGTAACTTTTACTCTGACTCTATCAATCCTAATCGTCGCAATGCAGGCCGTAACGCTTCTGCCCATTTTGCATATCCAATTTCATTGGGATGAAGCAAATCCGGAAACTCTTTCGGATCGGCATTACCCTCACCATTGTCAAATAGTGAAAACGTGTCCAGCCGTGTGAGCTGTGGATAGTCACTCAATAGTTCGCGATACAGTGCATTCACCCTTTGGATTTGTGCAGTGGGTCTACTCATCAGGCTTGAACTCGGCATGACTTCGCAGAAAATGATGGGCATTTCTGGATTGAAACTGGAAATAGCATCCAGGATTAACTGGACATTATCGGCGATGACTTCGAGCGCGGCGTTCTCTTCGAGGTCATTGGTACCAATCAGGAGAACAACAGCGGTCGGATTCACGGCGAACACATCCTCTTCAAGCCGAATTAACACTCCTCGAGAGGTATCACCACTGATACCGCGATTGGCGACCTTCATTCCCGGAAACGCAGCGCTCAGTCCTCCACCCCAGCCCTGCATGATGGAATCACCCAGAAAAACTACCGCACCCTGATCCAGCTCGATGGTTTCAGCCCAGCTCGATCGACGACTCTGCCAGAGATTCTGAAACCATTCATATCGCCGGATCGGCCCCACCCCCGGTAAGCCTTCATCTGTGGATGGAATGGCAAATCGAGATTCGCCTTCTGCGGCGAAGCTATTTACACCCTGGAGAAATAGAATACAAAACCAGAAAAAGCCAGCAAGCGTCGCTGCTTTCACCATTGAATAAATTCTCATCTGTTGCGCAGCAGCTAGTGACAATTTCAGTCTGTTATCTACATCGAAGTTGCGAGCACGGTGAGCGTTCGATAAGAAGAGATACTTAATACACTGCATGGGACGACCTCGAAATAGCTGAATTAGAGAATCTCACATTTGGGTAAAGAACTGTAGGGATGAATCTGGTATTGCTATTTTGTGTCTAGTTACTATCTTAGATGCTTTAGCGCTCAAAACCACTTATCATCACAGCAGACAACTAACAGAAATTAACATTCACTAAATTAAAACATCACAAATGGAAATTCTTTTAACGCTATACAACGAAATATTGGGCTTTCTGCGAATTTCCCAAGCTTGGGAAATTCTAAAGACGGGCGATTACAGTGTCTTCACGACTTATGACGGTATCCGTGCCTTTATTAGCCCCATTATCCCCCTACTTCTTATTTTCGAATTGATCTTGGGCCTGATTTACAAAAAATCCGATACCAAAGTCTACAAGATTAATTTTCTGATCTATGTTTTCAACCGATTTATTGGAAGATTTATAGCGCTAGGTATGGTGGTCATTTGCATCGGCGTGTTCCAAAAATATGCACCCTTTCAAACGGAAATGACCTGGTATTGGTTCATCTACGGTTACATTGTTTGGGAGCTCGGGCATTTCATCCACCACTACCTCGGACATAAAGTGCGTCTATTCTGGTGCCTCCATTCTACCCATCATGCACCCGAAAATATGAACCTATCGGTTAATTACGCTCACTTTTTCTTAGAGGCGCCCTATGCCGATACTATTCGCACAACAGTGTGTATTTTGTTGGGCGTACAGCCAGAAATGTTATTCCTCATCATGTTTATTGATGGATCCTACGGAGCTTTCATCCACGTGGGAGAAAATATGATAAAAGATGCCAGGTTCGGATTTCTGAACAAGATTATGCTGACCCCATCGCACCATAGAGTCCACCACGCTCGAAATCCATTATATATAGATACCAACTATTGTAATCTACTCAATATATGGGATAGGGCATTTAAAACCTATCAGGAAGAACAAAGGGAGGTGGCAATAGAATACGGAATTAACCGAAAAATAGACTCCGGAAACTTTTTCGATGTCTATTTTGGGGAATTTCTGGCCCTTGCCAAAGATATTTTCAATGCCCCTGGCCTGGTCAGTAAGTTCCTCTACTTTATCATGCCCCCTGGTTGGCACCATTCCGGCGAACATAAAACAGCAACAATTGTTAGGGATGGTTACCTGGAAAATATCGCAACCCAAGATTAGTAAAAAGGGGACAAATTTATTTTAATGAACAAGGCGGACGACCTCGCCATCGGTTCTCTATCCTCAGCCCAACTTTCATCTTTATTTCATCGATAAATGCCAAGCTATCTATTAGTTGATTGCGAGAAACGGCATCACAAATTGGCGAACTCTCTTTACCTTCACCAACCCCAGCCATCTCTCGATTTAAAGCTGGCAAATAAATCTGTCCCATTTTCTCTCTCCCCTTTTCTTCTCAACTTGAATATGATGTGCAAATGAACTGGAAAACAGAAACTGATGAAATTGCCCGACGTCGGCAGCTAGCGCTTGAGCAAGGCGGTGAGGATGCTATAGCTAAACAACATGGCAAAGGGCGTTTAACCATTCGAGAACGGATCGACAAACTGCTGGATCCTGGCAGTTTTGAAGAGGTCGGCCCGGCCGCGGGCGCAGCGAATCTTGACGAGAACGGCGAACTAATCAGCTTTGACCCGGCCAACTTCGTGCTCGGTTTTGGCAAGGTTGAAGGGCGAAGAATCGTTGTTGCAGGCGAGGACTTTACCATGCGGGGCGGTTCGCCCTCCCCTGCGGGCCTGCGCAAAAGCGTGTATGCCGAAGAATTGACTGTGCAATATAAGCTGCCGCTCGTGCGCCTCCATGAAGGGTCAGGTGGCAGTGTGGGTGGAACTGGCGGTAAGGGTGCGAGTTTACCAGGACCGGTCAATGCGCCGGCACGATTTCGCTCTGTTGCAGAGGCCATGGCGACAGTGCCGGTAGCAACCGCAGCACTTGGCGCGGTGGCGGGCCTGCCGGCCGGCCGGCTTGTCGCCTCACATTTCTCCGTTATGTCAAAGGCGACAGCACAGATTTTGACTGCTGGTCCTGCAGTAGTGGAGCGGGCGATGGGGGAGAAGAAAACCAAAGATGAGCTTGGTGGCTGGAAAGTGCACACCAAGAATGGCACGGTGGATAATGGCGCGGCGGATGAGGCAGAGTGCTTGATTGAAATCCGGCGATTTCTCTCTTTTATGCCAGCCAATATTGACCAGCTGGCACCGGTGATAGATTGCGGCGACCCGGTCGAACGTGCCGACGAAACATTGCTCGACATTGTGCCGCGTGACCGACGAAAGGCTTTTGATATGCGGCGCATTATTCAGTCGGTGTTTGATCAAACCAGCTTCTTCGAAATGGGCGCTGGCTATGGCCGCTCCCAGATTACCGGGCTCGCTCGGTTGAATGGGCAATCAGTGGGCGTCTGGGCAAATAATTGTAAATTTCTTGCCGGCTCAATGACCGCGGACGGAGCACATAAGGCACGCCGCTTCATGGAACTTTGTGAAACATTCAGCCTGCCTATCATCAGCCTGGTGGATGAACCCGGATTCATGATTGGTAGCCGGGCCGAACGCGAGGCGACCATTAGACACGGCACTTCAGCGGTTCTCACCGCGGCGATGACGACTGTGCCCTGGGCTTCTGTAATGATCCGGCGTTCCTTTGGTGTTGCACAGGCTGCACATTACGGACCGGAAGGATACGTACTTGCCTGGCCATCGGCAGAAAGCGGGCCGTTGCCGATAGAAGGAGGAGTTGCGGTCGCCTTCCAGAGAGAAATCGCTGCAGCACCTGATCCAGAAGCACGGCGCCGTGAGTTGGAAGAGGAATTGGTTGCGCGTCAGTCTCCGTTTCCACGAGCAGAGGCGCTTGGAGTCCATGATCTAATCGATCCGCGTCAGACGAGAGTAGAGCTTTGCCGTTGGGTAGACCGTATTCAGCCGCTGCTTCCAGCATTGCTCGGGCCGGCACGCTTTTCCATACGACCATAGCAACAGTAGAGGATTATCGAGGCATGATAAAGATTGAATTGGAAACCGGCGGGTCGGTTTGGAAAGTGCTCACGAAACCGGGTGTGCGTGTAGAAGCGGGCGACACATTGTTCATTCTTGAAGTAATGAAAATGGAAGTACCTTACGAAGCCCCTGCTTCTGGCGAGGTGGTAGCAGTTCATATCACTGAGGGTGATGTGGTGGAAGAGGACCAGCTTGCTGTAGAGATTGCTGAATAAAGCGGTACCATAGCCTTCCGCCATCAAGACATAATTATTGGGGTCAGAGCAAACATACAGCAGTGTTGAGCGAGTTCAACTCATGATTCCATAGCACAGATTGAATTCGCAGTTTTAACTCATATAACCGCATAAGGAATCAGTCACACGTTCTATTGAAAATCCTTCGCGGTGGTTCGAAAACCAATGCTTCTTTTCGGATAGTTCTTAACCGATTTTGTTGGAGCTATTCTAGAAAGCGCCCCTCCAAGCACCATCTCTTTCAAATCTTTCAAACCAGACTCTGATCAAAGCATTCTAACCGCTTTGATCAACCGGGATTGAGAAAAATTGCTCTTCCTTTTGTCTGCTTGCATCCAAATCTGTATTTGTCGCATCTCTTAATATACACACTTAGATTTGGAGATACTTCATGCGATATTTGATCAGCCTATTTGTAATGCTAATTGGCGTTAGTTGCACGTCACAGCCAATACCAACAGCCGAGCAGCAAATCCTTGCCGCTTTAGACACCTACCACACTGCTGAACGAGAAGGAAACTTAGAAACCATCCTCGATTCCTATTCTGAAGAATTCGAAGATGCTCAGGGAACGAGCAAAGCGGTACTTGCCGGTTTCTTCAGTGTCCTCGTCGATCAGGGCGTTCTGAAAGATCACGTCATTGACATGGAATCCATGGTGATTAGTGTTGAGAATGACTACGCGACTGTCGGCCCTGTTTCCTATACCAGTCTGCTTGGATCAAATACCTATAGATATAGGTTGCAGCAGGAGGAAGATGCGATATGGCGATTCATCTCTAGCGAAGAATTGAATTAGTCCTATTGGGTAAGAGTGAGTTTCATCAAGGAATTCGCTCCTACCCGTTTCGGATCCCTGACTCTCTGCCATTCCAATGCACTTACTAAGTTTAGGGATTGGAAAAAACTAGGGGATACTAATAACTTAACAACTTTAGAAATCCCTCCCAAGCAATAGAGCTCACTAAGTTATTAGTGCCCCCTTCTTCCACCTTCCAGTTCAAAAGCCCACACCCTTGTGCTAGCTTGCCCATATTCATCTATCAGGGCAAACCAACGGCTGCAAAAATGAAAATTTATCCGCGCTATCTCTGGTTAATACTGATTAGTCTGTTTCCCGTCATCACCTTAGCTCACGGTGTAGATGAGAGCACGCAGCAATTTCTGATCAATAACGAGGGTGTGGCCATTGTCCCCTTCCTCTATATTGGCGCAAAACACATGGTCACTGGCTATGACCATTTACTCTTTCTGGTCGGCGTTATTTTCTTCCTGTATCGAACCAGGGACGTGCTGATTTACGTTAGCTTCTTTACGATTGGTCATAGTCTCACCCTAATATTCGGCGTCTATAATGATATTCAGGTGAATGCCTTCCTTGTCGATGCAGTGATCGGACTTTCTATCGTCTACAAGGGCTTCGATAATCTGGGCGGTTTCAAACGCCTGACGGGCTATCAACCCGACACCAGGGCTGCCGTATTAGTTTTTGGCTTGTTTCACGGTTTTGGGCTAGCGACCAAGTTGCAGGAATTTGAATTTGGTGGCGATGGCTTATTGCAGAATCTGCTAGCGTTCAACGTCGGCGTTGAAATAGGGCAGTTTATTGCGCTTAGCTTTGTGCTGATTGCGCTTAGCTTATGGCGTAACTACGACAGCTATCTCAAGTTTTCAACAGCCAGCAATACACTGTTGATGAGTGGCGGGGTTATTCTGACCATGTATCAACTTACCGGCTTCTTGATAAGCCCCGGAGCATAAAATGAGAGACCTGAAATGAGCGAAGAGAATCTGTCTATCCAATCCACTCGGACGCTAGTAAAGGCGTTACTGGTTGCAATTGTGATAGCNACAGTGATTTTTGTAAGCCTCGTGCTTCCAGCGGAATATAACATCGACCCTACGGGTATTGGGAACAGTTTGGGACTAACTGTTCTAGCAAACCCACAGGAGCAAGCGTTGGGGATTCCATATTTGTCAGATGACCCTGGCTATCGCGAAGACCAGACCATGGTCTTAATCCCGGCCAATAGCGGGCTTGAGTATAAATTCGCTCTGCAACAATACGGCAAGCTTATCTATGAATGGAGTAGTGGTGACAATGACCTGTATTTTGACTTGCACGGCGAGCCACAAGGCGACACCACCGGCTATTTTGAAAGTTTTGCCGCCGCCAACAACAATGAAATGAAGGGCTCAATCACTGCTCCGTTTGCCGGTTCACACGGTTGGTATTGGCGCAATGGAAATGATGAAGATGTGTATGTGCATCTCAAAACCGAGGGGAATTACGAGATAATAGGTCTCAAGTAAATCAATCGCCGACTTAAGCGGACGGAGGGGTGCAGCATTCAAGAGAATTGATAACCGAATAGTTTAAGTGTTTTTCTAGCAATCGATCCTCTCGGCAACTGCTCCTCGGCAATTGCTCCTGCATTGCTCTAATAGGTGACATCCATGTCACGATGCTTTGCTCTAATAAGTGACTTCCATGTCACGATGCGTTGCTCTACCTCCTGCTTCTACCCACCATGGGCCGCTCAATGGCGTCCTGCCATCGAGGCATTAGTGCATTCATGCACGTCATAGTGGAAATGCAGGTTTTGTCAGGAACAAAAACCTGCCATGCAGTCGTGGNCAGTATCCTTCCTACCCTATCTTTTAGGGATCCCAATAACCAGCCCGCCTTCTTGTGTCTGTGTGTAGAGCCCTAATTCGTTAACAGGCTCGGTCAAATCAAAACTTCTCGTAAATTGACTTCCACCGGTGAAGTTGGATACCGTGCTATTAGTGTTGTTTGATAAGATCTGCGTAAGTGTTCCATTAACAGTAAAAAGGCTTGCCTCTAGATCTGTGCTGATCTCCAATTCGTGATCTGAGGGAATTTGAATAAGAACCTGATATTCAGTCTCTGTTTCATTAAGACTGAACTGTAGTGACTCAGAGCTAGAACTACTTCCGTTAGAATCTGATGCTCCTAATCCCGAAGAGGAGTTAAGATTTAAATCCGCCTGTTGCTGCGCGCGTTGTATTCGTCGGTTTCGTTCGATTGAATTTGTTCTATAATTTTGTCCAACTAGGCGAGTGGTGTTTTGCGGATCAATAGACGCATCTTCTTGACCCCGCAAGGATCCCAATCGTGCCTCTACGGTGTCTAGAATTGATAAATTCTCACCCTGCAGGCTAGTGGTGTTTTGCGGATCAATAGACGCATCTTCTTGATTCAGCAAGGATTCCAATCGTCCCTCAACGCTGTCTGGAAGTGATGAATTCTCATCCTGCGAGACCTCCAGCATTTCATCCGAATCCCACAGAAAATAAGAACCAGTCAAAAACCCAAGCAGGCATACAAATAAAAACGATAAGAGTAATCGAAACTTGATTTCAGGTTTCATGCCCCCTCCCGGCAATAAGCTTAAGCTGGCCTGAAACTGTAATAACCTACACAAAGTCAGACCAAAAACAAATAGATTAATAGGTAAATATGTAGGGGGGTGTCGTGAAATTTTTAAGAATTTGGTCAATTCTATAGCACACTTTGATTTCGCTCTTTTAACTCATTGATTTAACTGATGAATCGGTCACGCGACCTACTTAAAATCCTTCGCGGTTGTTCGAAAACCAATGTCTCTTTCAATCAATTGATTAAACGAATAACTGAGGAATCCTTCTAGAAATCGTCCCCCTGGGCACCAATCCTCCTCGGTCCAGACCTGACTAATAGGCCTGCCACTTTTGTCTATTGCGAATTTGCAATTAGTTAAGTTACTAATTTATCAGTGTCCCTTAGTTTTTTTTCGATGGAATTAGCCTGACGTCATTCGGTCGGGAGCTGGGGTAGATGGTCCTGAATCTGGTACCAAGGCGCTTTACTGCTGGTATGGATGTGGGTCGATGGCGCGAACCCATGGTCACCGTCAAGGGTTCTTGCGTAGACCCCTGCCAGATTGTGATCAGGGGCGACACCGATAAGGCCCGACCCGCAATGGCGGCAAAAGCAGCGGAATATGCCCGGACTTGACTCATATCTAGTGAGATGTTCCTCTCCCTCACGCCATTCCACACTGTCATAGGTGATCCAGGC
>PBYU01000039.1 GCA_002730035.1 Gammaproteobacteria bacterium | reverse complement strand
GTGACTCCTGTATTCATAGTTAAATGTATCAGAAGTCTCCCTTAGGATTTAAGGCGAATTGGTCCCATATGTTCTGACGGGATACAGATAAACAAGGGGATGAGCAACTCGCCGAGCTGGGAGTCCATCATGCCACGCACCTCGTGCCAGTCCAGCCCCCCGACTCCGGTACCAATTTTTGGCATGGAAACGGATTTAATCCGTTCGTCTACCACCAGTTTGTTGAGCGCTCGGAAGGTCCGGTTGACGGCTATCTTCTGTGGTCTACCCGGCCGGCCATCCTCGGCATCGCCTTCGTGGGTGATCATATTGATAATCAGCAGCTTGTCAGGATCGCCCCACAGCCAGATCTCGCCAGGTTGCGGATTGGTTTGCTGACACCATTGCTTATAGGCCTCAACCATGGCCGGAAAGCGTTCATGCAGCTTGCGCGCCATGCCTTGGTTCATGGGATCGTGGCTAGCCACACCGTGGGCGATGGCCTCCGCCCGGGTGAGCATGATGTCGCCTTCTACTTCGTAAATCATTGCTAACCAGACGTCAATTCATCGTAGATGGCCTGGATTGCAGCCGGTGCCAACGGCCAGTTCAGGTCATTAATATCCAGCTCGCTCACGATAGCATCGCGCCCTATACCGGCATCGATCAGCGCGGTGATGCGCGACACCAGATGATCGAACTTGTCGCGGAAGATGCGGATTTCGGCCTTGTTCAGCAGTGGCCCGTGGCCTGGAATGACGGTGTCGAAGTCCAGCTGAAGTAAACCATCCAGTGTGGCGATCCAGTCCGCCGCACAGCCACCGTTGTCATAGTCGATGAACGGCGCCAGGGTGCTACCATCCAGTCGGTTACCCCAGATGAATAGATCACCGGTGTGTACAGTCTGCTGATCTGGAAAGTAAATCACCGAATCGCCGTTGGTATGTCCACAGCCCAGGTGGTGGGCCTCCACCGGTACGCCACCCAGGAAGACGCTGGTTTTGTCGGAGAAGGTAATCGGTGGTGCACCGACTGGATCGGCGCTCGGACCGGCATTGCGCAACATGTTCACACGCACATTCTCATGCCCGATTACCTGTGCCTGCGGCATGAAGTCGGCATTGCTGCCAGCATGATCGAAATGGTGGTGAGTATTGAGCACGTAGCGAATCGGTTGTGTGGTGACAGAAGCGATCTGGCGGGTAATGTTGTCGTAGCTATAGGCGAACTTGTTATCGACGATAAGCACCCCCTCGCCAGTTACCAGCACCGCGACATTGCCGCCGGACAGCGAGCCATCGAAACCCGGCAACAGGTAGAGCCCTTCCTTTCCAGGGATCGGCCGGATAGTGAGTCTATCCAACTGCTCCGGCGTAAGAGTCGGTGGCTGCTGTGCCGTTGCAACCCCGAGGGCTGCACCGACTAATCCCAACACCAGCAGTGCTGAAGTAACTCTATTGAGTCTCATTGTTTTCATTGTCTTCATGGTTTTAATCCTGAATGGCTTATTCGGCATAGGTAATCGGATATCGGGAATAACTGTTATGCCACTGCTGGCAGATCGGGTCAATTGCTAGTAGCGAATTAATCACTGCCACCGCCTCTGTTGTACAATGGCTCCTCCAGGTAGATGCACAGCAGAGTCCTTAAGCCATGCCGAACAAGAAGAGCACTTCGCTGCGGGGCAAGCTGTCCGTACTGAGTGCCGACAGGGAATCGTTCACCGAGGTCCAGATCCAGCTACTGGCGGCTGTGGACGAATGCGGCTCCATTTCTGCCGCCGCCAAAAAAGTCAGCATCAGCTACAAGACAGCCTGGGATCGCATCGATGCCATGAACAATATGTCGGAAAAACCCCTGGTGCTGCGCTCCGCGGGTGGGACTCGTGGCGGCGGTACCAGACTGACCGAGCACGGCCGGGGGATCATACAGGGTTTTACACAGATCAAACGGGAACACGAGGCCTTCGTCGCGCAGCTCGGCAGCAAGCTCCAGTCAGTGGATGACATCGCAAAATTCATGCGCAGCAATACACTTCGCAGCAGTGCCCGCAATCAGTATCACGGCACGGTGACGGCGATTACTCCCGGCGCCGTCAATTCAGAAGTGGAACTCGCCATCAGCGACTCGGTCAGCTTGACGGCGCTGATTACCGATGACAGCCTGAAGAACATGCGGCTGAAAATAGGCAGCTACTGCATCGCCCTCATCAAGTCTTCCTGGATCCTGCTTACTAAGGAGGCCGACCTGAAGACCAGCGCCCGCAATCAACTTATCGGAGTTGTGTCCAAAATTAATAAGGGCCAGGTGAACAGTGAAATCATACTCGACCTCGGTGATGAAAAATCACTCTGCGCAATCATAACAAACGTTAGCGTGAGTGAATTGGGTCTGAAGAAAGGCGACAATGCCAGTGCCCTGTTCAAGGCCTCCAGCATTATTCTGCTGAACGGCTGATCAACGGTTGCGGCAATTAGCGCTGAATTGCCACCGACTTGATCTGGGCCCACACCCGGCTGCCTGGATTGATGCTGATGTGATGCACCGAGCGGCGCGAGATCCGCGCCAGCAACAGGGTTGAATCGATGCGCAGTTTTACCAGCGCCATGGCACCATCGACATCGTCCTTGATCTCGACGACCTCAGCCTGCAGGCGATTCACGATGCTGGAATCATCATGGCTCTGGAGCGCCAGAGACACATCACGCGCCAGGATTCGAATACGAATTTTCTCATCCAGGGCATCGCCCCCATCAGGAATCCACAGTTCGCCTCCAGGAAATTCGGCCCGCAGCAGATTCCACTGCGAGTCGCGTTCCACCACTGTGGCCTGAACCACCACGCCGCTGTCTTCACCGAGCCGCACTGGAAGATCGACGCGGGAAAGCACATCTGCCAAGTCGCCCTGCGCCACTACCCTGCCCTGCTCCATTACCACCAGATAGTTCGCCAGCCGGGCGACTTCACCGATAGAATGAGTGATATACAATATCGGTAACTCAATCTCTTCCCGCAACGTTTCCAGGTACGGCAAAATCTCCTGCTTACGCGCCAGATCCAGCGACGCCAGAGGCTCGTCCATCAGCAGCAGACGCGGTTTAATCAGTAGGGCGCGGGCAATCGCTACGCGCTGTTTTTCACCCCCGGACAATTGATCCGGATAGTGGTTACTCAGTTCTTCGATTCCCATGAGCGCGACAATACGATCGAACTCCTGTTGCGTGACGCCGCCATCGGCCCGCTTCATGGCGTAGTGCAGATTACCGAATGCACTCAGGTGGGGAAACAGACTGGATTCCTGAAACACAAAGCCAAGCGGGCGTGCATGGGTGGGAATAAAGGTCTGCTCGTTCTGCCAGATATCATCCCGAATGGATAGATTGCCCCGTTGCACTCTTTGCAATCCGGCAATACATCTGAGGAGCGTGGTCTTACCGGAACCGGATTCGCCAAACACCGCGGTGATTCCTGACGAAGGCAGCTGCAACTCGACATCGAGTGAGAATGACCGCCGCAGCTCTGCCCCGAATGTGTGACAAAACTTGGCCACAATGCCTGGGGTCGCTGCCTCGATCACGCGCCATACCTCATAGCCGAGGCCTGCGACTTGCCCCGCGCGCCGTAAACCAACAGTAGCACCAGGAAAGAAAAAAGCAGCATAGCCGCCGCCAGCCAATGGGCCTGCCCGTAATCCAGTGCTTCGACATGATCGTAGATCTGTACGGAGACCACGCGCGTCTGGCCTGGAATATTGCCACCGATCATGAGTACCACACCGAATTCGCCGACGGTGTGGGCAAAGCCCAGCACGGTAGCCGTTAAATAGCCCGGTTTCGCCATCGGCAGGACCACGCTGAAGAAGCGATCCCAGGGACCGGCACGTAGGGTCGCCGCGACTTCCAGTGGCCGCTCGCCGATGGATTCAAACACATTCTGCAGGGGTTGCACGACGAACGGTAAAGAATAGAACACCGACCCGACTACCAGCCCCCAGTAAGTGAATGGCAGCGTCCCCAGGCCCAGGGCTGCAGTGAATTGTCCGATCGGACCGTTGGGACCTAAGGCAATCAACAGATAGAAGCCAAGCACGGTTGGCGGCAGTACCAGGGGGAGTGCGACGAGCGCGCCGACCGGACCCTTGAACCAGGAGCGGGTTCTGGCCAACCACCAGGCGATGGGCGTGCCGATCAATAGCAATATCACGGTAACGGTTGTGGCCAGCCTGAGTGTCAACAGGATTGCGGTCAGGTCGGCAGCGGAGAACGCCATCTCAATCTTCCTCGGTCCGGTACCCGAAAGACGCAATTATTTCTTGGCCTCTGCTGCTGCGCAGGAATTCAAGGAAGTCTTGCGCCGCCACACTCGCTGCACCTTTTTCCAGCAACACGGCATCCTGCCTAATCGGCTCATGTAGTTGCGTTGGCACAATCCAGCCGGAACCGGTAGCAATACGGCCAGCCGCGACGACCTGTGAAAGTGCCACGAAGCCCAACTCGGCATTGCCGGTGCTGACAAACTGATAGGTTTGCGCGATATTTTCGCCCAGGATTATTTTGCTGCGCGTCGCTGCATCGATGTTCAGCCTATCCAGCACCTGCACGGCGGCAATGCCATAGGGTGCCAGGCGCGGATTTGCGATGGCGAGTCGTTCGAACTGACCCTCTGCCAGAACCTGCCCATCACTTCCGATGTAATTGGAATCAGCTGACCACAACACCAGGCTGCCAATGGCATAGGTAAATCGGGAACCGGGGACGGCAAAGCCTGCCTCCTCCAGGGCCGCTGGCTTGTCCTGGTCGGCGGAGAGAAAGACTTGAAACGGCGCGCCATTGGTAATCTGCGCGAAGAATCTGCCGGAAGACCCGAGCGCGGTTTCTACCGAATGCCCGGACGCAGCCTCGAATTCCGCTTCGAGCACCTCGCTGGCAGCGGAAAAATTGGCCGCCACGGCCACCATGACCTGCTCGGCATGAGCCTGGCCTAGCAACAGGCACGCCGCCACGCTTAGTAGCTGTACGGTCCGCATTTAGAACGATTCCTGGCAAAATAGCGTTATATATTAAATTATATAACGCTATGCTACAAGTCAGTATTTATGAGGAGTTAGCGCTATTTCATCGAGATTTTGGAGATACGCCGGGAACCGTCAGGGATCGAGCAGCAACTTCTGCACACGCCAGTTGTTCATGTCTGCCACGTACAGCACGTCTTCCTGAGAGCAATCCAGCCCATGGATCCAATTGAACTGACCGTCGCGGCGGCCGGACTTGCCTAGCCAGCCAAGGATGGTGCCATCGGTGCTGATCTTGTAGATGCGGCCCGGCTCATTGTCGGCGACATACAGATACTGCGGCGTGGTATTGCTGATACACATCGCCCAGGGTTGTGTCTCGCGTACTGGCCGGTCTGGATTGGGAGCACCGTAGGGGGGTTGATAATCGGCAGGATAGGGAACATCCAGCAGGATCATTCTGAGAAAATTTCCGTCGGTGTCGAAGACCTGGATGCGGCGATTGCTCCTGTCGGCGACATAGATATTATCGTTGCGGTCGATCTGCATGGCATGGGGCAGATTGAACTGGCCCACTTCAGAACCGTAAGATCCCCAATCCATCAGAAAATTACCGTCGCGGTCGAACTTCGCCATGCGGGAATTCACATAACCATCGCTGATATAGATGTTCTCCGCCTGATCCCAGGCTACATCCGTCGGGCCGCCGAAATAGCCGCCAAACGCCCTGGCCTCGGCCTGGGTGGCAAGCACCACGTCACCGTGGTAGCCCTCTTCCCGGCGCCCCAGATTCATCAGCACATAACCCTGAGGATCGAACTGTATGACTGTGTTGGCACCCTTGTCCACGACCCAGAGATTATCGTACTGGTCGAAGCGCACCTGGTGGGCATAGGCAATCCCGTAGACACCCTTGCCAATTTCCCGCAGATAACGGCCATCGCTGTCGAACTCGAGCAGCGAAGTGGTGGAGTTGGACCAGATCGGCCCGACGTTGGCGCTGCCAGGGTGATTCAACACCACGATGTTGCCCTGAGAGTTTACCGCGACCCCTAATATCTCACCGAGATTCATATCGGGTGAATACTTGAGAAAATTTGGTACAGTCTCAAATGCAATTTCGGGTACGGGCTGCTGTGCGAAAACAGGCATTGCCAGGCAAAGCAGAAATAGAATTCTAATTGTTCTCATTACGGATCACCTCGAAGAAATAGACTGATAGGTCACTAGCTACCCTCATTCTGGCACTTGCGCCTGTGGTTATACAGGAATTAAAAAAATATCAGAGCACCAAAATGCTGTCAACGCAGGGATGTCCTGGCCACGGCCAGAAACTGGACCGCCAGCTATGGACAACACCCTGAATTCTCTGGAATAGTGGCTGGATAACGAGGAGGCACTCTGATGCAAATTGAAGACTACAAACCCACTGCCCCAGCTCCGGCTCATGTTGAGCATTCAGAAAACACCTCAACGCTTGTCTATGTACGGAAATTGCGCCAACCGCCGGAGAGGGTCTGGGCTGCATTGACCGACGCTGAACAGCTTCCCAAATGGGCACCCTATCGTCCGAGTCGAAACCTCACCGAAACTGGCGCTGTCTCCATCAATATGATCGATGGCAGCACGCCGGAAGTTTATGAATCGGAAGTAAAGGAAGTTATTCCGAATGAAGTATTGGAGTATTCCTGGGGGGAAAGCCTGTTGCGTTGGGAGCTGGCTGCCAGCGAATCCGGCACAACACTCACACTGCGTCAGACCGTTGAAAATCCAGAATGGATTCCCCCGTCGGCAGCGGGCTGGCACATGTGCCTGGATATCGCTGAAATGCTGATGGATGGAAACGAGATTGGCCCAATTATCGGCGAAGTCGCTACGAGTTACGGATGGTCCATGCTGGCGGAATACTACGGCAAGCTGTTAGGAGATAAGTCTGATGATGATAATGCAGCAGAGGATTCTCCAGAATTATAGAAACAGCAATGACTCATCCCTAGACTAGCAACCCAATATCATTAGTTACGCACTCCAAACTCAAAGACCGTACGAGTTTTGTATTCTTCACCGGGGCGTAAAACGGTGGAAGGAAAATTTGGCTTATTCGGGCTATCCGGGTAATGCTGCGTTTCCAGGCAGAATGCATTACGACGTTGGTACACGGCACCTTGCTTGCCGACTAAACTCCCATTTAGAAAATTGCCGGTGTAAAACTGCATGCCGGGCTGGTCGGTGTAGACGGTTAACGTGCGCCCGGTAGTGGGTGAAAAAACAGATGCCGCCATTGCGATTTCATCGGCTCCAGAATTATTGATGATAAAGTTGTGGTCGAAACCGGAACCGAATTGCATCTGCTCATGATCGTCATCGATGTCTCGCCCGATTAGCTTTGCGGAACGAAAATCCAGGGGCGTTCCTGTCACCGAGGCGATCTCGCCGGTAGGAATCGACTTGCTGTCGACTGGAGTGTACTGATCGGCATTAATCATGATTTTGTGGTCGAGGATGGACCCTGCTCCCTGCCCGTTCAGATTGAAGTAGGCATGCTGGGTCAGGTTTATGACAGTAGCCGCATCCGTGGTTGCGGAATAGTCGATAACAAGTTGATTCTGATCGTTCAAGATATACGTCACCCTGGCAGAGACTGTACCCGGATAGCCTTCCTCCCCGTCTGGGCTGATCAGGGTAAGACTAAGAGTGGATTCACTCTGGTTCGAGTCGTAGCTGGTTTCCCAGATCTTCTTATCGAATCCCACGATGCCACCGTGGATGGCGTTGTCACCGTTATTGACAGCCAATGAGTACTCCTGCCCGTCGAGTGAGAAGCTGCCATTGGCAATGCGATTCGCGTAACGGCCAACCAATGCACCCATGTAACCCGCCCCAGCCTGATACTGGCGCGGATTATCGAATCCGGTAGTAATGTCTGCCAGATTGCCGTTGGCATCGGCGGTTTTCAGACTGACTATGGTGGCGCCCAGGTCCATGATCTCGAGCTCGGTTCCCTGGGTATTTTTCAAGGTGAAAATCCGCACATCGCGACCATCATCGAGCCTGCCAAAAGATCTCTCAGTAATCCACTTTGGCTCACTGGAGAAGTAAGTCAAAGCGCATACCAATGCTATTAGTGTCAGGCGCCGCAAGAGGTTTGCCATGGGATTCCGACCAGCTGTTTCGCTACAGCTCCATCACTTCGACTTTTCGAAAGCGTAAGACTCCCCGCCCCCATTGCAAGGCGAACGGGCCACTGGAGAACTGGCTGTCTCGTACATCGACGGTTGTCTTGCCGTTCAGTTCCACCAGCAGGTGATCCCCGCGCAGCGTCATCTTGTAGACATTCCAACGATCACCCGCCTTGGGTCTGGGTTCATCGACCGGCGCTATGTGCACAATACCGCCAGTGCCATAAGCCGGATCCGAGCGCTGATCGAAAATATTGGCCTCATAACAATTTCGGTCATTGATATTCGATGAATCCTGGCAGCGTAGGAATATTCCGCTGTTGGCATTGTCACTGGCCCAGAACTCTACACGCACCACAAAGTCACCGTAATCACGCTTGGTAACAAGAAACGAGGCGCCACTGCCTTCGGTGGCCTGAATGGCACTCATCTGCGCCGACCAATTAGCATCGCCGAGAATATTAAAATTTTCCATGCCATCGGTACCATCGATCAGTGTTACCCAGTCATTGTCGGCACTGTATGACAACGAAGCGCCGGCGAAGGCAAACAGCAGTACTAAAATAGATACAGCGTTAAGTGTTTTTTTCATTGGTAATATTCTCATAGTTGGTCTATTGAATTTATTATTCGTGCTCAAGAATCTAGGAACCCCCATATTTCGCTGGGATCATATTATCCGGTCCTTCACTCTGCCAATAGATAGAAACAATCCACCACCGCTCACCGTCATGCATTAACTGGAAGGAATTGATCCCGCGTGCGAATAGTGAGCTGTCGCGTTGCGTTCTTCTCGATTCATAACTACTGAATGCGTGAGCGATTTGACCAAACTCTTCGGTAATTCTGTGAAATTCGACTTCGTGAAATCCGTCTCTCTCGAGGTTGCTTCCGCTCTGTTCGATGTAACTCTCTGGCGTCATGATGAGTCGCTCAAATTTTCCACTATCGCCCTGCACGACCGCGCTTAGCGTCGCTCCCTCGCTAAACAGGGATAGGAAGCAGTTCCAGTCACGAGCCTCACCGGCGTCACCACTGATTACTGCGTAGACTGCAGCTAGAATTGCATCGATGCTTTCCACATCATCGGCATCAGCTTGCTGCGCTAGCAATCCACAGGACCACCCCATTGCTATTGCAGTGGCGCAACTGACTATTACACGATTCATTATAATGCACTCCCAAGGTTATAGAGAAAACTGATTAAGGAACTTCTGATCAAAAACCGCGTAAACCAAAGCACGACTGGGATACTCCGAACCACAGGCGGGCGCAATCGCAGGGCACATCGAGGCGTTCTGGAGGCCTTTTCTGAATAGATCCGGCGGCAGACTAGTTTCAGTAGATCGAATAATTCTGTAAAAGCGCTATTGGTCGACCGCCTTCAGTACTTCTCGGACCAGTCCCCAGCGGTCGAATCCCTGCCGGCCATAATCGAGGCCGCGACGTACGATAACCATGTCGTGTGTCGGTACCACGACAGTGTATTGGCCTCGGTTGCCGGATGTCGAGTAAGCATCTGCCGGGACATCGTCCCTGCCCTCGGGCACCAACCACCACTGCCCACCGTATATCCCGCCTATGTCGGCCGTCGCCGGTGCCGGGGTGCGCACGAAGTCGATCCAATCCTCGGAGATTAACCGCTCGCCATCCCATACGCCGTTCTGCAGGTAGAGCAGGCCAAAGCGTGCCAGGTCGCGAGCATTGGTATAGACCTGACTGCTAAGTACAAAATCGCCGAAGCGGTCCGTGCTGACAAGCGTGTTACGCATGCCGATCTTGTCCAGCAGCGCTTTCCTTGGAAACTCTGCGTAGGCCTTTTCGCCACCCAGCGCCAGTTTCATGGCGTACACGCCCAGCAATGTGTCGTAATTCTCGTAGTCCCAGTAAGTGCCCGGCTCTCGAATCAATGCCCGGCTACGGGCACCAGCTACCGAACTCGCTCCCGCCCAGTAGGACAGTCCGGATCCCGTGGCATATTCAAGGCCCCGGTTGTCGATGGTCTCCAGTCCGCTGGACATATTCAGCACATGGCGCAGGGTAATCTCATTACGTGGGTCTGTCTCCGGAGATCGGTTAGAAGGATACCAATCGAATCCAAGCGGTTCATCCAGCGCCATCCTACCCTCGTCCACCAGCATACCGATGAGTGTCCCGGCGATACTCTTGGCAGTAGACCAGGTACGAGTGCGAGTCGTGACATCGAAGCCCGGCGCATAGCGCTCGTGAATGATCTCACCGTTGTAGACAACCAGCAGGCTCAAGGTGACCTGCTCTTCGGATTCCCGGTCGAATGCCCAGTCGGACGCAGCCTGCAGCGCATCCGCATCGACGACCGTTGGCAGCCCCGTGTTTTCCAGCAGGTCCCCATTAGGCCAGGGAATTCTTGCCGCATCTCCGGGTGGGTAAGGCAGCGTCAATTCTGGAAGCCTGTCGATATCATCGAGATCCTGATCCGGCGGCAAGATCACGCAGCCTATGCCTTCGCGAAAGACTGCCCGCATCACCGGTACTGCGCCGGCTGCACCTATTTCAACGGCGCGTCGACTGCGGTCAACCTTATAGTCGCCGCCTTGCGGGGTGCCTATGGGCTCACGGAAGAAAGCCAGTTCCTTGTCAAAAATCTGCTCGAGGGTGCGATTGGACGTAAACAGCCCATTGCACATAAAGATCGCCTGCTGGCCTCTGGACACCATTTCCCGCTGGTGCTGCCAGTAATCGTAGTTTTCTTGCTGCTGCGCCAGCACAGAGGCAGGCAGCAGAAAGAGTATCGCCAGGAGTGTTATTGTGAGGCGTTTCATATGATGGCCCTCCAGTTGAGTAATTCAAGAATAGAAGCTATCGGGGTGTAAGTCCACGATATCCTGCGGTCTGTACCGATCAGTAGTCAGTCAATTCAGTACCGCTCCAGGCAAGTGTGGGCCGAATGAGCTTGCCATAGGCATCCGCCGGTTGAAAATCCCGGCCCTGGTAGTGAGAGCTTAAGCTGCTGCGCTCTATTCTTAACAGGAGCAATATGGCTGCATGAAAGTTGTGCACAAGCACCGGGTCTTTAACTCGGTTGCAAGAGAAATCATCAGTCTCTCCACTCCGCTGCCCCGACAATACAGAGCCGATGGCAAGCGGCTATTTCATGAGCTGCAAAATACGGGTAATATCCATCAGTCTAACGTTCAATTCGAACTCGAGGAGAAAATAGTGATAAAGCTAATCAGAAATTTGTCTTGCGTTGCAATAATGGCGCTGCTGGCATCCTGTGCTGCACCTGGCAGTCCCGGTGTAGGCGTATGGGACGTGAGCATTGTTACGCCCGTCGGTGAACAAGGGGGTACCTGGACGATAAACGCCGACGGCACCGGAATAATGGGCAGCGACCAGGGTGATCAGGCAATTGAGGGTATTATGTTCGATGGCAACAGCGTTGCCTTCAATGTCGACTTCGATGCCGGCGGTCAAAGCCTCAGCCTGAGTTTTTCCGGAACTGTTGAGGGCGATTCCCTCGATGGAGAATTCGACAGCGACTTCGGTGCGATTCCCGTGAACGGTACCAGGCAGTAAATCAACCGGGCGAGGCGCTATACAGATTCGCTAATCTACATAAGCGTGGGAACCCTGTGTGCGCTCGCCTGACTGTGCGCCTGGTCTACTTGTGCACTCCTGGAATTGGCTTTTCGGTGGCCTGCTGTTAAATTGCTGCCATGCCGAGTAATGAGCGCAATTCGCAACTTCTTGGGGCTCTGCAATTTTTAAAGCCCTATAAGAAACAAATTTCCTGGGCTGGTATCGCGCTGGTTTTTACAGCGGGTCTCAGTCTTGCCCTGGTGCAATACGTTCGCATAATTGTCGACCAGGGCTTTGTAGCCAGCTCCACTTCTTCCTTAGGTCAGGCCATTATCGGCTTTCTGATTATTGCTATTCTGCAGGCAATAGGGAGCTTTGCACGGTTTTACTGGGTGTCATGGCTCGGTGAACGGGTCACGGCAGACCTACGCAAGGCTGTGTACTCACACATTATCGGTTTGCACCCCGGTTATTTCGAAGCCAATCTCAGCGGTGAGATCCAGTCCCGAATCACTACTGACACGACGTTGATCCAATCTGTTATCGGTTCGTCAGCATCGGTGGCCCTGCGTAATCTGCTAATTCTGATTGGCGGAGTCATTGTCCTGTTCATCACCAACCCTCGCCTGACCAGCGTAGTGTTGATCTGCATTCCCCTGGTAATCGGACCGATCATGTTTTTCGGGCGCCGGGTAAGGCGTTTATCCCGTAGCACCCAGGACCAGATAGCCAATGTCGGGGCCTATGTAGGCGAGAGTATTCTGCAGATTAAGACCGTGCAAGCCTATAACCACCAGCAACATGACCGGGATGAGTTTGCAGATCATGTGGAAAATGCATTTAGCATAGCCCTTAAGCGCGTGATGACCAATGCCATTTTAATTACCTCTGTCATGACACTGGTGTTCACCGCTATAGCTGTCCTTATATGGGTTGGAGGGCAGGATGTAATTAACGGCGTCATGTCTGCCGGCGAGCTAACTGCCTTCATAGTCTACGCAGTTATGGTGGCAATGGCCGTTGCGGCTATCAGCGGCGTAATAGCCGAATTGCAACGTGCCGCCGGTTCACTGGAACGCCTCATGGACCTGCTGCATGCAGAAAATGAAATCAGTGCGCCCGCCGATCCCAAGACTCTACCCGACAAGCCATCCGGGGCATTGAGCATTGAGCAACTCAGCTTTGCCTACCCATCCCGCCAGGAAACACTGGCTCTTAACAACATCAACCTGATTATTGAACCTGGAGAGAGTGTCGCATTGGTAGGACCATCGGGATCCGGAAAATCGACCCTCTTCGACATGCTGTTTCGCTTCTACGATCCCAGCTCTGGTTGTATCAAAATGGAAGACATCGATATTCGAGACCTGGACCCGGCCGAATTACGCAGCCATCTCGCGATCGTATCACAGCAACCTGCCATGTTTACCGGCAATGTCTGGGAGAACATCCGCTATGGTCGACCGGGGGCCGATGAAGCATCGGTAAAGCAGGCCGCTGCTTCAGCCTACGCCAGCGAATTCATCGAAGAGCTTCCTGAGCAATACGACAGCTTTTTGGGTGAATCTGGCGTTCGTTTATCGGGAGGACAAAAACAGCGCATCGCTATCGCCCGGGCAATCTTGAAGGACCCGGAGATTCTCCTGTTAGATGAGGCGACCAGCGCCCTGGACGCCGAAAACGAACGGCAGGTACAGCACGCTCTGGAACGCCTGATGAAAGACCGCACTTCGCTGATCATTGCCCATCGCCTGGCAACTGTAAAAAATGTCGACAGAATTGTGGTACTGGAAGCAGGGAAATTAATAGCCCAGGGTACTCACCGCGAACTGATGCAGGACTGTGAGTTGTACGCGAATCTTGCGAACCTGCAGTTCAGTGAGGTTCTGATCGACCAGCGACTAGTACCGGAACCCGTTGCCTGAGCAATGCATCGTGACATGGATGTCACTTATTAGAGCAATGCAGGAGCAATTGCCGAGCAACTCCTCACTGTGCTTCCGCTCATTTGTTGGTATTTCGAGGAAAACAGAGGCAAATAGCCTACCGGGCATCATGTGGAAAGTGCATCCAGCCGGTACATATGTATTTGGTGCCTGAATTTAGAACATCGCCCGTATGAGAATGGGTCCATTCAGCCGGCCATATCACCGTCTTACCTTTTTCTGGTTGTACCTGCAGGTTCTGGTGGGTGAATGTTGTGGTACCACCATCCTCAACATCATTCAGGTAAGTCAACCAGACGAGCACTCGGTGTGAATTGATTATCGCAGTTCGCTCGGAGTGTTCGAGTTTGAAATGGCCTCCCGGTAGATATTTCTGGATATTAAAAGAGCTTACGTCGGCGCGCGGCATTATTGACGCTAAGAAAGGAAACTGTTCCAGGTAATCCTTAAAAAACTCGTACAAGATATCGATATACGCCTTCACTGGCTCATACTCTGGTAATTTCAGATCGCGAGGATGAATAGTCATGTCGGTGGAATTCTTGTCATCGACGGTGACTCCGCCGGCGGATTGACCAGCCTCCTGTTTGTACTGGTGCGTCTCAAAAAACTCGACTACCCCATCACATATTGACTCGGGCTCTATTTTCCAGCAACCGATGAAAAGTGGACTCGATCCCTGTATCTCAATTCGCTTCATATGCTTTACCCATGTTTAATCGAAACTCCACTATCTTTGTCGAAGACAATAAAACCGAAACCCTGTTGAATGAGAACCAATGCTTCTTCCAGCCTGCCGAGTGCGGCAATTGGATTTCCTTTGAATGCGACAACATCCAGGCTCTCTGGCTCGAGCTTAAGCGCCTCATCATAGGCTGCAATTGCCTCTTCGTATCTTCTGAAAAAGAGCAGCAGGTCACCCACGTTTACCTGCAGCCTGAATTGTAGATTTTGATCACTAGCAGGTGAATCCCGGGAAGCAAGCTTGATCGCCTGTTTAAAATCCTCTAAAGCCCCCTCATAGTGAGCGAGTTTTTGCTGAACCTGACCACGATTACTGTAAGCCAGTGAGTAATCCCGATTAAATCGTATCGCGTCGGAGTAGCCCTTCCTAGCTTCTTCATATTGCAGCATGTCTTCGAGTAGGTTGCCACGATTATTGTAAGCCTCAGAAAAATCACGTCTCAGACCAATTGCCTTGTCAAAACTATTTAATGCCTCTTTCAGTTTACCTTGCGCGCGTTGGGAATTTGCATGGTTAAAGTGAAACAGTGCGGCATTGGGATTAAGTTTGATCGCCGTTGCAAAGTGCGGCGCAGCCGCGTCGTGCTCACCAGACTCCTGCAACATGACACCCAGATTGTTACAGGCATCGCCGTAATCCGGATCTATCTCGACCGCCTTCTCGAATCTTGCAAGGGCTTCGGCGTGCTTCCCAAGACGCTTCAGAATAATGCCGGTATTGTTATAAGCATCCGCATAGCCCGGCTCTACTTCGATCGCCTTCTCATAGCTTTGCATCGCCTCAGTGCTTCTGCCGGTTGCATCCTGTATCACTCCCAGCATGTTCACTATGAATCCGGATTCAGGATAGCTTTCCACGAGTTGCCTGCAGATGCTTTCCGAACGCTGAAAATTACCAGAATTGTACGCCGCAAATAGCGTATTGGTCTCGGCAGTTGATGGGTTTTTTTGGCCTGAATTTGTCATTGATAATTTGCTGGCACCTCAGCGCCAAAATAAATTGCCAGCTATAGCTGGTAGTCTTCTCGTGACACAAGCTTAATGGTCACTCATAGTATGAGTGTATCGGAAGCATACTGACAAGTTAAATGCAGATCTCGATTATTCGGTACACTTTGTTGATCTACTTAGTGGCTTAGAGGGTATTAATGTAAATGGGAAGCTCTGATACAACATGAGCAATGAATATTGCAATACAGTGTCTGCATTGATGGATCGAAACGTCGAACAGTTCGGCGACGCGCTAGCGNTCATCTACGGCACCGAACAGCTCANTTATGCCGCACTCAATGAACTTTCCTTGCGGGTAGCCCAAGCACTGGTGAGGCTCGGTATCGAACCCGGTGATCGGGTTGCATTCTGGTTACCTAATACAATCGCCTATCTGGTGATCTATCTCGCCTGTATAAGATTGGGTGCCATCGCGGTAGCGGTAAATACACGCTATCGAAGCTTGGAGGTGAGTGATATCGTGGCTCGCTCCGGTGCCAGGGCGATGGTGCTATGGCCTGGATTTCGCAATATCGATTTTCTGGCGATCCTGTCTGAAATTCCGACCGATGCACTGCAGTGTCTGGAGACGGTTATTCTCTACCAGGAAGGTGGCAGCGCAGAAGCAGTGCCGGCCGTGCTCTCCAGCAAGGCTCAGATCANCTACCAGGAACTGCTTGCCTTTGAGCCCTACGCTCGAGACCACAGTGGCCCGGATGTCGGCTGCAATATCTTCACCACTTCAGGCACCACNAGGGCGCCGAAGTTGGTACTGCACAGGCAGGCCGGAATTGCGTGGCACGCCCAGGCTGTTTGGCAAAACCTCGCAAGCATGGTTGGCGCAGGTAGCCTGCTGCAGACACTGCCGTTTTGCGGAGTCTTCGGATTCAACCAGTTGACGGCGGCAATAGCGGGTGCCCGGCCATCGGTANTACAAAGCGCATTCGACGCCGGGGAAGCGGTCCAGCTGATCGACACTCATAAGGTTCGCTATATCAGTGCGACTGACGATATGGTCATGGCATTGCTGGCGCCCGATCCCCGCAAATTAGCCTTGCCCAAGCTCATCTGTTGTGGCTACGGTGCTTTCAATATGGCTCCGCAAGAAGTATCGCAACAGGCAGAGGCTCGCGGGCTCAAATTAGTTGGCCTTTACGGCATGAGTGAAGTTCAGGCGCTATTTGCCCGTCGTGATTCTGCACTACCAGCAGAAGATCGATATTTACCCGGGGGTAAACTGATGTCCGAACAGGCTCAAGTGCGGGTCCGCAATCCCGAAACCGGCAAGCTGCTCGGTCATGGCGAGAGCGGTGAACTGGAATTGAAGGGCCCGAGTTTGATGATGGGATACTTCAACGATACCGATGCCACGCTCGAGGCAATGACAGAAGATGGTTTTCTTCGCTCAGGGGACCTGGGATACACCACTTCTGCAGACAGCTTCGTGTTCGAAGCCCGCATGGGGGATACTTTGAGGCTGGGTGGTTTTCTGGTGAGCCCGGCTGAAATTGAAAGTCACCTTCTCGACCATCCACTAATCAAATCTGCGCAGGTCGTGGCTGTCCGAGTTGGTGAAGTAATGAAACCCTATGCCTTCATAATCCCTGCTACAGACGCAGCGGTAGACGCCGAAACACTAGCGCTACACTGCTCCAGGAGCTTAGCTCCCTTCAAGGTTCCGATTGCATTTCATAGCCTCGATACGTTTCCTACTACCAACAGCCCTAATGGCACGAAAATCCAACGCGCTAAGCTTCGTGAGATGGCAGAAGCAGCACTACGGGTGGNAATTTAATAGGGCGTAAAGTAGAAGTAAGGGGAGTGTTANCAAATCAACTGCGCAAATAATCGTCCGTTCCGTCCAGCCAGTCTTCTCTTCGTGGTGACCAGATGTCAGTTTGCTCGACTGCACCTATGCAGGTAGCCTGATGTGGCACATTTGGTGGGATCACAACTACATCTCCTGGATTGAGAAGCATTTCCTTGGGATCGTCTCCACCGAATACGAAACGCATCTGACCTTTGATTACCTGGGTAATCTGCTCGTTGTGATGATTATGCATGGGAACAGTAAAACCATCCTTGAAATAGATCCTAGCCACGGTGATATTCTCGCCGGTCACAATGCGACGCTGCATACTCTCATTTACAGTTTCGAGTTCGATCTCTTGCCAATTGATTGACTGCAGGGATTTGCTGCTCATCGGTTGCCACCTGTCTTGGTACCACTCATAACGCAAGAAGGCGTCGAGGATGTTCCCCAGACGCCTTCCCTCTGACCTGTAGCTCTGCTCAGCTTGAAGGCAGTGCCAGGCGAGTTCGACTGATTATCACCTGTCGGACGGNTCGCGACCGTCGCTCGGCGCGCCGGTACCTGACGAGCCCAGGAAAAACTTCCTGCCATCTTCGAAAGTCACATCACGCCCGTTGGCCCGGGCACTGCGATCCTTGCTCTGATAGCCATCCACCACGATGACCGTGCCGGGTTTAATCGTTTCACGGGACATACCGCGTCGTAACAGTGTGTTTGGCGTGCCGCCCTCGACCATCCAGACCTGCTTGCTGCCGTCATCGAGAGTGATCTCCAGATGAATCCAGGTATGAGGATTCACCCATTCGACTCTGATGATCGGTCCACGCAGAACTACTGGCCGGTTCGGGTCGAACTCAGCGCTGAAGGCATGGTGTGCCACAACCTGCCCGCTCAGGGCTACGATGAGACCACTCAGAGTCAGGATGGCTGCTCCGATTTTGAAATTGATTGGCTTGAACATTGTATTCTCCAGCTATGTAAATAATTAAACTGTTGCTACACAGGGTTTAGCGAGTCGGGTTGGCTACGCCGCCCGGATCTTCGCCACGAAATTCTGCCTCGAGCAAGCGTGCCCCTTTCATAATGCCTTCCAGAGCATAATTCGCCTCATGGCAGGCATATTCGAAGACCTTGTTAGTGCTTCTAGGCCAGGCATACTCACCGGTGAACGATGCCGTCCATGTTGTCGGGTCTTCCACGGTAAAACCGTAGATCAGTTTGTCTGCACTCTCCATACGAAAGCGCTCCGTCACTTTCATGTCTCTGGAACCTTGCGAGAATGCTGGTACGTCACGGAAGTTGGTGGTCTCGACCACCAGTGTATCGCCCTCCCACCAGCCGATAGAATCGCCCAACCATTTGCGGATATTGTCGGGATCATGCTCTGCATTCATCCTGACGATGCGCGCCTCGTGCACCATTTCGACATGAATCAGTACTGTGTCCTCACTCTGCACGATGCGTTTGTGATTGTTGTACAGCGCCGGCAACATGGGTGGTCCGCTGGTGGAGCCGAAACTGAGTAGACAGCGCTCCGCGAAGCCTCGTTCCTCCATATTGTCATAGGGCCCCGCTGCATCCAGTCCGGCTTCCAGCCAGTAGGCCGTGCCATCGTTATTTCCAAAGTCACGGGTAAACTGAGATGTTTCACCAGCACTGAGCCTGGCGCGCTGTGCAGCACGACGCTCATCGGTAACAGGCGGTATTCGGCCATCGGGCGGATCGATGATGATCGATGTACGCCACTNNCCAGCGATCTGGTAGNCATCGGTGCCGCGATCGATCCAGAAGCTGTTGTAGCCGCCGACGTTACCCGAAGCCCCGGTGGAACCATCACCGCCTTGCGGTGGGGCAGTCCGATCTGGGTTGCTGTCCTGCTGGCGATCGATGTTGCGCTGCAGTTCATCGGCAGCGATTACCGCCGCCTCATCGTTGGTCAGAAAGCGCTTGTCGCCAAATTCTTGCGGGCGCTGCATTGGCGTCAGCGTCGACACATCATAGGTGCCTGACAAATCTGGATGACCGCTGGGCGTGCGGGGAATGTCCCCGTCCTGTGCTATTGCAAGTGGCGCTAACAGCAGGCCAGAGCAGGCTAGCACCCCGAGATAAATTCTTTTAGTAGTGTGCATTTTCAACCTCCTCGATGGGTCGATTAGCGCGGCAGCGGATATCGGCGTGCCTCGCCATAGATTAACTCTTCCACGAATTCGACGCACCGAAAATCCATTAAACGGGCGTTCTCTTCCATACGACGATAGATCGGCATCTTGATGGTAAATGGTTCGGTCAACACACCGGGATCCTCTATGGTCGCCTCATAGTCGATGTGATTCGGTCCTACCATCGTATAGCGTTCAATCACACGCATCTGATAGCTGTGATGACTGCCGGCCCGGTCCAACCAGGTCTGATCTGACACACCGGTTACGTCGACCACTAGGGTGTCACCCTCCCAATTGCCTACCGACCATCCCATCCAGGAATCCACCGGGGATGGCCCCGGATTATCCAGATAGATGTCACGAACCGCGCCGGCGAACTGATAGGCAATAAAAAAATCATTCTCACTCTGAACGATCTGGAAAGGCTGGGGCATATAGGTTGCACGTGGTACGCCTGGCATGTAGCACTTTACCTCAGGATCACGCTCACTCCAGTTCGCCAAATTTTCTTCTTTGAGCGCACGGGCTTCCGGGGTGTAGGGGATCCTGCCTCCCCCCACGATGACTCCCATGCTGCCCGGTACGGCGCCGACTGCTCCCATACGCAGAGTTACCGCCGCAGCCACCGGGTTGACAGGTCCTTCTCGCATCTGCAGTGAGTGGCGGGCAGCGTGTGGCTCGAGGTCGTAATTCGCCTCGTTGAGCACCTGCCAGATACCACTGAAATCGGGGCGCCCATTGGACAACCGCGGTAGTTCCTGTGCGACTACCGGAGATACGGCGACGATTAGCCCCACCAGTGGGGCAAGAATACTGACCAACGCCTTCATTCGATACTCCTTTGCTACTTGCGGTCAGACACGATTGCGCTACCGCTCCTCAGGGTGAATTCAAGATGACATTCGAGCTTCAATATTAGCCCGAGCCCTCAGGTGTGTACAGGGCATATAAGGTGAATTGACTGGGGAAATAGACCGGTTGGTAGAAGAACCAGACCACAGCTTCGGGTGTCGAAACGTGGTCTGAGTCCTTCTATTTTCAGGCTTATCTGACTGAGTACTTGGTAAAAGCCCCGCCTGCCGATGCAAGGGAGTTTGGCCCTTCGGCGGCGTAGACGTTGCCATCGGCATCCACTGCAACGCCTTCACCGGCAGTGCCCTGGTAGACACGATCGGCACGCTCGAACGGTTGGATGAAGCCGCTAATTCGATCCTCATCTATATGACCGATGCGCACTCCGTTCCTCCAACCCACGTGGCCAGTTGGACTGGATTCGGAGTCGATGGCGTACAGCATGTCATCATCGGTAATGAAAAATCCGCTGATACGGCCGTACATATAGCGTGAATCGAGGTAGTTGCCATCCTGGTCGAAAATCTCCAGGCGGTGATTGCCACGGTCAGCGACCCAGAGGCGACCCTGGGAATCGAACTCGAGTGCGTGGGGAGTACGGAATTCGCCGTGGCGCACACCGATCTGACCCCATTCTTTAATCCGAGTGCCATCGGCAGAAAACTTGATAATACGGGCGGTGGAGCCGGCGGCACGGCCTTGATCCATAGCCTGGTTGCTGGTCATACCCTGGCCGTTGTGGCCATCGGAAACGAAGATGCTGCCATCGGGGGCAACGATCACATCATTGGGCTGATTGAACTGATTCGGTCCGCTGCCTGGCTGCCCTGCAGTACCCAGGCTCATGAGCAATTCCCCGGAAGAGCTGAACTTATGCACCTGATGACCCTTAGTGCCTGCGGCATTATTAGCAAAATCTGTCACCCATACATTACTCTCGGAATCGACGTGAATTCCGTGGGGTGTCATCATGATGCCACCGCCGAAATTCGCCAGTACTTCGCCGGTGTTGCGGTCAAACTTGAAGATGGGGTCTACCGGATTGCTGTCGCAGTTGACAGGCGTTCCGCCGCCAAAGCTGCCTGCGCCGCAGCGCTCGTAAGCCCAAATGTGACCGTCGTTGGGATCGATGTCGATGCCTGCCGTTGAGCCCCATTCTCTTCCAGCCGGCAAGTTACCCCAGTTGCGGGTGACATTCGGGGCCGGGTTTGGCAGACCTTCGCCTGAAATGGCGTTTCCCGAGCCGCCGGACTGAGCGGCGGCATAGCCGGTTAGCAGCAGTAGGACACATGCGCTAAATGTAGGTAATAAACTTCGTAGTGATTCCATGGTAGCTCCGTGGTTATGATTGTTACTAGGAATACCCTGAATATACAGTAATCAGGTTTTGGATAAGAATTAATACACGCTTGTACTGAACTGACCGTCCCAACTGACTTCTCTTAGTTTGTGGCTTCTTCTGCGAGCGCTTCCTGTACCCGTGCCCCACGCAGAATATTCTCCATGCCGTAGTTGCCTTCATGACAGGCATATTCATAGAGAAGCCCAGCCACCTTTGTCATGGACACAATAGCGGTAATTTTGTCGGAATAGGTCACAGGATCGTCGATGCTGAATTCGTAATCGACAGTGTACGGACCGACCCGGGTTAACCGTTCCGTGAGCACTTTGCCCAGAGAAGTACCAGCGCCGCGAAAGCTCCTGGTTTGTCCGTTAAAATTATTAGTTACCACAACCAGTGTATCGCCATCCCAATGACCGCGAGAGTCTCCCGACCATAGCCGTAGTTTTTCGTCGAGCATGGGTCGGGCATCGTTCGAGTCGAATACAGGCACGATACGCGCATCGTGGATCATTTCGGTCATTAGCACCACATGATCTTCATTCTGAAATATCTGTACATTGTTGTTATACAAGCTCGGAACAAAAGGAGGGCCGGCATTGAAACCCACCAGGCACCGCTCAGACAGGCCTCGATCTTCCGGACCATTGATGGCTGTTGATCCGGAGTTTCCGAACTGTGTCACTGCACCTTCTACCAGATCCGGTAGTCGACCATCAGTTGGATAAATAATGTGGGAAGTGCGTAGGGTATCGCCTATACCGGCATTTTCTATCCAGAAATCATTATAGGACTCATCGACACCCGGGATTGGCAGAGCCGAGTCTGAATTAGCATCGGCTTCCGCCCGCCGTGCCAGAACGTCCGCTATCTCCTGATCGGTGAGAAACTGCCGTTCGCCATATTGCGTGGGGCGCTGCATCGGCACATTAGAAGAGAAATTCCAGACACCCTGCAGATCCGGTTTGCCCCATTCGGTACGGGGCGCCTGGTAAGCATCGGCAGCAGCGACCAGCGCTGTGAGCAGACAGGAAAATACAAAGAGAATCAAAGAGCTAATTGTTTTCATGGGAGAGTACTCCGAATGATTCGGGTTGAGTTAGGGACCCTCATAGACAATAACCTATTCGCTTGTGAAGGAAAATAGAAGTTCCGCAAACACTGGCAAATGATCCGATGGGTAATTGCCGTTGTGCTGGTCTGTTAGCGTGCCCTGTCTCAATACGCTTGTCGATGAGTCAACGAAGATGTAGTCGATTCTATCTTGATTTGCCGTTGACCCAACAGTAAATCCAGCAAATGTTCCTTCCGGCCCGTGCGCCGGAATTTGCGACACTAAGCGGGAATCTTTCAAGTAACTAAGCATAGTGGCATAGGCAGCCGAGTTGGGGGGAACATTGAAATCGCCGGTGACGACTATCGGATATTCGGCTGTCAGGCCTTGTAAATGATCGACTATTAGTTTGGCGCTCTCACTCCTTGCCTGCTCGCCACGATGATCGAAGTGTGTGTTGAGTAATAAGAAAGTCTGGCTGGTATTCCGGTCGCTGAACTGAGCCCAGTTGGCAATGCGCGTTATGGCAGCATCCCAACTCTTGCTGCCGATTACATCGGGTGTTTCGGATAACCAGAAGGTGCCATTATCAATAAGCTGGAAACGCTCTGTTCGGTAAAAGATGGGCGAGAACTCTCCTGCATCTTTTCCATCGTCGCGCCCTACTCCTATCCAGCTGTAGCCGGGTAATAGAGATTCCAGATCGTTGATCTGATTCTTAAGCACCTCCTGCATACCGATTAAATCGGCTTGATGAAATCGTATCAGGCTCGCTACCCTTTCCTTACGATTGGGCCAGGCATGTTCTCCATCGTTGGGATTGTTGTAACGAATATTGAAAGTTATTACCCGCAGCGACGAGCTGACCGAGTCTTGCGCGAAAAGCAGGGTGGGAAACATAAATAGAAGAAGCAGTGCGTTTAAAACCAGCAGCTTCTTTAAACTTGGCGATTGGTGCATTCAGTTGAGCTCGAAAAAATAACCCGGGAGAGTAGAATCAGCTTACCATCACGCAGATCACGTAGAAACCAGGAGACGCCACAAAACCGCCATGGGGCTAGCGGTCATGCTCATGCAGTATTACTAGCTTCGGTTCCGAGAATGAGTGAACCGAGAATCCATTCAATGCATTTTCAGGTATTGCGAGGTCTCGATTCAGACCACGCTGTAGATGTTTGTCGAATTCGCTTACGATCCCAATACCAGATTACCACCTGGTAGGGTCTCCAGATATAGTGAAATGGTGCCACCAGAATGTGAACCAGGCGTGTGAACGGAAATATCAGAAAGATGGAAAATGCAGCTACTATATGAGCCTTGACGACGAGAGGCATTGCTATGACAGTCTCTGGCTGAGGATTGAAGGTTATCAGTGACCATAGATAAGGTGATAGGTCTGCGGCGAACCAGGAAGACCCCCAACGATAATTCAGTGCAATCCAGCAGCCCATCAGCGCCTGAGCCAGTAGTATGAATTCGATGAATAAATCCATTGGTGTGGTAACTACTTTGATTCTGGGATTAGTCAGGCGGCGCAGAATCAGCGCAACCAGCCCCACTACAAGTGCTGCGGCAAAGGTGAAATTCACTCCCTCATGAATGAGAAGACGCGTAGGATTACTATTCCAGGCTATTACGGCACTGGGCAGTAGAAAAGCTACTATATGTCCCAGAAATATCATCAAGATGCCCCAGTGGAAAGGCACTGATCCCCAGAAGCCCATTTTGCCCTCAAGAAACTGCGCGGACAGACTCGTTACCTGGTAACCCTTCTTCTTGTAGCGATAGATCGTACCCAGTAGAAACACCACGATAACTACATAGGGATAGCCTGAAAAAAAGAAGGTGTTTAATGAATCCATTAGGACGCTCCGTACTTCATGACATTAACCAACTGCATTGGCGTTGTTTTCGATTGTGTTCTCACGAGTAACCGAATCTAAAAAATCACTGGAACGTGCCAGCGGTATGGATTGAATCAGGGAGAAATCCTGTTTCAGCACTTCGTAAAGAGCACGTAGTGCATTCTTGTAAAGCGTGACCGCAAGCGTCTGCACAGGCGGCGAATCTATCAGTGTTTTATATTGTTTTTGATTCGCCTCGTTTTTCTTTTGCAGACGTCCCGGCGAAAACTCACCGATCATTTCCAGCAACGCTGGAGCAAGAATGGCGTAGGCCAGATCCCGTATCAGATCCTCATCCGTTAGAAGATCCATAAGGCGCAACAAATTGGGTAGATGGTCGGCCAATTCGCTGCCGCAATCGTTATTCACCCCTAGATGTTCACGGTTCAGATTGGCAAGCATCTCACCTCTTTTGTAATCATCCCCAAACAGCACATAGCCAACATCCAGAGTGGCAATTGCCTGCACATCGAAAGAGCGCGTAAATAGCTCTTGCATGGTAAGTAGATTATCTTCAGGCAACAACTCCAGAAACTGGTCAAGCTCCTCTGTAGCGAGCGGATAATCTGCTTTGAGGTGTTCTCGAACACACTTGACCCGATCTGGAAAATCGGCAGAAGGATAGTCGAACATATCCGCCAGTAAGCTGTAGTGCCTAGGCTTGTCGCTTATCTCTTGCAACTCTTTTGTGTTCCTGATCACAGGCTCATTCGCATTCATTTATAGCCCCCTCTGGGCAGTTCCTTCTTTAAAACCAAATCCAGTGCTGCCCTTTTTGTCACCGGTAAATTCCATCATCTCGATCGCTTGTTCGCGATGCGAAGGCGGAATAACGAACCGATCTTCAAAACTGGCCAATGCCGTGAGGTGATAAATCGCATCTGCCATCTTCTCGGTCAAGCCAACATCCTTTAATGCCTGTTGCGCCTTTTCTTCAGAGATGTCACCAACAGTCTTCCAGCGACGATAAACGCGTATTGCCATTAATTTCATGACACGGATTTTTACTTTTTCAGTATCACCATTACTGAACAGGTTAGCCATGTACTCTAAAGAGAAACGCGCCTGATCGATCGAACCCCATAACTCTTCAGTGCTGGTATCGTAGAGCCAGTCATCGTTCCAATGCTTGGTTATCGACCCCAGTTTCTTCGCCTGATCGTCATTGTTCACCTTGCTTAGTGAAGCCATGACCGGCAGCAGCGGGGGTACATAGAACAACATGGGCATGGTGCGAAATTCAGTATGTAGAGGCAATGCCATGCCCCATTCTTTGACCCACTTGTAAGTGGGAGACAACTGTGCCGAACGAATGGTGGAGTCTGCCACACCATTCTCCTTGGCCGCCGCAATCACTTCCGGATCGAATGGATCGAGCATGATATCCATATGCGCATCCACCAGGTCCTCGTCATTCGCCGTAGCTGCTTCTTCGATTCTGTCGGCGTCATAGAGGATGACCCCCAGATAGCGGATGCGGCCTACGCAGGAATGCATGCAGGCCGGAGCGAGCCCCGCTTCGATGCGCGGAAAACAGAGAATGCATTTCTCCGACTTACCTGTTTGCCAGTTGTAATAGGTCTTCTTGTAGGGGCAGGCCGTGACACACATGCGCCAGCCCCGACACACGTCCTGGTTTACCAGCACGATACCGTCTTCGCCGCGTTTGTACAGCGCACCAGAAGGACAGGATGCAACACAGGCCGGATTCAAACAGTGGTTACACATGCGGGGAAGGTAGAAGAAAGCCATCTTCTCCAATTCGAACATGGCTGCCTGTTCTTCCGGCGATAGATTCTTCAGGTTTGGATCGTTGCGAGCGTAGTCCGGCGTACCACTTAAGTCATCATCCCAGTTCGGACCCATCTTAATATCCATGGGTTCGCCGGTAATCAGGGACACCGGGCGCGCCGCTGGCTGGTCGTCGCCGGCTGGCGCTTCAATTAGATTCAGATACTTGTAGGTGAACGGTTCGTAGTAGTCATCGATCACTGGCAGGTGGGGATTGTGAAAGATATTGCCCAGGCCCTTCTTCTTGCCGGCGCCCTTCAATCGAATCGCGGGAGAACCATCGCCTGCGGCTGAAGTCGCGATGATATCGCCACTGCCATTCGCTCCGGAACCATTGCTACCATTACCCGACTTGGCTTTTTCCCATCCACCTTTATAGATATCCTGATCTTCCCATTTCGAGGGGTAGCCGGTGCCGGGTTTGGTTTCTACGTTGTTCCACCACATGTACTCGGCGCCCTTACGGTCCGTCCAAATATTCTTGCAGGCCACAGAACAGGTATGGCAACCAATGCATTTATCGAGATGAAAAACCATTGAAATTTGCGATCTAATATCCATCTAGTGCTCCGCCTGTTTCTTGATATCGAATACGTAGGACAATGTCATCACCACACCACCTTGGTCATCTTCTTGACCGTGACATGGGTATCTCTGTTTGGGGCAATAGGCCCCCAATAGTTAAAGTGATAACTGAACTGGCCGTAACCTCCGGCCAGGAAATTGGGCTTAAGGTGTATCCTGGTCACACTGTTATGGCCGCCGCCACGTCGGTTACCACGGACCTGAGACTTCGGCACCATGGTTCTTTCTGGTACGTGATAGACGATGCACACCCCCCTTGGAATTCTCGAGCTGACCACGGCCCGTGTGACGTACACACCGTGGTCGTTGTATACCTCTACGTAGTCGTTGTCCTTAATGCCAAGCGTGTCGGCATCTACCTCGCTCAACCAGCAGGGCTCACAGCCCCGTGACAGCGTCATCATACGCAGCGTATCGCCGTAGGTGGAGTGAATATGCCATTTGCCATGGGGTGTCAGGTAATTGAGCACCAGAAATTCTTCGGTCTTCGATGTTTCTATCAGATCGCCATACAGTTCAGGTTTGGGTGACGGCTTGTAGGTAGGAAGACTCTCACCATAGGCGAGGTACATCTCATGATCCAGATAGAAGTGCTGCCTGCCCGTCAGTGTCCTCCATGGCACCAAGCGCTCGGTGTTGTAGGTATAAGGTGCATAGGCCCTGCCGTCATTCATCAGGCCAGACCACAGCGGCGACGTATTGTAGCGACGTGGCTGGGCCTGCAAGTCCTTATAGTTGATGAGTACCTGCTCGCTGCCTTTACCCAAATCGACCAGCTCAACTCCGGTCTTCTTCTCCATGTTTTCGTAAGCCCGAACCGTCAGTTTTCCGTTGGTCAGGCTGGAGAGATGCAGTACCGCGTTCGCTGCATCCACATCTTCTTCGAGAGAAGGATAGATTTCGCCGTCTATTTCCCGCACTGGAAAATGATTGGATTCGATCATCTCCTGGTAGACGTCGGCACAGTCGAACTGATTGCCGTGGGCGCTCAGGCCGCTTTTACAGATGTTGTTACCCAGGGTAATAAACTTCTCGTAGATCTTGGTGTAGTCCCTGTCGACCACCGCCAGTTTATGCATGGTCTTGCCTGGGATCGCCTCGATTTCTCCGTGATACCAGTCCTTGATGTGCGGTTGGGTAACCTCATCAGGGGAGTCGTGCGCCAGCGGTGCAGCCACGATGTCTTTCTGTGGTTCGGCCAAATATTCCTTCGCCAGTTCGCTGGTCTTCCTGGCGATTTCCTTGAAAATATCGAAGTCCGTCTTCGACTCCCACACCGGAGCGATGGCTGCTGACAAGGGATGGATGAAGGAATGCAAGTCGGTGCTGTTCAGGTCAGCCTTCTCGTACCAAGAGGCTGCTGGTAGCACAATATCGGAATAGAGCGCGGATGAGTCCATGCGGAAGTTGAGATCGACTACCAGATCCATCTTTCCTTCCGGTGCGACCTCTCGCCAGTTCAGTTCTTCGGTGTGGTCCTCCGAATCCTGGGCAATGCCATTGTGGTGGGTTCCCAGATAGTGTTTCAGGCAGTATTCATGCCCCTTCATGCTGCCGACGATGGCGTTGCCACGCCAGATATACCAGACTCGCGGATGATTTTCCGGGGCTTCGGGATCGCTAACTGAGTATTGCAGTTCTTTGGACTTGAGTTTCTCCAGTACATGACCCTTGATGGCGTCATCATCGGTAGCACCGTCTTCCACCGCCTGCTTGCACAACTCCAGGGTATTCTGGTTGAACTGAGGGTAGAACGGCATCCAGCCGTTGCGTACGGATTGAACAATCGTATCCGCCGTATGCTTGCGGGTCAGAGCATTATCCGGGACGGTGTTGTAGCGCGAGTAATTGCCGTCGTAGCGATACTGGCTGGTATTGATGTAGTGCCAGATTGGTGCCTGTTGCAAGCGCACGGCATTCTGCCAGTCCTTGGCAAACGCGATGCTGCTCCAGGACTCCATGGGCGCCAGTTTTTCCTGACCTACATAGTGATTAAGTCCACCGCCATTCCTGCCGACGCAGCCGCTTAACATGAGTGCCATGGCACCGGCGCGATACATCAGGTTGGCGTGGTACCAGTGGTTTATTCCGGCACCGATGATGATCATGCACTTGCCTTCGGTGGCCTCGGCAGTACCGGCCCACTCCCTGGCAAACTGCAGCACAGATTTGGAATCGACACCGGTAAATATTTCCTGCCAGGCGGGAGTGTAAGCCGCGTCCTTGTCGCTGTAGTCCTCTGGGTAGTCGCCCTCCAGACCTCGATTCACTCCATATTGAGCCATGATCAGGTCGTAAACCGTGGCAACCTGAACGGTTGAACCGTCGGCAATTTCGATCTCCTTCACCGGAACGCCCCGGGCCGCCTTCTGATCCATGCCCCATTCGTCGAACTGGGCCTGCACTACCGAATCATGACCGTTAAGGAAAGTAAGCGCCGGGTTGTAAGGCTTGCCATCGAGCGAATCTTCCAGCTTCATATTCCAGTTGCCGTCTTTGCCATCCCAACGATGTCCCATGGCGCCTTGGGGAAACACCAGCCGGCCGTCGTCTGCGTCTATACAGACAAATTTCCAATCGCCTTTGTCCAACTCGGTATGACCCACCAACTCATTGGCGCGAAGTAATCTGCCGGGGCGGACCTCACCATCCCGTTCCTCGATCTTCACCAGCATCGGGCTATCGGTGTATTGCTTACAATAGTCAAGGAAATAAGGCGTTTGTTTTTCGTGATGGAATTCACTCAGGATGACATGTGACACCGCCATCCAGAACGCCCCGTCGCTGCCGGCATGCAGTGGCACCCACTGATCGGCATACTTACATACTTGAGAGAAGTCTGGCGAGAACACAACGGTCTTGGTGCCGTTGTGGCGCGATTCGGCGAAGAAGTGGGTATCCGGTGTGCGCGTCATATTCAGACAGGCACCCATGTCTGCGATCATCTTTGAGTTATACCAGTCGGCACTCTCACAGACATCGGTCTGCTCACCCCATAACTCTGGAAATGCTGTGGGGAGATCACAATACCAATCATAGAAACTCAAACATACACCACCGAACAGTTGCAGAAATCTGGCTCCGGAGGCATAGCTCAACATTGACATGGCGGGAATTGGCGAGAAACCGATTACCCGATCCGGGCCATATTGCTTCGCCGTGTTGATGTTGGCCACGGCCATGATCTCGAGCACTTCTTCCCAGTCTGCTCGACGAAAGCCACCCTTACCGCGCGCTGTTTGATAGGACTTGCGCTTGTCTGGATCGGCTTGCAATGACTCCCAGGCCTTCAGGGGATCACCAGTCTTTTCTTTTTCACTGCGGTAGGCATCGAGTAGTGCGCCCCGGATCAAGGGGTACTTGATTCGTAACGGACTATACAGATACCACGAATAGGAAATACCTCGCTGGCAGCCTCTCGGCTCATAGGGAGGTATCTCATTGTCCAGTAGCGGGTAGTCCAGCTGCTGAGTTTCCCAGACTACGATGCCGTCTTTAACATGGATTTGCCAGGAACAGCCCCCTGTACAGTTAACGCCATGCGTGCTTCTTACAACACGGTCATGCTGAAAACGATTTCGGTAAAACTCTTCCCAGTCGCGAGTTTCCGGTGAAATGATGTCTTTAATCCAGCTCATGATCTAGTCCTTATCCTTATCCTTATCCTTCTCAGCTTAAACGTTGCCGATCATAGATCGACTGATTGACTGACCCGACTCTTCTGTTGCGCCATATAAAGGGTATTAACCCGAATAGAAATCCGGCACCGAGCGCACCACTTATAAATAGGTTGAATGCGTAATTTTTTTGCTGTTGATTGCTCTGTTCAGCGGCACTTTGAAAGAACGCCACCAACAATGCGACCTCTTCCTCGACGAGGGGTTTCTCGCCATACGCGGTTTGCATGGCAGGGAATGGTGTGTTGGCGAGGATAGCGGTCAGCCCAGCGCCACCCATCCTCGAATAGGCCGAGGTCAGTTCGACGGCGAGTGCGCCTCCACCGGTTATTGCATCATTCTGGACGTCGTGACAGGCGTTGCAGGCGGGTCCGGAATTCTCGAAACGCAGTCTGCCCTGGAACAAGTCAGCACCACTGGAGACGTCTTCGGGAGATGCGGGCGCTGCTGCGATTACCGCCGCTGGCTCAGCAGCTCCAGAGTTGGCATCTACAGCCGATGCGACTGCCAGGCTTCTGGATTCGATATAGGCGAGCAGTTGCCCTATTTGCTGATCTGAAACGGCCGAATCCGGCATGACCATGCCATTGAATTCTCCAAACAATGCCACGGCAATCTCATCTCCCTGATCAAACATCGTCTGAGGCGATAGTATAAATTGCTCTAACCACTCCTGTGAGCGTCTTTCATGTACGCCAGCCAAATCCGGCCCGACGCGTTGCGCCTCACCAATGCCATGGCATGCGAAGCAGCTGGATTGGAAAATCTGCTCACCGGCGGCAATGGCGGCCTGATTCTGTGCCAAACTCGTTTGGGCTGGCAGCATCAGCATAAACACCCACCCCATTACGACAGCGCAGACAGGAATTTTCCAACTAATGTTCCATTTCATCACTTAGTAGCCCCCTTTATTGGGTATAACAATCCGAGGCAGAGAAACATTCACTCTACCCAAAACACTGTGAGCAGCAGAACTCAACCAATTCAGAAGATACGGAAAAAACCACATAGACTATGCACTATCTACTATCTACTCCTCTATTAACGCCACACCTGATTTGCGAATTGCGAACTCGCTCTCACGGGGCCCGAATCGACGATCCGAGCCTCTTGCGACGGGCGGTAGCATACCTATGGCATAGGGGCTACGACTTGATTTGAATCAAAGCAGGTTGGGAATTTTGAGGTGGCTATAATCAAACCGATCAAATTAAAATCAAGACCATAGAAAAACAGCATTCAAGTACCATTGATCTACATCAAATTCCTTACCAATAGTGCGCTTAGTGAGACCCTATCCACTGTACTTTACAGACCAGTGAAGATTAAGCTTGCCACGTGCCTGTGCGGAATCACCGAGGGAGAGAGAGGTAACGGGTGTGAATGAATCGGGAGTTGGGGCTGCAGTTTCTCAACAACGTGGTAGTGAAAAAGCAAATACGGAAGTCGATAGTTCCTGGATCCCGCCCGGCAATCCAAGGGTTCTGTGGGTATCACTTATCGCATTTTCTCTTGGCTTTGGCATATGGGCGATGTTTTCCGCTCTGGGTCCGTTCCTGATTGATTGGTATGGCTACACTGCCACCCAGGCGCTCTTCTTGTCGGCCATGCCTCCCTTGTTTGCCGCCTGCATCAGCATTCCATTGGGCATGATGGCTGATAGATACGGAGGCAGAAAAGTATTCACAATTCTACTCCTTGTCCTTCTCATCCCTTTAATTTTAGCTTCGTTTGCTAACAACTACTTTATGTTTCTTATACTCGGGATGATGCTGGGTTTGGGAGGTGCAAGTTTTATTGTTGGCAACACGCATGTGTCTGCTTGGTATCCTCAGTCAAAACAAGGAACAGCTCTCGGAATATTCGCCTTAGGCAATATCGGAATAATATTAGGATTGGTGTTTGTGCCATTGCTGATAACCAATGTTCTTGGGGGCCCTTTGAATAACGCGGATATGCCTGCCAAATTTGTTCTCGGGCCCATAGCAGGCTGGCGCCTTATCTTCCTCATCTTCGTGGTTCCCACTCTTATCATGGCTATCGTATATTGGACGATGACCTCCGATCCTCCCGTGCGAATTAAAAAACAACTCACTACACGCCAAATGTTAGGTGTTTACAAATCCGGACCTCTGGTGTGGGAAATAGCATTTTTGTATTGGGCATCGTTTGGCACATTAACATTTTTCTCTGCATTCTCTCCCACGTATCTTGCTGCCAGGTGGAATATCGACCCAGCGCAGGCATCCATGGTTTATGCTGCAGCCATCGTGATGTGTGTATCGACTATGAGACCCGTCGGGGGCTGGTTTTCGGACAGGCTTAATCCGATAAGAATGCTTGTCTATTTGTGTGGCGCAAAATCGATTTTGGCAGTTTTGCTCGTTTTTGAAATTTCATTTCCCATCCAGATAACAGGCATGCTTTGTCTGGCATTACTTGCGGGTGCATCAGCAGCTACCGTAGTGAAACTTATACCCACATACTTTCCACAGACAGTGGGCACAGTGAGTGGTCTTGCAAAAGCGGCTGGTGCAGCATGCGGTTTTACGATGAGTTCAATAATGGCTCTGAGCAATTATTTTACCGGAAGTTATAAGCCCGGCTTCTTAGTGTGGGCCGTAGTCACTATAGCAGCGTTTTGTCTTGTCCTGAATCCAAGGCATTTTCAGCAGAAAGAAGCGGGTTAAGACGCGCCGTTTCTCATATGGATTCCGAGGCTCTTAGTGACCGTAGCAGGGGCCGGGAGCTTGTGAGGAGACACCAATAAAATAGTAAATTAACCGAAAGTCTAAGTACTGTGCGTCGTCAGACCCTTTTGGACAAAGCTAGCTCAAATCTAAGAGGTACATCAGTTCATCCGGGTTAATAATCCAGCCTGCCCGTCGTAATGCATCTGTCGACGTCAGGTTATCCAGTGACTCATGATAACGCTCATGATTGTAGTAATTCACGAATCGTTGCAGATGCTCTTCTAACTCGCTGGGAAAGTAATAGTTGTTGAGTTGGGGCGGACATGGCCGCCGGTTACTCTCATTTACAACCCAGCTGCTTTCTGGCTCACCGACAAATACCAGAAGAAACTTTTATCCGCATCCAACTACAAGACCATCTCCCATAGGGAATCTTTCTTGATAAGAATGCTATTCATGGAAATAATGATTACTTATCATCTGAAACATGCTATAGCCACTCCTATAGTACAAATAACTTACTAGTTCAGATCTCGTGGAGGCTGGTGATATCTATTTCTACGGTTAGCTTCCTCACACCTAAGGGAGTCTATCTNTGAATTCAGCCTCTTTCCGAATTACCTTAGTCTTAGGACTAGTGCTAACAGCGCACAGCCCCACACTCCTATCTCAATCCTTAGGCGGAGGCACGGTCAATGGTGTTTTCCGCCTCAGATATGAAAGTGTCGATCAGGATAATGCGCTGGATGACGCCGACGCGTTGACCCTGAGTTCCAGACTTTCCTACACCACGAGAACTGTAAATGGGTTTTCGGCGATGCTGGAGGCCGAAGATGTACGGGCAGTGGCTGGAATCGATAGCTATTCCGTCGGGTCCACCGGTTTCAAGCCGGGCAGATATTCGTCGGTTGACGATCCGGAGACTACCGAGGTGGATCAGGCATTTTTGCAGTACAACAGCGATATTTTTACAGCAAAACTTGGGCGACAGGTCATCGTTTATGACAATCACAGGTTCATCGGTCATGTTGGCTGGCGCCAGGATCGGCAAAAATTCGATGCCGTTACTCTGACGCTAACTCCGAGTGAGAATTTGAACCTGACTTACAACTTTTTGGATGAGCGTGAGCGCATCTTTGCCGAAGATGCCGATATAGATTCTGAGGATCACCTGTTTCATGCCGTGTACGACACTCCCATCGGCTCTCTAACCGGTTATGCCTATTTGCTTGAAATGCAAGACTTGCCCGATAACTCACTGGATACTTATGGCCTTCGGCTCTCCGGTAGCAGGGAAATCAACGGATTCGAGGTGAGCTATTTACTGGAATACGCAGACCAGGATTCCGAGACTGACATTATAGACTACGGTGCAGATTATTACCTCGTATAGGGTGGTGTGACACTTAATGGGGTGAATGTGCGGATAGGACACGAAGAGCTGAGCTCAGACGACGGTGCCTACGGTTAAGCAACTCCACTCGCAACCCTGCACGCACACAACGGGTGGGGGGATATGTTTCTTGGCACACCGGCTCAGGGTCTGACCGATACATACCTGAATCTCAGCGGGCAGGCGTTCTCAGGAAACTGGTCGGTTGTCTATCACGATTTTGAAGCCGACGATGACTCCCCGCTGGTTGATGACCTGGGCGAAGAGCTGGATCTGCTGTTTGTGTATCCAGTTTCAGAAAACTATACGCTGGGCATCAAGCATGCCAGATATACCGAAGGTGATAGGGCCGCCGGCAAACCCGATACCGATAAATTCTGGGTCTGGCT
>PBYU01000038.1 GCA_002730035.1 Gammaproteobacteria bacterium | reverse complement strand
CTTGCCCATTTTGGTTCCATCTCGGACTATTACATACTATTCTGGACAAATGGTTAGGCATTTTGAGAATCATATTAAAAGAAATGAAAGCTGATGAATCATCAAAATTTGCAACAATTAACAATTCAACAAGCTATTTTTGCTCGTGATATAGCTTGTTAATTGTTAATTGTTAATTGTTAATTGTTTGGGTTGGGACATGCTCTGACCTTTTCTACTGCAGCAAGCAGTTTTATGATAAGCCGGATATAAGCACATTGAACAAGACTATAGTAATTATTGTTAACCAATGTTCCTATAATATATCTGTTATGCCAGATATATCCCGTGATGGAACGTTCTATAATACACTTTGATAAACGTCATTAATTAGATATATTAATCTTTAAAATCAATAGATTATAAAATTAACCTATCTTTGGCAAATTGGTACCTACTTAAAATTTGGACGCATGGATTAGAACCAAATTGGTGAATTCAGCGACAAAAAGAAGAGGATACCCTATTATGAGCACCTTGAATTTGAGTAACGAGACGATTAGTTATTGATCCAAGCTGGAGTATGCCCCGATGGTAAGAAAAAATCACAGACTCCCATTATTTTTGCTATGTATAGCGATGCAAGGGTTCGGTTATTCTCAGCAACTTAACTTGTTCGAAGAAATAGAAACCACTAATAACTCTTCCAATCAAGCTCGGAACAGAGCCAGAGGGGACAGCCGGGCCACATCAGCTTCGCCCGAATTTGTCCTCATAGGAACTAGCCGTATTGGAAGTAAGTATTCAGCCATTATCCAGCATCGTGATGGTGACACCCTGGTGGTAAAACCTGGTCCCAATTCCAGCACACAGATTCCAGGCTACAATGGTTATTCGGTTTTAGATGTGGGTTCTGGTAGCGTTTCTATCCGTTATCCGGAAAATGTTCCTTGTGTCGAGTTTCATGACCAGGGAGTCAGTTGCGACGGTGCAGTGAATATAGCGGCGTTATCTTTGGCGAATGGTGAACCACTGCCCGGCAAGGAGGTGGTAACAAGACTGACGGATAGTAGGCTGGACGAAGCGGCAGCTTATGAGCCACCAACCAATCCTTTTGAAGCATTGCAAGAACAGCAAAACAATGCTGCAGTAAGCAATCGCAGCGGCGATAATAATCCATTTACTCCCCGGCGAATTTCGCCCGAGGAAGTTCCTCCTGGAATGCGAGTTGTGTCCACGCCATTTGGCGATCGACTGGTTGAGCGGTAAACTATCCAGCAATGGATGGAAGAATAGGCGACTAAACAACAATACTTGAATAAATAGTTATTACTGGTGCAAACTAAGCCATTAATCTCACTTTCAGCGGCAGTTGTTTGTTATAACTCGCCGTCTCTCGAATTGAGGAAATTACTTACTTCTCTCCTCGATTCTATCGAACAACTTGGGCAAAGCTTTGAGCTGACGCCAATCCCTATATATCTGATTGATGATTCTGATGAGAATTCACTGGAATTTGACATATTAAATGTTTTTCATGGTGAGCGTTTAAGGCTTATTGGGGTTGAGCTAAGATTGGTACAGGGGCAGGGCAATGTTGGGTACGGTGGCGCGCATAATCTGGTCATTTCAGAGTTGAGTAGTCATTTTCATTTGTTACTTAATCCAGACGTGGTATTACAAAAAGAAACACCATTCGCTGCCCTCAGTGCCGCTGCCGCTGAAAACAGCGCTGGCAACGCTAACGCCTCTCGGGCCGGAGGCAGGAACGGCGCCGATCGATTTACCCCTCGACGTATTTCTCCTGAGGATGTGCCGCCGGGAATGCGGGTAGTTTCTACGCCATTCGGTGATAGACTGGTAGATCAATAAATTCCTTCTGATTCGCTTGCCAGGCCCTATAAAAATTCTGTGTCGGACCATAAATCAAAACCGCATTCCGCTGCTCGCTCCCTGTCTATCTCAGTGGTCTGTTATAACTCCGGGGAAGAGCAGCTGCGCGCCCTGATCGCCTCACTGCTGGCGTCGCTTCGAGTATTTCAGTCCTCTACGCCGTTGTCCCTGGTAACCATCTCCCTGGTCGATAATTCAGAGGACCACAACGTCAAGCTGGATCTGTTTGCAACCCACGCTGAAGATCTGGACTCCCTGGGGGTGGAGTTGAAACTGTTACAGGGTCAGGGCAATGTCGGTTATGGCAGTGCTCACAATTTGGTGATTCGGAAATCCGACGCTGACTATCACCTCATACTGAATCCGGATGTGGTGCTTAGGGAGGATTGCCTGCGTATCGGTATTGCGTATTTGGAAATCAACACGGACATCGCCATGGCGAGCCCCTACGCAGAAAATGCCCTGGGCCAGAAACAGTATCTGTGTAAACGCTACCCATCAATATTCACATTTTTAGTCCGTGGCTTCGCGCCTTCGGCATTAAGAAGAATTTTTCGCCAGCGCCTGGCGCTTTTCGAGATGCACGATCTTTCCGAATCGACACCAACTGACGATGTCACTATAGCCAGTGGTTGTTTCATGCTCTGCAGAACAGACAAACTCAACGCGATCCATGGATTTGATGAAAACTATTTCCTCTATTTTGAAGATTTCGACTTATCCCTGAGACTGGCCGGGGTAGGAAAGATAGCCTATGTACCGGAAATGAAAATTCGGCACAGCGGAGGCAACAGCGCCAACAAGGGCTGGCAACACATCAAGATGTTTGCCCGTTCCGGAGTGCGATTTTTCAATACCCATGGTTGGCGTTTCTTTAAGCAGCAATAAACAATTTACTTATCTCCCATCGCAAGAGGCCTTAGCAGATTCATCGAATGATTGACTCGGGGAAAAAAGCAGCAGTCACCGGTGCCAATGGTTTCATTGGAGCGCGGCTGTGCAGCTATCTCCTGCAACAGGGCTACTGGGTCAGAGCCCTGGCCCACTCGGACCCTAAAGATTCCAGCTCCAGATTGGATGGGTTGGTCGCAGACAACGGGGCCGCTCCTGAAGTCAACGTTGCTGATATCTGTGACGCGGATAGTTTGAGCTCGGTCTTCGATGGTGTCGACACAGTTTTCCATGTAGCCGGCGTTGCCCACGTCGGCAGCGGCGACTATAGATTAATGCAGCAGCTGAACGTCGAAGGCACCCGCAATGTGCTAAGGGCGGCGACGGCGAGCGGCGTGAGAAGGCTGGTGTTTTTTAGCAGCAGCCTGGTCCGGGCCTGCGAGTTGGAGACGGGCGACATAACAGACTATGGCCGCACCAAGTTGGAGGCAGAACGACTGCTGCTGGCGGCCCAGCGCAGGGATGAAATCGAGGTCGTCATCCTCAGGCCGGTTAACGTCTACGGCACGGATATGAAGGGCAATATCAGGGCCATGATTGCGATGATAGCCAGCCGGCGCTTACCGCCGCTGCCAAAGCTGGAAAACAGCCTGTCCCTGGTGGGCGTCGACGATCTGCTCAAGGCCGCGGTATTGGCAGCGGAAAGCAGGGATGCTGGTGCTAAAACGTACTACGTCACCGACGGCAAATCCTACACGATAAATGAGATTGAGCAGGCCATTTACCAGATTCTAGGTAGAAAATTGCCGAGGTGGCACAGCCCCCGTGTGTTACTATACGTGGCGTCGGCACTGGCAGGCGTGCTGGGGAAAATGACCAATAGTGGCTCAGGCATAAGTATCCGTACCTACCACAATTTGACACGCAGCAACTCTTTTTCCAGTAAGGAAATCGAAAGCGATCTGGGTTTCACGCCTGCCAGCAATTTGTATGACGAACTGCCGGGAATAGTTGCGCATGTTGCCGCAAAGAAGTTTGAGAAAAATGAGGATTGAAGTGCTGCATTAGAAATTGAAAAGTCGCTAATCAGTAGTAAAAACTGACAGTGGAAAAAAGCAGTTAAACCCGATAACAATAAACTGGACTCGTTTAAAGTGACAAAGGGCATCATCCTCGCAGGCGGTAGTGGTAGCAGATTGCACCCGATGACAATTGCTATGAGCAAACAGCTGCTGCCAGTCTACGACAAACCCATGATTTACTACCCGCTGGCTACCCTGATGCAAACCGGTATTCGGGATATATTGATTATCACCACTCCCAATGATGCCAACGTGTATCAGTCATTATTGCAAGATGGCAGTCGCTGGGGACTGAATATTTGCTATGCGACGCAAGCAAAACCAGATGGCCTGGCCCAGGCGTTCTTAATTGGAGAAGATTTTATCGGTGACAGTCGGGTCTGTTTGATTCTGGGTGACAACATTTTTTATGGCAACAAGATCGAAGAAACGCTGAAGAAGGCAGTCGGGGGGAACGGGGGCGCTAGCATATTTGCCTACTACGTTAATGATCCGGAACGATATGGTGTGGTCGTACTGGATGAGAATCAGAAAGCGATCGATCTGGAAGAAAAACCGATCAATCCCAAATCCCATTATGCAGTGACCGGTTTGTATATGTATGACAATGATGTCGTGGATATAGCCAAGTCAATGAAGCCATCTGCCCGGGGTGAACTGGAAATTACCGATGTCAACAAAGTCTACCTCGAACGGAAAGTGCTGCGGGTTGAATTGTTTGACCGGGGCACAGCCTGGCTCGACACGGGTACAATTCAATCCTTGCTCGATGCAGCAAACTTTATTCGCGTTTTGGAAGAGCGGCAGGGATTGAAGATTGGTTGTCCCGAAGAGATTGCCTATCGACAGGGATTCGTCGACTCAGCCCAACTTGAGACGCTGGCGAATAGCCTGGACAAGAGTGGCTACGGCCAATATCTACTCGAGCTGCTCGAAGACCGCTAAAGAAGAACTCGATGAGAATCATTACCTCCAGCATTCCTGACGTATTGCTACTCAAATCCACCGTGCATGGCGATGATCGGGGTTACTTCATGGAAACCTGGCGCAACTCAGTGTTCGAAGAACAGGGTTTGGAGTTTAATTTCGTACAGGACAATCAGAGCAAATCCAGCCGTGGCACGTTAAGAGGCTTGCACTATCAACTCGAGTTTCCACAAGGGAAGTTGGTTCGGGTAGTATCGGGTGAAGTGTTTGACGTTGTCGTTGACCTGCGCAAGGACTCTCCAAGTTTTGGCAAATGGGTCGGCGCCATGCTTTCGGCGGAGAATAAGAAGCAGCTCTGGGTGCCGCCGGGATTTGCCCATGGTTTCTATGTCAGCAGTGAGTCGGCTGAATTACTGTACAAATGCACCGAGTATTATCATCCAGAAGACGAGTACAGCCTGCTGTGGAGCGACGAAACCCTTGCCATCAACTGGCCGCTATTGGACTCAACACCCCTGCTGTCAGATAAAGACCGGCATGCCAAACCGCTTACCGAAGCACCCGTTTATCAGTGAATAACAAAACCATTCTCGTCACAGGTGCCAGAGGCCAACTGGGTAAGACTCTGGAGCACTGCTGGTCGGCATCAGGCCTCGCAGCAGACAATGAGTTGGTTCTTTACGATATCGAAGAACTAGACCTGACCTCCAGCGCGGAGGTACAGAAGCAACTCAACAGCATTAACCCCCATGCCATTGTCAATACCGCGGCCTATACGGCGGTGGATCAGGCGGAACAGGAAGCAAATGCTGCCCTTGCGGTAAATGCAACGGCCGTCGCCAACCTGGCGGGCTGGGCTGCCGGCCGTGCTTGTACGATTGTGCACATCTCCACGGATTTCGTGTTTGACGGTAAAAGCAACACTCCCTATACGCCTGAGGATAGTACGGCTCCGCTGAGTGTCTATGGCGTCAGTAAACGTGCCGGGGAAGTACAGCTACTATCTGGCTCACAGGATAAACACGTCATCATCCGCACCTCCTGGTTGTATTCGGAATACGGTAAGAATTTCGTGAAAACAATGTTGCAGCTGATGCAGGATAAAGATGAGCTTGGTGTAGTTGCGGATCAAACAGGTTCTCCAACGTCTACTCACTCCCTGGCTGGCCTGGTGTTGCAGATGCTGAGCCAGGGAGCTAAATCGGGTATTTATCATTGGACCGATGGTGCTAGCATAAGCTGGTATGAGTTTGCCGGCGCAATTCAAGCCGAAGGCATTAGACAGGGCGTCCTGGAGACCGGGATTCCTCTTAAACCACTCACAACGGCTGACCATCCCACGCCAGCAACCCGGCCAGCCTATAGCGTGCTGGACCGCAGCAAGACTCTGGCAGGCTTGCAGATGGATGCGAGTAACTGGGAACAGGAGCTGAGCCGGGTGATAAAACGGATTGCCACGAGCATCGAGAAGTAGCCATGCAGAAACTATTGGTCACCGGCGCAGCCGGCTTCATCGGATCGAATTTCGTGCACTACTGGCATGCTAATAATCCCGATGACAGGATTGTCGTGCTTGATGCCTTAACCTATGCAGGCAATCGGCATAATATCGATGGCTTAATGGACCAGCAATGGTTCAGCTTTTACGAGGGCAATATTTGCGACCTCGCCCTGGTCGAATCACTCCTTGCGGAGCATGATATCGATTCCATCGTACACTTTGCTGCAGAGAGCCATGTTGATAGATCCATTACTGGGCCCGATGCATTCATCGAGACAAATATCGTTGGCACACACACGCTGTTAAAGGCTGCCAAGCAACACTGGTTGGATAATACGAAGAATGCAGAACACCTGTTTCATCATGTGTCGACCGACGAGGTGTATGGGACGCTATCCACGGATGACCCAGCCTTCAGTGAAACAACTCCCTATGCACCCAACTCTCCTTATGCCGCCAGCAAGGCGGCATCGGATCATCTGGTGCGTGCCTATCACCATACTTATGGGCTGAACGTAACGACCAGCAACTGTTCCAACAATTATGGGCCTTATCACTTTCCCGAAAAATTGATTCCACTTTGCCTGCTGAATATTCTCAACGGCAAACCACTGCCAATCTATGGCGATGGCCAGCAGATCCGTGACTGGCTGTATGTCGATGATCATAGCCGTGGCATAGAACTGGTTATCAAGCAGGGCACTCCAGGCGAGACTTATAACATCGGCGGTAACAATGAATGGACCAATATCGATGTTGTTACATTGCTGTGTGATATCGTCGACACACGCTTTGCTGGTTCCCCGGAATTGGCCGCGCGTTATCCCGATTCACCTTGTGCGGATTTCGACAACGAGGAAGGGGCCAGGTCTCTCATTACTTACGTTGATGATCGCCCTGGCCATGATATTCGTTACGCCATCAATGCCACAAAGATCGGCAGCGAGCTGGGCTATGTTCCCCAGGAGGATTTCGAGTCGGGCTTGAACAAGACGGCTGACTGGTACCTGGATAATGAAAACTGGTGGGCCTCGATTCTTGATGGGACCTATCGAAGTTAAAGCACTCCCTACACTGTATGTTGGCGGAAAAAATTGCTTAAAATCAGGAAGATATGTCAACGCCAGCAGGTCTAAGCCGTTATCATCTGGGGATCCTTAATAACCATCGACAACTACCAAGCTATGAATTGTTGCAGATATCTATTCAAGTTTATTCCAGCCGGATTGGTGCTGGCGGTAGCCAGTTCGTTTACCAGTGCATTTGAAATAGACGGCTCGAAGTGGTTCGGTGCAGCAACTGAAATTTATGTCGACATGGAGGGCATTTCCGGAACCGGGATACTGTGGAACGCCGCCTTCATCTCTGCCATGAATGAGTGGATGAGCGAAACGGATTTCACATTCAATCTCATCGAAGAACATAGAGATCCTTGTCAGAACGACGGACTGAACGGTGTCAATTTTGTTGCAGATTTTTGCGGCGCGGAATTTGGAAACAACACACTCGCCGTGACCATACTGCATCACCAATCCACACTGCTTGGTGAGCCGGATATCATTGAGGCAGACATCATAATTAACCAGGCTGAGGACTTTGACGTTTTCGATGGCAATCTGGTGCAGTTCGGGCCAACCTTTGAAAAAATAGAATTCCGGCGCACCATGCTCCATGAACTAGGCCATGTGATTGGCCTGGACCACGAGGCCGACGCAAGTGCCATCATGGCGCCCAATATCGGCGACCTGGATCGCCTGCAAGCGGATGACATAGCGGGGGTCAACGCACTCTACAGTGGCCTGGATAATTGCCAGATTCAGCAACTCAGATTTGGAACAATCAGCGCCGCCCTGGATAACGCTGATTGTACCGTGGCTGAACTGACGGTGGGCGGGACTGACAACAGCTTCATCGATCTCTATCGATTCGAGCTAAGTGCCACCACAGAGCTGGAATTTACCATGAGTTCTCCCACGCTGGAATCGGTGCTGCTGCTCGCCACGGACCAACTGGATTTCCTGGATGTGGATACTACGATCGACGCTGATTGCAATTCGACGCTTTCCGCGACTCTGCAAGCCGGTAGCTATCTGTTACTGGCCAATACCTATGATGAGCAGATAGGACCGGATTGCCAACTTAGCGGGGCTTACCAGCTGAACGCCGTGTATCTCAGCGATTCACCGGGATTGCTCGGCAGCAGCGGCAGTTTGCTGGGTGGCATGAGCGCCGCTCAGTTTCAGGGGGGCATCACGGCCGATAACGGCCTGAGCTATGGCAATAAGTTCAAGCCTGAAGATTCCCTGGATATCTCCACCAGCATCACGGTCGATCCGAACCACGTAGGCGAAGCGGGATTTCTGGTAGCTGCAGCCATCATCGACGGGGTTGTTTTGTTGCTCAATGAGCAGGGGAATTTTGTGGATTCGTGGGTCGCACCCGATCCCATTATCCGGGCGGTAAGCAAAACCCTGCAAGCCACCGAGACATTCGCCATCCTGACAGACCTGGTGCCGGCGTCATTTGGAATCGACACTATTGTCGTCGATTTCGTGGTGGGTTACGGGCTGGACAACGCCCCTGGCGAGGTCTATTTCCACCAGTCCCCGCTCAACCTGATCGTTGCCCCCTGAGCGCTAGAGGAGTGTCTGAGAGGGCTACAAGCGGCGCCAGACGGCCCGGCGTTAAGCACTTGAATTCAAAGATAACAGCTAGACGGAAACACTAGCGGATTACGCTGATTACGGTATAATCCGCCTGCATTTTTCCAGCTGCGGTTCACAGTATTCCGGCAACCACATTAAGCTAGAGTTCATCTGTTTAGCGATAGGGTATCTATCAAAGGAGCCTAGATCGGTGCAAGAAGTTAGCGTAAAAATTCGCCTAGTCAGCGTGACGCTGGCCAGTGCGGTAGCCCTCATGTTGTTTTCGGCAACTGTGTCCGCGCAATCCGTGGCAGATAACATCAGGCCTGTAGGCCAGGTCTGTCTGGCGGGCCAGGCCTGTGATAGCACAACCGGTGGGGCCGAGTCTGAGCCGGCGCCAGGCGCCGCCGTAATCTATCCAGCCACCGCCGCAGTATCCACCACTGTGGAGCCAGAACCGGCGCCAGCACAAGAGCCTGCCGTGGCCGCATTCGATGTCGAGGCGACTTACCAGATGAGCTGTTTCGCCTGTCATGGCACGGGCGCGGCAGGGGCACCGGAACTGGGTGAGCAAGCGGTCTGGGACGAGCGCATGGAAAAGGGTATGGCAGCGTTAATGACCAACGTAATCGATGGAGTCAATGCCATGCCGGCCAGGGGCTTGTGTGCCACCTGTAGCGATGATGATTTACAGGCACTGGTTGATTACATGATTAGTCAGTAGCAAGAAAGAGTAGTTGATAGTTAGACCGCACGGGAGAATCGATAACACAGTCGTCATTTGGCCCGTAGAAAGTTAACAGTAGTGTTTATATTCACATTCGAAAGGAGCTTAAAAGTGTTAAGTGTCAAAAAGATGGTAGGTTCACCATTTGCCAAATCAATTCTAGTCATCGTTGCAGCACTGTTTGCAACGGCCAATATCGCCGATTCAAGCGAGCCGCTGCAGCTGGCTCAGCTGAGTGACGGATTCAATGCCGAGCAGACATACATGGCTTCTTGCTTTGCCTGTCACAGCACCGGTGCCGCTGGTGCCCCTAAAGTGGGTGCAGGCATGTTAGCCGAGTGGACACCGCGTCTTGAGAAAGGCCTGGATGCCGTGGTAGCGAACTCAATCAATGGTGTGAACACCATGCCTGCCAAGGGCCTGTGTTTCGACTGCACCGATGATGATCTGCGTGCCCTCGTTGAGTACATGATTGCCGCCAGCGACTAAGGTCTGCGCTTTCAGCAATACAAAAAATGGGCTGGAAGCAGCTCATTTTTTTTCCTGGGATTTGGCAAAAGTCGCAAATCTAAACTATCACTATAAGAGCTCTGCTAAAAGGAAAGGATGCCAGGCTTTGTCTCTTGCTACAGTGTACTCGCGAGCGCTGATTGGCGTCGAAGCAGTCGAAGTCACCGTCGAGACCCATCTCTCCAACGGCCTGCCTGGCTTTGCCATCGTGGGATTGCCCGAGACGGCCGTCAAGGAGAGTAAGGAGCGAGTGCGCAGTGCTATTCTCAATACCGGACTGGTGTTTCCTGACCGGCGCATTACGGTAAACCTCGCACCCGCCGATCTTCCCAAAGCAGGCGGCAGGTATGACCTGGCGATCGCGCTCAGTATCCTGGCGGCTTCCAGGCAGATTCAGCCGCAGGTGCTGCAAGGACTGGAGATTCTGGGTGAATTGGCCCTGGATGGCTCCGTCAGGCGGTTGCAGGGCATTATCCCGGCGATCATAGCGGCCCGGGATAATGACCGGCGCATCCTGCTGCCCCGAGAGAATCTCCGAGAGCTGGCACTGGTGGGTTACAAGCAGGGCCGTTGCCTGGAGAGCTTGGCGTCCTACATCGATCACCTGGCCAATAACTCGGCACTACCGGACTGTGATTCTCTCGATAGTGAGATTTGCCAGGACTCCCAGCAGGATCAGCTAGTTTGCGATATCAGAGGGCAGCGCCTGGCAAAACGCGCGGTGCAGGTGGCCGCCGGTGGGGGTCATCACTTGCTGATGGTGGGTCCGCCGGGAAGCGGCAAGACCATGCTCGCCCAAACCCTGGCAAGCCTGCTTCCGCCGATGTCTAAAAGCGAAGCGCTGGAAGTCGCCGCCATCAAATCGGTGGTGAGCACGGACCCGTTTGATTCGAGCTGGTTACGGCGCCCCTTACGTTCACCACTTCATACGGCTACCGCTGTAGCCCTGGTGGGGGGTGGTACCCGGGCCAGTCCCGGCGAAATCAGCCTGGCCCACCGCGGGGTACTGTTTCTGGACGAGCTTACTGAGTTTAAGCAGGGTGCGCTGGACTCGCTGCGAGAACCACTGGAATCGGGTGAGATCAGCATTAGCCGTGCTAATTATCGAGTGAAGTTTCCCGCACGATTTCAGCTACTGGCCGCAATGAACCCCTGTCCCTGTGGTTATGCAGGAGATATCCGTCATGCCTGCCGTTGTTCTCCCGAACGAATTCGCAGTTACCTGGGCAAACTCTCCGGCCCCTTGCTCGACAGGCTGGACCTTATTGTAGAGGTCCCGGGCTTGTTTCAAGCGGAATTGCTGGAGCAGAAACCCGACGCGACAGACTGGAATGGAATCCGCCAGCGCATCGCTCAGTGCCGCAGCCTGCAGCTTGAACGAGCTGGCAAACTGAACTGTGCGCTGAGCGGCACTGAGCTGGAGCTGTACTGCGGGCTGGACAAGCCACTATGGAGAAAATTCATCCTCGCCGTAGAAAAGCTCGGCCTGTCAGCGCGGGCCATTCATCGATTGATTAGAGTGGCGAGGACTATCGCGGACTATGAAGACAGCAAGCGCATCGAACAGACTCACCTGTGGGAAGCGCTGAGCCTGCGCAGGAGCAGATTCCTGCAATCAGCTAACCGGTGACGGTGAGTTCGCCGAGTTAACTAGCGGGATTCTGCAAGGCTGTCGAGGCGTTTCTCCAACTCGATTATCAGGCTTTCGAGTGCTTCTATGCGCTGTCTGGCTCTGCTCAGGGATTCAGCCTGTACTTCGAACTCTTCCCGGCTTAGTAAATCCAGGTCCGCAAAGGCTTTTCTGAGGATTTGCCCTATTTTAGTGCGAGTTTCGTCACGCAAATTTTCTGCAGCGGGAAGCAGGGCTGCCAGCCTGTTGCTGAGGTCATTGAGGAAGGAATTATCGAGCATAGTTTGTCATACGCTGGCGGAAAAGCAGTATTTTAACATCAATCAACAACGTATGAATTCCTCGTGGCTTCAATTAGAAGCCCTGGCGCTGGTGATACTCGGACTTTTCCTGGGCTTACCAAGCAGAGTCGAATAGACCTGCACACAATTGGTGCGCATTGTTTTGCTGCGCACTGCTAATGATCAGTTTTTCAGTTTGGGCCCGAGCTTTCCACACCGGCACCCCGCTAAACACCGTGTTATCGGCGAGAAAATACAACTGGCACGACCCGTGCATTATACAACACAGTTGTAGTAACTCTTACAGGCACAAGCCTGAACAACTGCTGATTATATATAGGAGCAAAAGAATGAAGTTAGTCACGGCTATTATCAAGCCATTCAAACTGGACGATGTCCGCGAGGCGCTGTCCGAGATCGGGGTGCAGGGCATTACCGTCACCGAAGTCAAAGGCTTTGGCAGACAGAAGGGCCACACGGAATTGTATAGAGGTGCTGAGTACATAGTGGATTTTCTACCGAAGGTAAAAGTGGAAGTCGCCATAGGAGACAGCTTGCTCGACCAGACTCTGGAAGCAATCACCAAGGCAGCTAATACCGGCAAGATTGGTGACGGCAAGATCTTTGTCGGCGATTTATCACAAATCATTCGTATTCGAACTGGAGAGACTGGTGAGGAAGCAGTCTAGACCAGTCCTATAGCGAGCAACTGGATTTAACTTGAGACAGATTGATTTCTGGAGATTTCTAAGGAAACAAATTATGAATACTTCTTTTATAGGTAAGAGACAGGCCGGGTTTCTGGCGCTGTTATTTTTGATGGTTCCTGGAGTTGCCTCTGCCCAGGAACTGGATACCGGTGACACTGCCTGGATGATCACGGCAACGGTACTGGTACTGTTGATGACTATACCGGGATTGTCCCTATTTTATGCAGGCATGGTGAGAAGCAAGAACGTTCTTTCGGTTCTCATGCAATGCTTTGCCATTACCGGATTAATGACTGTGATTTGGGTGATCTGGGGCTACACCATGGCATTCGACACCACTGGTATGGAAGCTGGTGTGTTGAATATCAATTCAATAGTCGGTGGATTTGGAAATGTGTTCATGTCTGGCATTACCGTGGATTCCCTGTCAGGAACCATTCCCGAATCGGTATTTGCGACCTTTCAAATGACTTTTGCGATTATTACACCGGCCCTGATCGTCGGCGCATTTGCGGAACGCATGAAGTTTTCAACAATGCTGGTGTTTATGGCTGCCTGGGTAACTATTTGTTATGTGCCCATGGTGCACATGGTGTGGGCCGGGGATGGTGGACTCATGTGGGACTGGGGAGTCATCGATTTCGCTGGTGGTACAGTTGTCCATATCAACGCGGGAATAGCCGGGTTGGTTGCAGCAATTATGCTCGGAAAGAGACGCGGTTATCCCACAACAGCGATGCCCCCGCATAACCTGACTTATACGATTATTGGTGCTGCCTTGCTGTGGGTGGGTTGGTTTGGTTTCAATGCAGGATCTGCCGTTTCCGCCGGCGGTAGTGCCGGTATGGCAATGTTGGTTACCCAAATAGCTACCGCTACCGCGGCCATATCCTGGATGGCCATTGAGTGGATAACTCACGGTAAACCGAGTGTGCTTGGTATCGCCTCCGGTGCAGTAGCCGGTCTGGTTGCAATTACCCCCGCCTCTGGCTCAGTTGGACCACAAGGTGCGCTGTTTATTGGAATAGCGGCAGGTATCGGTTGTTTCTATGCTGCCACAACACTGAAGCGTGCTATGGGCTATGATGATTCACTCGATGTATTTGGCGTACATGCTATCGGTGGAATTATCGGCGCAGTGCTGACAGGTGTATTCACTGCTGAAACTTTTGGCGGCACTGGCTTGGAAAACGGCATTGCTTCTCAGCTGGGGATTCAGATCAAGGGCGTGGTCTTTACAATAATCTACACTGGTACTTTAAGTGCAATCATTCTCAAGGTACTCGATATGACGATGGGACTTAGAGTGTCAGAAGATGAAGAACAGGAAGGGTTGGATCTGAGCTGCCATGATGAGCGCGGTTACGTGTTGTGATGCACCAATCAAATTGGTAAAGAGTATTCTCTCTTCCCAATCACTTGAGAAATCAAGCATAAGCGCCCTTGGCAGCAAGGGCGCTAACTTTTCCACCTAAATTGGTGGTACGCCCCTAATAACGGGCCGTTTCAGTGCATAGCATTCCAGGCCTTTTATCCTCCTCAACTGATGTAACTGTGAAACAATTCACAAGTTGAATCGCCGGTGGCAGGTATGCTTACCGACATGTCGATTAATGAATCTCCAGTCTCTTCGAATCACCTTCTCGAGCTGAATTGCAGCGAGTTACTGGTGGGCATGTTCATCACGGAATTGGACTGTTCCTGGTCGGGCACGCCTTTTCCAGTGGATGGATTTCATGTAAAGAATCTCGAGGATATTCAGTTCGTAATCAAGCACTGCAAATCCGTCACCATCAATACCAACCGTGGCGCCAGTCCCAAGAGAGCGAAACGCGCCGAACTCACTATTCTCAGTAGTGCCCGTCGATCCGCACCCTCTTCGAAGGCACTAAAGGTTGATAGGGATGCATACCCGGTTACTCACACCGTCAAGCAGCAGTTAGACAAGGTTTACAGCGAGTACGTAGAACTGCAGAACAAATTTCAGAAGGTCGCTGATGCGGTTCGAGAAGGCAATGATCTCGAGTTAGAGAACCTGGACCAATCGATTGCCCACATGGTTGGATTTATTCTGGCGAACCCACAGACCTTGATATGGATTCTCAACACAGAATCTGCACCGCTTTACAGGACCAGTTACTGTGTCAGAGCCGCCGTCTGGGCAGCCATGCTGGCACGCCAGTTCGGTGTACCGGAAAATGAAATCAGACTGCTGTTCAGCGGCACTCTGCTAGCCGATATCGGGCTACACCTGCTACCTGGGCGCCTGGTTAACAAACAGGGCAGGTTTAGAAAGAAAGAATTTCTTGCCTACCGTAAGCATGTGGAGTTCGGGCTGGAGCTGCTCTCACAACATCCGGAACTGGATGATCGAATTGTACGTATTGTCCGCTGTCACCATGAGCGGCATGACGGGCTTGGTTTTCCACGCGGAATTCAGGGGGAGCAGCTGGCTTCACTGTCTCGATTTGCAAATCTGGCATTTTGTTTCGAACGCTTGCTGTACACAAATATTGCACAGCGAAGAGTCTCTCCCGCGAATGCAATTGCCAGACTCTACAAGCAAAGGGAACTGAAATTTCCCGAACAGTTCGTCGTCGAATTTATACAGGTAATGGGAATGTACCCGGTCGGATCAGTCATTGAATTGAATACGGGTGAGCTGGCCCTGGTACTGGAACAAAATGAGCACGAGCGTCTAAGTCCTTCAGTGGCGGTAATTACGGACGCTGACAAAGCGATTCTGGACAAACCGGAATTGATTGACCTGGCTTCACAGCAGGAGTCGAACGGGATCCGCTCAGTGAGTTGCAGTGCAGACATTCAGAATCTGCAGCTGCCGCTCGATGACTATAGGTTTCGTTTCTTTGGTAAGAAGCTGGGACTTGGACTGCTAAGCATTCGCATCTAACAATGAGACAGATTTAAGGACCCTCTGAACAAGTAGATGACCACTCTTGCTTACAGCAATACGCTCTGGCCATAGTCTTGTTCAGAGGTCCCCTTTTTACAACTCTCCGTAGAGATGCTGCAGTATTGACAGTGCAACGACCGGGGCGGTTTCTGTTCTCAAAATTCGTGATCCCAGGCTAACCACCGAATAGTGATCGGCGCGAGCCAGCGCCAGCTCTTCAGCGGAAAAACCCCCTTCGGGCCCTATCATCAAGTGAATGGACTCGTTCACCGTCAGCTCTGTCAGATGATCAGCGCCGCGCGGATCGAGCATCAATCCGCAACTAGCCTTGTTCGATCCCAGGCATTCGGCGAAAGCAACGGGTTTGTAAATCTCGGGGATAGAAAGCCTGCCGCTTTGCTCACTCGCGCTGGTGGCGATCTGCTGCCAGTGCCTCAGCTTATTTTCCAATCGGCTGGCCTGCTTGATTTTTACCTCACCGTATTGGCTATACAGTGGAGTAATACTAGCGACGCCGAGCTCGGTCGATTTCTGAATGGCATAGTCCATGCGATCGCCACGGGACAAGCCCAGGCTCATATGAACGGCAACAGATTGCTGGTCGTGATCTCTGAGTTTATCGAGTATTGAAACTTCGACCTGGCTTTTGCTGGCTCGCTCGATAAAGCCGGAAAATTCACCTTGTCTTGCATTAAACAGCTGTATCTCATCGCCAGTCTTGAGCCGTAGCACAGTAACCAGGTAATGGGACGAGGCGGCCGCGAGCACCACGAGCTGCCCGGTTTCCAGCTTAGCTTCGCAGTGTAAACGGGGAATACGCATAGGCTGTTGGGCGCCCTCAGGGCCGATCAGACAGCGCCAGGTTGTTCCAGATTTGAGTGACGCTCCTGGCCAGGTTCATCGAATAGAAATGCAGGCCCGGTGCTCCACTCTCCAGTAGCTTCTCACACATGTTAGTTACGACTTCGATACCAAATTCGCGTAACCCCTCCACATCGTCTCCGAACCCTTCCAGCCGATTGCGGAGCCACTGTGGAATTTCCGCTCCACAGCTCATGCTGAATCGCGCCAGGTTTGTATAATTTGTTATCGGCATAATGCCCGGAACGATGGGAATGGAAATCCCTGCCTTGTTGCAATAGTCGACGAAGTAGAAATACGCGTCCGCATTATAAAAATACTGCGTTATAGCTGAGTCTGCACCAGCATCCACTTTCTGCTTGAAGAAACCGACATCGGTCGCATAGTTGGCTGAGTCCGGATGAGTCTCTGGATAGCAGGCGACATCGATATGAAAATGATCACCGGTTTCTTCGCGAACAAATGCCACTAATTCGCTGGCATAACGGTGATTTGCAGCAGCCCCGATACCCGAAGGCAAATCGCCCCGCAGAGTAACCAGGCGATCAATACCCGCCTGCTTGTAAGCTTCCAGTAGCGCTCGTAGCTCATCCTCATCGGTTCCACCGAATGAAAGGTGTGGCGCCACAGTGGAACCGAGCTGGTGATACTTGAGCACTAATTGCTGTGTGCCCTGTTTGGTAGATCCGCCTGCGCCATAAGTCACCGAGAAAAAATCCGGCTTAAGCCTGCTCAGTCGTTCATGAACGGCGTCCAGCTTGGACTCCCCCGCCTCCGTACGGGGCGGGTAGAATTCGAAACTGAATAGTCGGGAATCCATAGCGATAACCAGAAGGCAGAGCCTAGTACCTGTAGCTGTCGTTCTTAAACGGCCCGTCTACGGCGACATTGATATAATCAGCCTGGCCAGCCGTAAGTCTGGTAAGCACACCACCAAATCCTTCCACCATGAGCGCGGCGACTTCTTCATCGAGGTGCTTGGGTAGAACTTCAACACTGAGGCTGGTCTTCTTGAACTCGTCCGACAGGTCGGCATACTTACGTTCGTAGAGAAACATTTGTGCGAGTACCTGATTTGCAAAAGAACCATCCATAACACGTGATGGATGGCCAGTAGCATTGCCGAGGTTTATCAATCTGCCCTCGGATAACAGAATCAGATAGTCGTCCTGATTTTCATTACCGCTGCGATAGATCTTGTGGACCTGGGGCTTTACTTCTTCCCAATGCCAATTGTCACGCATGAACTGTGTGTCAATTTCATTGTCGAAGTGACCAATATTGCAGATGATGGCGCCGGCCTTCACCTGCTGCAGCATGTACTTGTCACAGACATTGATATTTCCAGTAGCAGTTACTATCAGGTCCAGCTTTTCCAGTACAGCACTATTGACTGCATCCTGTGAGCCAGCATTTACACCGTCGGTGTAGGGCGAGATCACTTCGAAGCCATCCATACAGGCCTGCATCGCACAGATCGGGTCAATTTCCGCGATCTTGACGATCATGCCTTCCTGGTGAAGACTCTGGGCGGAGCCCTTGCCGACATCACCGTAACCGACCACCATGGCATGCTTGCCGGCCAGTAGCATATCGGTGCCGCGCTTAATGCCGTCATTCAGGCTGTGACGACAGCCGTACTTGTTGTCGTTCTTGGACTTGGTGACCGAGTCGTTTACATTGATGGCGGGAACTCTCAAGGAACCGTCTTCCATCATCTCCAGCAGGCGATGCACACCGGTGGTGGTTTCTTCGGTAATCCCGTGGATGTGATCCAGCAATTCCGGGTATTTATCGTGAACCATCGAAGTCAGGTCACCCCCGTCGTCGAGGATCATATTGGCATCCCAGGGTACGCCGTCTTTGAGAATAGTCTGTTCGATACACCATTCGCCTTGTTCTTCGGTCTGGCCTTTCCATGCATAGACTGCAATGCCGGCAGCGGCTATGCAGGCTGCAGCATGATCCTGGGTCGAAAATATATTACAGGACGACCAGCGTACTTCTGCGCCGAGAATTACCAGGGTTTCGATTAGTACGGCAGTCTGCACCGTCATGTGAATACAACCCAGGATCTTCGCGCCAGCCAACGGCTTCTCGTCGATATACTTCTTTCTCAGTGTCATCAGAGCAGGCATCTCGGCTTCGGCGAGCGTAACCTCGCGGCGTCCAAAATCCGCCAGCCCGATATCGGCCACCTTATAATCCTGGGCCGTTGCTACTTCTTCTTGTACAGATAAATCGTTCATAGTTTGCTCCGTCTAAAATCCCATTCCTGGCCTGCATCACTCTTGAAGGCTGCCGTCATGTCAATTGGTACTCGCCGTTTTTATAGGCCTGCGTCATTTTTCAATGCTTCTGCCTTGTCGGTTCTCTCCCAGGTAAAGTCATCTTCCTCACGCCCGAAATGCCCGTAGGCAGCCGTCTGTTGATAAATTGGTCGCAACAGGTCCAGCATGTCGATTAAGCCCTTCGGCCGCAATTCGAAGTGATTGCGGACCAGTTCCACAATCTTCTCGTCGCTGATTTTGGCGGTGCCGAATGTCTCGATGTTGATTGAGGTTGGCTCTGCGACACCGATCGCGTAGGACAATTGCAACTCGCAACGTTCGGCGATACCCGCGGCCACCAGGTTCTTCGCCACGTAGCGTGCCATGTAAGCCGCCGAGCGATCCACCTTGGAGGGATCCTTGCCCGAGAAAGCGCCACCGCCATGGCGTGCCATGCCGCCGTAGGTGTCGACAATGATCTTACGACCGGTAACGCCACAATCACCATGCGGGCCACCAATCACGAAGCGACCGGTTGGATTAATGAAATATTTGGTGTTCGCATCGATCCAGTTTTCAGGTAGAACTGGCTTGATTATTTCCTCCATTACCGCTTCCTGTAGATCAGACAGGGAAACATCATCTCGATGCTGTGTTGACAGCACGACGGCATCGATGCCGACGGGTTTGCCATCATCATAGCGGAAGGTAATCTGGCTTTTGGCATCGGGCTCCAGCCACGGCAATGAACCATTCTTGCGGACTTCAGACTGGCGTTTCACCAACAGCTGCGCGTAGGTAATCGGCGCTGGCATCAATACATCAGTTTCGTTGCTGGCATAGCCGAACATGAGGCCCTGGTCGCCAGCGCCCTGCTCATGATCGGCCGATTCATCAACCCCCATAGCAATATCGGGAGACTGGCTGCCAATGGCATTGAGTACTGCGCAGGTATGACTGTCGAAACCACTTTCGGAGTGGTTATAGCCAATGTCGTTTACTACATTTCGAACCAGGCTTTCCACGTCCACATAGGCTTCTGTGGTTATCTCGCCGGCGACGATTACCATACCTGTTTTAATCATGGTTTCACATGCCACACGAGAATTCTTGTCCTGCTCCAGCAGAGCATCCAGAAGCGCATCTGAGATTTGGTCTGCCATTTTATCCGGATGTCCTTCCGATACTGATTCAGAAGTAAACAAGCTAGTTTCTGACATTACTTTTTCCTTTGTTTTACTAATATTTAAATTGATTAAGTGCCATGTGCCACTTTTTTGAACACACGAATTTGAATTTGAAAACCATTTCTAAAACCAAGATAAGTGCTTTGCCCAGTTACCAATTCAGCTTTGTTCGCCCAATGATCGAGATCGCCCTCATCGAAACCCAGCCACAGATCGCCACATGATTCCCGTGCCCAATCCTGGTCATGAGTAGAGAGATCCACGATGAGTAGTATTCCCTCAGGATTAAGCAGCGCAGCCGAATCCTTAAACGTCTTGGCGGGGGAGGAAATATGATGCAGCACCATATTCAGAATAATCAGGTCACTGCCAATGTTCTTATTGCGTGCGACGTTGGTATCGCCAAGCAAAAAATTCACCTCTGTAAATCCATTGTCCGCAATCGCCTGGCGTGATTTATCCAACATCTCGCGGGAATTATCCACGGCCGTGAGGTTCTTGAATTTGTTGGCCAGTTCGACAAGCAGCTGCCCCTCACCCGGACCTACTTCCAGCACTGCCGTTTTGGGGGGCAATCCCAGGCCATCGATAAAATCATGTAGTGCCCCAGCATAGTCAGCATGCTCGACAATGAGACCTTGCTTCTCACGGAACTTGCCAGCGTTCTTGTTAAAGAAGTTCAGGGACAGCTGTGAGCGCTCCAATTGAATTTGTCGAATCTTTTTCAAGCTGCCGGCAGCTATTGGCAAAGTGTCGATGTGTTCGAAGACGATATCCTTGATGTCCCGGTGGGGATCTTCATCGATCAGAAATGCCCGGCGATAGAAGATGGAATTTCCCTCCCGGCGCGTCGACACGAGATTGTTGGTGGCCAGGATCTTGAGATGATGACTCAGCGCCGGTTGGCGGATGCCCAGAATCCGGCACAGCTCCAGCACCCCAAACGATTCATTCTTCAACAGGCGCAGGATTTGCAGGCGCAGGCCATCCCCAAGGGCCTTAGTCAGTTCTGCAAGGCTTTCCAGGGTGTTCGGATGCTCTGGGGCTGGGGCTCGCAGGGCGGCTGATAATGCGGCAGTAGCCATATCGCTTTCTCAGGGTTTTAACCGGCAGTACAGTATCAGGAACTCAGGCGACAATCAAGTCTATATCAAAATATTTTGATATAGACTATGCGCGNCTAAAGAGAGCTTAAAGCTGCCAGGCTCCGAAATCTGGCAGCATTTTGTTGTTTGTTAAGTGATTGCTTGCCTGGCGGATTGCCGCTGAAAATAGCCATCGGTGCGGTGGCATATTAGGTTCAGGTGCGGGAAAATAGCCGACGCTATTCAACGCTGGGAAGGAGCTTTAAGAGGGCTGCCCCAGGGACGCCCTCAAACCACGGGCGCAAATCGTGGTTTTCTGGTGGTTGCAGGGTGCACGTTCGCTCCGCAACAGGGAAGCACATCCCTGTGCTACCAGTGAGTACACCTAATTTTCAGAGTGTTTAGTGCCAGGCACTGGAGCCTGGCAGCGCGTATAGAGAGCCGAGGAGTTAGATTAATGTCAGCAAACGGAGTGTCACGGGAACAATGCGCCAACGCGATTCGTGCGTTGAGCATGGATGCAGTGCAGCAAGCGCGTTCGGGCCACCCCGGCGCCCCCATGGGCATGGCGGATATTGCCGAGGTGCTTTGGAATGATTTTCTGAGCCACAATCCGAGCAATCCCCACTGGTTCAACAGAGACCGCTTCGTGCTCTCCAATGGGCATGGCTCGATGCTGATGTACTCCCTGTTACATCTGAGTGGTTATGACCTGCCGATCGGCGAGCTGGAAAACTTCCGCCAGCTACACTCGAAAACACCTGGCCATCCAGAATATGGCTACACACCCGGCATAGAAACTACTACTGGTCCTCTTGGCCAGGGGCTGGCCAATGCCGTCGGCATGGCGGTAGCTGAGAAAACCCTGGCAGCACAGTTCAATCGTGAAGATCATGAGCTTGTCGATCACCACACTTACGTGTTCGCCGGCGATGGCTGCCTCATGGAAGGCATATCCCATGAAGTCTGTTCGCTGGCGGGCACCTTGCAGCTCGGTAAGTTGATAGTCTTCTACGATGACAATGGTATCTCGATCGATGGTGAAGTCGGTCAGTGGTTTTCAGACGATACAGCCATGCGATTCGAAGCCTACGGCTGGCAAGTGCTGTCTGCCGATGGCCACGACCCGGAGTCGATAAGCCAGGCAATCGAACTGGCCCGGGTTGAGACTGACAAACCCAGCATCATCAACTGCAAGACGATTATCGGTTTTGGCTCCCCCAACAAACAGGGAACGGCCGCTACCCATGGTGCTCCTCTGGGTGAGGATGAAATCGCGGCGACTCGCGAGAAGCTTAATTGGCCACATGCCGCATTTGTAGTACCCGAAGAGATTCAACAAGCCTGGGACGCCACCAAAAAAGGCTTTAGCGCGGAATCCGCCTGGAAAGAGAAGTTAGTTATCTACGAGGAAGAATACCCCGAGTTGGCGATGGAACTGGTGCGCCGCATCAAGGGTCAGCTTCCCGGCCATTTCGCCGACAAAGCCGACGAATTCATCGCCCAGTGCCAGGACACCCCTGATGATATCGCCAGCCGCAAGGCATCCCAGAACTGTATAGAAACCTATGCAGCACTGTTGCCGGAATTGATAGGAGGCAGTGCTGATCTTACCGGGTCCAATCTCACNATGTGGTCAGGCAGCACCCCAATCACCGAGCGGGCAGATGGAAACTACATCTATTACGGTGTCAGAGAATTCGGCATGACTGCAATCGCCTCGGGTATTGCGCTACATGGCGGGTTTATTCCCTATACGGCCACCTTCCTGATCTTCATGGAATATGCGCGCAATGCCGCTCGCATGGCAGCGCTCATGAAGCAGCGCAGTATTCTGGTCTATACCCATGATTCCATTGGGCAGGGTGAAGATGGCCCGACCCATCAACCGGTCGAACAGCTTTCGAGTCTGCGGATTACGCCCAATATGTCGGTGTGGCGACCCNGCGACAACGTGGAATCAGCAGTCGCCTGGAAAGCCGCCATCGAGAGGCAGGACGGTCCTACTGCGCTGGTATTTTCAAGACAGGGTGTTCCCCATCAGGCACGCGATGCGCAGCAAGTGAAAGACATTGCGCGTGGCGGTTATGTATTAAGAGACTGTGACGGTGAACCCCAGCTAATACTTATCGCGACAGGATCCGAGGTCGGTATTTGCACGGAAGCCGTCGAACAGCTACAGACACAAGGGCTGCAGGTGCGGCTGGTTTCCATGCCCAGCGTCGATGCATTCGAGTCACAGAACTCGGAGTACCGCGAGCATGTGCTGCCTTCCAATGTGCGCAATCGATTGGCTGTAGAAGCGGGTGCCGCTGACTACTGGTACAAACTGGTGGGTCTCGATGGCAAGATTATCGGCATGCGAAGCTTCGGTGAATCGGCACCGGGTGGTGTGTTGATGAAGTATTTTGGATTCACGGTCGAAAACATCGTCGCGACCGCCAAATCATTCGCTTAAACCAATAAACGCTCTGGTTGCCTGGTAGACAATGCCCTATCACATCGCTATTAATGGTTACGGTCGCATCGGCCGTTGCGTGTTACGCGCTTTTTACGAAGCGCAAGGCACAGCTGGCAACTATGCCGACCTGAAAATTGTCGCCATCAATGACCTGGCTGACATCAAGACGCTCGCCCATCTTACTCGTTATGACAGTACTCACGGTCGATTCCCTGGCACCGTTGAGGTTGAAGACAGTGCTCTGGTGGTAAATGGCGATGTGATCAAAGTGTCTCAGGTCGCTGAGCTTGAACGTCTGCCCTGGAAAGAATTGGGGGTGGACCTGGTCATGGAATGCAGTGGAGCGTTTACTAACCGTGCTGCTGCCGAGCAACATCTCGATCGTGGAGCCGCTAAAGTACTGTTTTCCCAGCCAGCGGAGAGTGATGTCGATGCCACGGTGGTGTATGGCGTTAATCACCAGGTGCTGGCGCCAGATGCACGTATTGTTTCGAATGCCTCCTGTACGACGAACTGCATTGTCCCAGTCATCAAGGTGCTCGACGATGAACTTGGAATCGAGTCCGCAGTATTAACCACCATCCACTCGGCCATGAACGATCAACCGGTCATTGACAGTTACCATCACAATGACTTGCGCAAGACTCGCAGTGCCATGCAATCGATTATTCCAGTGGACACGCAACTCGCCAGAGGTATCGAACGAATCCTGCCCAGGCTTTCCGGGTTGATACAGGCTCAGGCGATTCGAGTGCCCACCGTCAATGTATCGGCGATGGACATTGCAGTATCAGTAAAATCTGCGACTGACGCGAACCAGGTCAATGCATCGATCAAGGCTGCCAGTCAGAATTTACCGGCGAACGTATTGGGATTTACTGAAGAGCCATTGGCATCCTGCGATTTTAATCACGACCTGCGCTCGGCCATCGTCGACTTAAACCAGACTCGGGTAGCGGGGAATACACTGGTAAAACTGTTAATCTGGTTCGATAACGAATGGGCCTATGCTAATCGGATGCTGGATGTTGCCCGGCATATGCATGCCATTGGCTGAGTGTATTGCGGGCGAAGGAACAAATCGATGACATTTCTGCGAATGGAGGAGCTGGATCTTAGCGGCAAGCGGGTGCTGATTCGTGAAGACCTGAATGTCCCTATAGAGAATGGCACGATAAGCAACGACACTCGCATCAGGGCGGCGCTTCCCTCCATAGAAAGAGCCAGGGACAGTGCGGCGCAGGTGATTGTGATGTCTCACCTGGGAAGGCCCGCCGAAGGGAAGCCAATTGCCGAACAGCCGGAATTTTCCCTGCGGCCCATTGCCAGCCACCTGGCGGCGCTGCTGAATTGTAGGGTCGAGTTGATCGAAAATTATTTGCACGACCCTTCGGTAGTTGCAGCCTCCGATGCCGACCTTGTGCTGCTGGAGAACGTGCGGATTAATGTGGGTGAAAAAGCCAATGACGAACTTCTGGCATCCCGTTATGCAAAGCTGTGCGATGTGTTCGTCATGGACGCCTTCGGAACTGCACACCGGGCCCAGGCCAGCACCCAGGGCGTTGCCAGGGTTGCCGAGAATGCCTGCGCCGGACCGCTACTGGCGGGAGAACTGGATGCATTGGAGCGGTCCCTGACTAATCCGCAACGGCCCATGCTCGCAATCGTGGGGGGCGCGAAGGTCTCGAGTAAACTGGAAGTATTGAATAGCCTGGCGAACCAGGTCGACCAACTCATCGTGGGTGGCGGTATCGCCAACACGTTTCTTCTCGCCAGTGGCATCAGCATAGGCAATTCCTTGTGCGAGCCCGAACTGGTAGAGTCAGCCGCCGCCCTGATGCAGACAACTAATATTCCCTTACCCAGCGATGTAGTTGTCGCCAGGGAATTTTCAGCCTCGGCTCAGGCCATCGTTAAAGATGTGACTGAGGTCGAGCCCGATGAGCTGATTCTGGACATCGGACCGGAGACGGCAGTGAGCTTGTCAGACCTGGTGAGTACCATGCAGACCGTGATATGGAATGGCCCGATGGGTGTATTCGAATTCGACCAGTTTGCCAATGGCACCGCGCAGATCGCTCAGGCAGTGGCGGAGAATCCGGGATTCTCCATCGCCGGCGGTGGCGAAACCATCGCCGCTATCGATAAGTTTGGCGTTACCGATTCCATCTCCTATATTTCTACAGGAGGAGGTGCGTTTCTGGAATACATGCAGGGCGTTACGCTGCCGGCGGTCCAAATCCTGGAGGAGAGGGCTGCCAATAAGTAATGAGCCATTTCACTCTCAGTGAAGACAGAGTCTTTCAGAGCAGTTGCGGAGCCTTGTTCACTTAGAAATAATAACCCGCAGACAAACCGCCACAGAAACAACATAGAAGCAGCATCCTACAGAGGAACAACCATGGCACTAATCAGTTTACGGCAGTTATTGGACCACGCGGCAGAACACAATTATGGCGTGCCTGCCTTTAATGTGAATAACCTGGAACAGGTGCGGGCCATTATGGAAGGTGCTGACGAAGCAAATAGCCCGGTAATTCTGCAGGCTTCCGCTGGAGCGCGTAAGTATGCCGGGTCTAATTTTCTCAAGCACCTGATCCAGGGAGCCATCGAAGAATTTCCTCATATTCCTATCGTCATGCATCAGGACCACGGCGTGTCACCGGCCGTCTGTCAGCGCTCCATCCAGCTGGGTTTTTCATCAGTGATGATGGATGGCTCTCTGGCCGAAGACGGCAAGACACCGACGGATTTCGAGTACAATGTCAAGGTGACCAGCACCACGGNCGACATGGCCCATGCCTGTGGTGTGTCCGTAGAAGGAGAGATAGGCTGTCTCGGTTCGCTGGAAACCGGCATGGCTGCTGAGGAAGATGGCGTGGGCGCAGAAGGTAAACTGACCATGGCACAATTGCTTACCGACCCGCAGGAAGCATCGGATTTCGTGGAAGCTACCGGCGTCGATGCACTTGCCATAGCGGTAGGCACCAGCCATGGAGCCTATAAATTCAGCCGTCCACCCACCGGTGACATCCTGGCTATCGAGCGTATCAAGGAAATCCATGCAAAGATTCCCAATACCCATCTGGTAATGCACGGTTCATCCTCGGTGCCGCAGGAATGGCTAGCCGTGATTAACGAATTCGGTGGAGAAATTCCAGAAACCTATGGTGTACCAGTGAAAGAAATCCAGGAAGGCATCAAACATGGCGTGCGCAAGGTGAATATCGATACGGATCTGCGACTCGCATCGACCGGTGCCGTGCGCAAATTTCTGGCGGAGAACAAGTCAGAGTTTGATCCGAGGAAATTTCTCATACCCACCATGAATGCTATGAAGGACATAGTGAAGGCAAGGCTGGAAGCGTTCGGGACAGTCGGGCAAATCTCAAATATCACTAAAGTATACAACTTAGAAGAAATGTCTCAACGATACTCCGGTGTCGCCTGACGAGTAGCCTGTTTTCAAGACCTGGGGACGAGCCTTAAATGTTCAGTCCAACTGATGCGGAGCAACTCAGAGAAAGTCTGGCTCCGATTAATTTCANTACCGATGAAGCACTCAGTGGCTCACTGTTGCAAGCCTACCTCGATCACTATGGTCTGAACTTCGCAGCTAATGAGCTTGCCGTCAGTCATTGTGCGGGCACGTTCGTTACAGGTCACACTAACGGTCAATTTGAACTTGTTTGCCAGTACTTCAGCGTTGCCCTGGAGCGTCAGAAAGGCACTGTATTTTTACTGCATGGCTATTTTGANCACACTGGGCTGTTTGGGCACTTGATCGAACATTGCCTCAGGCAGGGATATGCAGTTGTGATATTTGATCTGCCGGGCCATGGCCTGTCCAGCGGTGCAGTCGCCAGTATCGACTCCTTTCGGCAATACAGTGAGGCGCTGATTGATTGCCTTACGCAGGCTGAAAAATTCAGCATCAATCAACCCTGGATCAGCATTGCGCAGAGTACCGGCGCCGCTGTTCTGATAGACGCCCTGCAGAATCAGAGGCTGGCTGAGCGATTTCCCCTACAGCGATTCATCTTGCTCGGTCCGTTGCTTCGCCCCCGGCGCTGGTTGACAAGCAAGCTGCTATTCAAGATTACTCGCTATTTTGTCAAAGCCACACCGCGTACTTTTGCCAACAACAGTCATGACCCTGAGTTTCTTAAATTCCTAAGTTCCAACGACTCATTACAGAGTGACAAGCTGCAGCGAGATTGGATTCTGGCAATGATTGACTACCAGCGGCGATTCTCAAAAGCCGCCATATCCTCCCAAGCACTACACATCATTCAGGGTAGTGGTGACGACACTGTGGATTGGCAATTCAATTTGCCCCAGATACAGAAAAAATTTCCACAATCAAAAATCTACATGATTAGTGATGCCCGGCACCATCTCGTGAATGAATCACCAGAGTACAGGGAGAGGGTGTTTTCTTCGATCGATCAAATTGTCGAAGGTATTAACAAGGGTCCCTAAAGAAATGACCGTAAGCAATCTTTAAAACGGCTTAAAAGAGCACGCGACATCGAATCGTACCCTCAATCTCATTCAGCTTGGCCAGTGCTATCTTGGAATACTGTTCGTGAATATCGATGACTACATAACCCACCTGGTCATTAGTTTGCAAGTACTGGGAGCTGATGTTAATGCCAGTCTCTGAAAATACGCTGTTAATTCTGGAAAGAACCCCGGGTACATTCTTATGAATGTGCAGCAATCGATGATTCCCNGGGTGTGCTGGCAGCGTCACTTCGGGAAAGTTGACTGAGGTAAAACTGGAGCCGTTGTCGCTGTATTTCACGAGCTTCTCGGCGACTTCGATGCCGATGTTTTCCTGAGCCTCCATGGTGCTGCCTCCCACATGGGGCGTAATAATACAATTTTCAAACTTACGCAGAGATGAGGTGAACTCCTCCGCATTGGATTTTGGTTCGGAAGGAAACACATCGATGGCGGCACCGGCGATGCTGGATTGTTCCAGAGCCTCCGCCAGCGCTTCAATATCGACTACCGAGCCGCGGGAAGCGTTGATAATTACCGCTTCCGGTTTCATCCATGATAATTGTTCTGAAGAAATCATTTCCCGTGTCTGTGGCGTTTCCGGCACATGCAGGCTAACGACATCACATTCAGTCATCAGTTGTTGCAGGGAATCTACTTGCTGGGCGTTGCCCAGGGGCAATTTAGTGACAACGTCGTAAAGAGTTACTTTCATGCCCATGGCTTCGGCCAACACACTCAACTGTGAACCGATGTTTCCATAACCGACAATACCCAGTTTCTTACCTCGGGCTTCGAAGGATCCTTGCGCCGCTTTCTGCCAGATGCCGCGATGCAGCAGTGCGTTTTTCTCAGGGATGCCTCTGAGTAGAAGAATCGCCTGACCAATTACTAATTCCGCAACACTGCGGGTATTTGAGAATGGTGCGTTGAATACCGGTATACCGCGAGTCAGTGCTGCACTCAGATCTACCTGGTTGGTACCAATACAGAAACAACCCACAGCGAGTAGTTTGTTGGCGGCTTCGAAGGCGGCGTTGCTCAATTGAGTGCGGGATCGAATACCTACAAAATGCACATTGGAGATCTTCTCTTTGAGTTCCTCTTCTTCCAGAGAGGTGGTGAGATATTCCACATTTTCATAGCCCGCCTTGGTCAGTGTAGCCAGCGCGCTCTTATGCACGGCTTCTAACAGCAGGAACTTGATTTTGCTTTTTTCGAAAGATGTCGGANTCATGGCTGAATAGAGATTCAGTCCTGGCGCTCTACAGGCGTTAAGTCTGATCTGGAAACGTGGGCGATGATCACTAAGCGGGCGCATGGTAACATAATCCAAGGACCCTCTGAACACAGTTGGCCCCGCCCGAAGAGATCAACTGTGTTCAGAGGGTTCCTGATATTTCGCTGACGCCTTTTATTCCACACGATTAACAAAGCGGAGAAAATCTAACATGATTTGCAGTGAGTCGGATCTCATCGCAGAGCTTGGTAAGCTCGTTGGTGANGAATGGGTTAAATCCGACCCGACCGATCTGGCTATCTATGGTAGAGACTGGAGTAAGGGGCTAGAGCCTCAACCGATGGCGGCGGTGCTGCCTGACTCCATCGAAGCAGTACAAGCGATCGTCAAGCTCGCCAACAAGCTGGAATTTTCTCTGGTTCCCTCCGGCGGGCGTACCGGCTTAAGCGGCGGAGCCGTGGCGCTTAACCGGGAAGTGGTTGTGGCATTCGACAGGATGAACAGCATTCTGGAATTCGATCCCGCGGACCGACAGGTTGTGTGTCAGCCTGGTGTAATCACCGAACAGCTACAACAGTTTGCCGATACTAAGGATTTGTTCTATCCGGTTGATTTTGCTTCCTCAGGCTCGAGTCAATTGGGTGGCAATGTGGCAACTAATGCAGGAGGCATCAAGGTGATCCGCTACGGGTTGACCCGCAACTGGATTCAGGGAATGAAAGTGGTCACTGGTAATGGCGATATTCTAGATCTGAATCGTGGACTTACCAAGAATGCCACCGGGTATGATCTGCGGCATTTGTTTATCGGCTCGGAAGGGACGCTGGGNTTTATCGTAGAGCTTACTCTGGGGCTTTGCAGAAAACCAAATGATCCGACGGTTTTATTGCTCGGTGTTGAAAACATGGTTGACCTTATGCCGGTGCTACAAGCATTCCAGGGGAAACTGAATCTCACTGCATTTGAGTTCTTTTCTGACAATGCCATGCAGTATGTCATTGAGGGAAAAGGGCTGCAGAAACCATTCGACACAAGCTGTAAGTTTTATGCACTTATCGAGTTTGAAAATAGTTCCGAAAATNATCTGGNGCTTGCCATGGAGTTGTTTGATTTCTGTCTGCAAAAGAAATGGATCTCTGACGGAACCATTAGCCAGAGCTCCAGCCAAGCAGTTAGTCTNTGGCNGTTGCGTGAGGATATTTCCGAGACTATTTCCAGATTCACTCCCTACAAGAATGACATTTCGGTAAAAGTATCGAAAGTTGCAGCANTTCTGGAAGAAGTCGATGCNCTCGTCAGCAAGGCTTATCCCGATTTCGAGATTATCTGGTTTGGGCATATTGGCGACGGCAATGTACACCTGAATATACTCAAACCCGAAACCTTCTCGATCGAGGAATTCACTCAGAAATGCAGCGAAGTATCGCAGTGGGTGTTCGAGGTGGTGCAGAAGCACGGTGGCAGTATTTCTGCCGAGCACGGAGTGGGCCTACTCAAAAAGCCGTTCCTGCGGTTTTCCTGCAGTGCATCTGAAGTGGAATATATGAAGTCAATAAAGCGTGCTTTTGACCCTAACAATGTTATGAACCCAGGCAAGCTACTCGATATCTAGAGCATATTCGATAGCGTGTGGATTCGCTGGGTTGAGCCGATTCCAATTGGCCAAATTTCGGCTAATAATGGTTTCCATCTGGCAGAATATCAGCGTAAACTGGCTGTCCGGTCGATTTAGGCCGACGAGTTGCTATTGCTAGCAATTCGGTTTTGTACAATATTTTACAGCACGAGAGTACTATGTCAGATTCAGTAGAGGGTACCGTTAAGTGGTTTAACGATGAGAAGGGATTCGGCTTTATCGAGCAGGAAGGCGGTAAAGATGTGTTCGTACATTTCAGCGCCATAAATGGCTCTGGAAGAAGAACACTTCACGAAGGACAAAAAGTGACCATGGAAGTTACCCAAGGCCAGAAAGGTCCCCAGGCAGACAACGTAACACCGCTTTAGTTTTTTCGAAGCTCTTGCCAATCCCAGCCAGAATATAAGAAAACTTGAGAGTGTGGTTTGAGGCAGAATTGAGACAAGTCTGAAATAATTCCGAGATTAATCGAAATTGTCAGGACTCGGTAGCCGGCAAACCTTTTCTTCCAGTGATATCTTATTCTCATGGTGAGCGGTGACCCGATTTTCNGGGTAGCATCGTCTTCACGCCTGCGCTCGTGCCGAGTAAAAGGCGGTCAGCTCCACGTTCCGCAAACAATCCGTTGCTTACCACGCCGGTTATCTGGTTCAGGTCGTGTTCCAGTTTCCGCGGATCGAGAATTTCCAGGTTATACACATCCAGAATGTTATTGCCATTGTCGGTGACGCAGCCTTCCCTATAAACAGGATCTCCCCCCAGCTTTACAATCTGCCTGGCCACATAGCTGCGTGCCAGGGGAATAACCTCAACGGGTAGTGGGAACTTGCCGAGGATCTTTACCAGTTTCGATTCATCGGCGATGCAGACGAACTCCCTGGATGCGGCGGCGATTATCTTTTCTCGCGTGAGTGCGGCACCACCTCCCTTGATCAATTGTAGATGATCATTGCTTTCATCGGCGCCATCTACATAGACAGTAACCTCACCTACACCATTCAAATCGAATACCGGAATATTCTGTTGTTTCAGGCGGCGCGTCGATTCTTCCGAGCTAGCGACCGTACCATAGAGTTTGTGGCTGATCTTACCGAGCTCTTCGATAAAGAAATTGGCGGTAGAGCCAGTTCCCACACCTACGATTGTGTCATCGTCAAGCAGTGACTCAACATAGGAAAACGCGGCCTGTGCCACCGCTCGTTTCAGTTCATCTTGCGTCATTTCTTCACCTTGTATTTACTACCATTTTTGCATTTACTCCCATTTCCGTACTTACTGCCGTTTCCGGTGGGGTATTCTAAGCACTCTCTGAACAAGACTATGACCCCGTTTGCTCACAGCAAAATACTCTTGCTTACAGCAATACACTCTTGCTTACATCCAATTCTGCTACTTGTGTCAGTGGGTCCCTCACTGTTCCCATAGCTTGACCCATTCTCACTGCTGCCTCAGGCATTAAGGTCGAATCTAAATCCACGGCACCAGGACCGAATAGAGCGATAACAGTCGAACCGAGTTTAAATCTGCCCATTTCTGCTCCGGTGGGCAAGTCGATCGGAGGGCTGTGATCTGTGTAGCTTGATTCACGGACAGTGCGGCTCTCAAGGCCAGGACAAACCTGCCCGGCCCAGACAGTTTCAATACCGGCAACGATCATCGCGCCCACCAGGATCAGTGCCATAGGTCCGGCATCGGATTGAAACAGACAGACCACTCGCTCATTGCGGGCAAACAAATTAGGCACTGCTGCGGTGGTTTGGGCATTCACCGAAAACAGTTTGCCGGGAATATAAATCATGCGATCCAGGCGCCCTGCGAGTGGCATATGCACTCGATGATAGTCTCGCGGCGACAGATATATTGTCGCGAACGATCCATCAAGAAACNGCTCAGCCAGTTCTGTATCTCCTCCCAGCAGATCCACGACGCTGTAGTGCCGTCCCTTGGCCTGCAATAGCTGGTCGTTGCTGATGTTACCCAGTTGGCTGATCGTGCCATCTGCCGGACATACAAATGAGTCGCCAGCATCCTCTATAGATCGGGCACNCGGCTTGAGTTCACGTGTAAAAAAGGCATTAAAACTGGCAAATTCTGCAGGATCTGAAATGAGCGCCTCACTGAGGTCTACTCTGTAGCGGCGAATAAATGTCTTTATCAGTGCATTTTTCAGGAACGATCCCTCAGCGAACAGTGCCACGAATCGGGAAAGGGCGTGCTGTGGGAGGAGGTATTGCAACAGCACGAAGGGCACGAAGAGGCGAGACATAAATTACCGATTTCTGCGCTAGGTCGCTACCGGCGTGTCCGGGTGATTGCCCCATTCAGACCAGGAGCCGTCATAGGCTTTGATTTCGTACCCGAGCGACTTGGCTACGAAATAGCTTAGTCCGGAACGATGATGAGTCTGGCAATGGGTGATGACCTGCTTGTCTTTGCTGATACCGACTGAGTCCAGCAGTGCCTGCAGTTCAGAGGGTGGCTTCAGGCGCAGGCTTCGACTCGGGTCCATCAGCTCGAGCCAGTCCAGGTTAACGGCACCAGGGATGTGGCCATTCTTCTGAGCGGTGAGCTTGGTTCCGGCATATTCCTCAGCGGCGCGCGCATCCCAGATGACGGTGTCATCATTGTCGAGTTGATTCATGACTTCGCTCAAATCGGCGATGGCACTCCGATCGATAGTGGCGTTGTAAACGGTAGCGCTTGGTTCGGACGCTCCATCGGAAACCGGATGCTGCGCCTGCAGCCAGGCCACCAGTCCTCCGTTCAAGATTGAACACTGTGTATGGCCTAACACATCCAGTGTCCAGATCAATCGTCCGGCCCAGCCACCTCCCTCGTCATCGTAGGCAATCACGTGCTTCTCATCACTCAGTCCGATTCTGGAAAAGAGTTGGTTTAACTGTTCGGTACCTGGCAGCTTTCCGATGGCAGGTTTTACACCACAGACCAGTTCAGCCGGCTCGATGAGCACGGAGCCAGAAATATGGTGTTTCCTGAATACTTCNTCAGAACAAANAGCCACCAACAGAATATGCTCAGCTGCTAACAGAGGTAGCAGCGCTTCGATATCAATAATCAGCGGTAAAGAAACGGGAGCTTGAGAATCAGATTTCATGGTGTTCCAAAGTAGGTCGAGCCAGTCGAGGTCTATTCTACCTCGATCGACTCANGGATTTTCCATCATCCTCAAAATCCGCAGGTAACTCTCCAGTCGTTCCGGAAATACCTCTCCCCGCTTCACTGCTTCCCGGATAGCACACCCCGGTTCGGACCGGTGTGAACAATCCCTGAATTTGCAGGCACCGGCAAAATCCTGTAACTCCCTGAAACCGNTAAGTAGTTGCTGTTGGGAGAGTTGGCCAAGATTGAATTCCCGAATTCCAGGCGAGTCGATTACATCACAGTTATTCAGGTGATACAGCCTGGCAGTAGTGGTCTTATGCGTGCCCTTGTATTTCCCCTCAGACAGCTCCCCAACTTCGGTCATTTGCGCCAATCCCAAGCGGTTGATCAAAGAAGATTTACCCACCCCGGATTGCCCGACCAGCACGGTAGTCCTGCCGGACAAAGCCTCTTCCAGGCGCGCAACCCCATCACCTGTGAGGGCGGAGAGCCTATGAGTCGGGTAGCCTAGGGATTGGTATATCGACAACATATTGTCCAATTCTGTTGAATTCTCCTCATTCAGCAGATCGGNCTTATTCAGCACCAGCAGTGGCTCCAGCCCTAGCTTGTGGATTGCCACGAGGTATCGATCGATCAGGTTCATGAAGGCCTCGGGAAGCACGGCGAAAACCACCAGCACGACGTCGATATTGGCAGCTACCGCTTTCACGTTGCCACTCGCATCGGGACGCGCAAACATATTCTGCCGCTCCGCCACCGCCACGATTATTCCATTCTCCTCAGTATCCTTTTCCCACACCACCAGATCTCCAGTGACCAGATCGGGCAGGTTGGCTCGCTGATGACAGCGAACGAGACGGGGTGACTCTGGTGTATCGAGAGTTTCAACGTCCAGTTGTTGCCCGAAGTGGCTGATGACGCNACCATTGCACTTGTTGCTGGCGACGTTTCCACCTGTTCCCANTTCGGTATCAGCAACAATTTCTTTCTGTTGTTTCTCGGCGATGCGTGATTGTTGTTGCTTGCTTAGTCGTCGTTTGCTCATGAAGTATTCTTAACAGAACCAGTACCGGGTAGCGTGTCTACGTGCAGTCCTATTCTAAGGTGACTCGATTGAGGTTCTGTGATCGAAAGTTGTTATTGAAAGCGCCCTGATGCAAGGAGTCGCGATTATGGCATATTCCAGTAATCGAAGCTTTGCTACAATCGGCGTCGCTTGTGCTACAAACAGGCTACAAACAGGCTACAAACAGGCCACAAACAGGCCATAAATCAAGTGACAACTCACTATGGATAAATCCCTGAATCTTATCTGGTTGGATCTGGAAATGACCGGACTCGTTCCCAATACAGATCACATAATCGAAATTGCCACCCTTATTACCGATCCGGATCTGAATATCCTGGCCGAAGGGCCCATCATGGCAATCAAGCAGCCGGATGAGTTGCTGGAAGCCATGGACGATTGGAATCAGAAGCACCACGGCGCGTCCGGATTGATTGGTAGAGTTAAAAGTAGCAGCATCGATGAACGACAAGCAGAACTTCAAACCATAGAATTTCTGTCACAGTACTCAGCTAAAAATGCTTCTCCACTTTGTGGCAACAGTATCTGCCAGGACCGCCGTTTTATGGCCAACTACATGCCGGAGCTGGAAGCCTTCTTTCATTATCGCAATCTGGATGTGAGTTCTATTAAGGAATTGGTACGTCGCTGGAAACCGGCAATTATGGATGGCCTGGTGAAACAGGGCAAGCATCAGGCGATGGATGACATTAAGGATTCAGTGAATGAACTCAAGTACTACCGAGAACATTTTTTTAATACCTGACAACCGAGAATCTGAAAAATCAATACCCAATAAGAAGTGTTAGCAATTATAATCCATGTTGTTTGAGTGCCCACTGAACATGTTCTCGAACCAGCGCCGAAGAATGATTTGCCGATGCTCGCAACGCGGTTTCAATCTCTTCCGAAAGATCTGCATTCCCCAAAGCCACAGCAATATTCCTTAACCAACACTCGTAACCGATTCTCCTTATCGGTGAGCCAGCAGTCTTTGTGAGAAACTCCTGATCAGTCCACTGGAATAATTCAACCAGAGTAATGTCATCAAGATTATGCCTCGGCGTAAAGTCATCCTCTTTAGTGAGGCCGGTAAATTTGTTCCAGGGACACACCAGCTGGCAATCGTCACAACCGAAGATTCGATTGCCCATGGGCTTTCGAAACTGTTCCGGGATTGATTCCCTGAGCTCGATAGTCAAATAGGAAATACAACGAGTGGCATCGAGGAGATTCGGCGCAACGAAAGCTTGAGTCGGACAAATATCCAGACATGCCCTACAGCTACCGCAATGATCAAGTTGCTGACTATCGATTGGCAGGGGCAGATCGGTGAACAACTCTCCCAGGAAGAACCAGGATCCGGCCTGTTTGTTGATAAGCATGGTGTTCTTGCCAATCCAGCCTATACCGGATTTCTCGGCTAGCGCGCGTTCAAGTACTGGCGCACTGTCAACGAAAGCGCGATATCCGAATGAACCCGTAGCATCTTCAATTCTATCGGCGAGCCGTTGCAGGCGCTTACGCATTAGTTTGTGATAATCACGGCCTCTGGCGTAGCGGGAGACATAGGCTTTGTCCCACTCCTGCAGGGGTGCCAGGGAGTTATCTGCATCGAGGGCGTAGTCCATGCGAGCGGCGATGACACGCAAGGTGCCAGGCAGTAGCTGATCCGGGTGGCATCGTTTCTGGTGGTTCTCAGCCATGTACTGCATGACACCGTGATATTTGTTATCGATCCAGGCTTCAAGGTGACTTGCATAGTTCGTCAAATCGACATCGGTTATGGCAATTTGCTGAAAACCGAGATCTGCTCCCCATGCTTTGATATCGAGAGCGAGCTGAGGAAGGTTCAATTCTGTCATGATGTGTCTGCTAAGCGTTACAAGCTACGGAGTATTTCCGCAGCCTGCTCCAGTGTGGAGTCACCTTTGCAGAAGCAGAAGCGCAAGATTCGAGTATCTGGTGGCTGCTCATAGAAAGGCGCCAGTGGTATCGCCGCTACCCCCTTTTCCCGTGTTAACTCGTTGGCGAATTCTGTGTCCGGCTTATCACTTATTTCGCTGTAGTCGAGTAATTGAAAATAGGTTCCACGGGAAGGTGTAAAAGTAAAACGTGAATCGGATACCAGCTCGCAGAATGTATCGCGCTTCTTCTCATAGAAGAGCGGTAGTTCCTCAGCATGCTCGGGACACTCACTCATAAATTCAGCGATGCCGTATTGGACAAAGCTGGAAGTCGTAAAAGTGACAAACTGATGAACTTTTCGAAACTCTTCTGTAAGTGATTTACTCGAGATGCAGTATGCGATCTTCCATCCGGTCGCATGATAAGTTTTCCCGAAAGAGAAAATGGCGAAGCATTTCTGACAGAGTTCAGGATGGCTTAGCACGCTTTCATGTTGTTGACCATCGTAGACCATGTGTTCGTACACTTCATCAGATAGCACAAGAATATCTTTGCCACGAATCAACCCTGCGAGTTCATCCATGTCGTCGCGACTGAGAAGTGAACCGCAAGGATTGTTCGGGGTATTGATGATAATCAGCCGGGTTTTTTCCGTGATGGCGTCTTCAACCCGGTTCCAGTCGATATGGTAGTCAGGCAGTTCAAGCGATAGATGAACCGTTCTGGCACCTGCCAACGTTATTGCCGGCTCATAAGAATCATAAGCTGGGTCGAAGACAATGACTTCATCACCTTGCCGTACTGAGGCCTGCACGGCATCGAAAATCGCCTCGGTCGCACCGGAAGTAACCGTTATTTCTGTCTCCGCGTCAGCATCAAATTGATAGTGCCGATTGACTTTGTTTGCTATCTCCTGCCGAAGTGACGGAATACCTGCCATGGGTGGATACTGGTTCTTTCCATCGTACAAATGTTTAGCGACCAGTTCTCTGAGTCGTTTCGGGCACTCGAAGTCAGGATAACCCTGTGACAGGTTAATGGCGTTGTGCTCCAGCGCCATCTTCGACATCACTGTAAAGATTGTTGTACCGACGTTAGGCAGTTTACTTTTCAATTAGGATTCTCTCCCTCATCTTCACCGCAGCACTGTATTTAGCTGAAAATGCGCAGCAGCTATTCCTATGGATTCGACCGACTGCCTTGATCATACTCGGTGCTGTTACAAATTGGGATTTAGAGCCCGCCTACACCAATGACAATCTTAGCAAATTTGCAAAAAGGCAAAAAAAAGCCACAACGATGTTATGGCTTTTTTCGATCCAATTCAGTTACTTTCTAAGGAGTACCTTCCTGCAACCACTCATTGAGGTCGATAATGTCTTGTGGCGTCAAAATACCCGCAACCTGCTTTAAGATCAAACCATCGATTACATACTGATAGCGGGCATCTGCATATAGGCGCAACGCGCGATACAGAGCTTCCCTGGCGAGCAATACTTCAACGATGTTACGAGTACCCACTTCAGCGCCCAACTCGGTAGCATCCAGCGCACTCTGTGTGGATGTTATCGATTGCTGGCGCTGTGCGATAACCAGCACGTCGGTATTCACGCGGCGATGGGCATTGCGAATATTCTGTGTGAGCTGGCGCTTGGTCAATTCGAGTGATTCCTGTGCCGCGTTGACATTGTATTCAGCTGCCCGTCTTCTTGAGCGCGTTGCGCCTCCGGAGTAGATGGGGATACTTAGGTTGAGAGATAACGAAGTTCGATCACTGGCGCCACTGGAGTACTGGATACCCTGACTTACGATAGGAGCGGTGACGACGTGACCCCAGAATCCCTGCATGTCGATAGTCGGTAGGTGTTCGGCTCTACGAGCACGCAGATTTTTACGGGAGGCGTCCAGGTTATATTCCGCTGCTGCCACCTGCAGACTATTGGCTTCCGCCTCGCGTTCCCACTCATTGAGACTGCCATCGACTTCGATGATCGGGAAGTCTTCACGCAGCACCTCGACGTTCGGGTGGGGTTGGCCAGTGATCGCTTCCAATGCTTCGTAGCGGGATACCAATAGATCTTGTTGCAATATAGTCGTGTTACGCGCCAGGTCAAAGGCTGCCTGGCTGTCATACACATCGGTGATGGCAACCAGGCCAACCGCCTCGCGTTGCTGAGTCTGCTCAAGTGAGCGCAAGGCCGCTTCCTCTTCCTGGTTATTGGTATCCAGAAGATCCAGGGCCCGCAGTACGTCGAAATAGGCCGCGGCCACCCGCATGATCAGGTCCTGTTCCTGGGCAGCCAGTTGCACGGCAGCTGCCTTGTCAGTTGCCCGCGCGCTTTGGAAGTTGTACCAGTTGGTCAGATTAAACACGCTCTGGTTTATGCCTATTCCCCAGTTGTGGTTATTCAGACCTGGTTTGTAACTATGATCATCCTGGATACGCGTGCGTACGACATTTCCAGTGAGAGGATCAGTGATATTGGCATATCTGGAATCGGTAGGACCACTGGTCTGGCGCGTGGTTCCGGCCTGGAGGCCCAATCCCGGCAACAGCGTTGAACGACTTTGAATGACGTTTTCACGATTGGCGCGATAGCTGGCCTGCGCCTGTTTAAGAGTCGGATCGTTATCCAACGCCAGTTGCAATATAGTGATCAAATCATCGCCATAGCTCAGCGTACTACTCAAACTGCCTACTAATACAATTCCAATAAACTTCGCTATACTTCCCATAGTTCGTAACCTTTTTGCTAAAAAGAATGCGCTGATCAATCGTTGGAAATGCTGATCAAACAAGAAATTCCGCCGGTGGTTCTGCAGCAAGACGGCATTCTACACAGTGTAACCAAAAGTGACAATTGAATCCCGATGTTTGCGACAGTCTGCCCTCATATACCTATCAGATGCCACTAAACCTCTACCTGTTACAGTAAATCGACCGCTTCAGTGCTGATATTACTTATCCCTGAAATTGGGGCATAATAGTGGCTCTCTTTTGGTGCCGGCTATTCCGGGCCGGCAGCGTTAAATCCACGCTGTTCATACAGATTCGAGCGAGGCAAATCCCATTGCCAGCCGTGGAACAGGAACCTTGAATGAACGCAAACCCTGATCATCTACTCGATAAAATAAGCCAACTGGACACCAGTGCCGCTCAGTATTATCCGAATTCCAGCAAAATCTACGTTGCAGGTAGCCGTGCGGATTTGCAGGTGCCCATGCGCGAAATAGCCTTAACTCCCACAGAGACCGAAAGCGGAGTCGAAGAAAACCCGCCAATTCGAGTCTATGACTCATCGGGAATCTATTCCGACGCAAGCGCCTCAATCGATTTGCGCGCCGGCCTTGCACCGATTCGCTCTGCCTGGATTACCGAGCGAGGTGACACCGAACAACTCGATTCCGTGACATCGAATTTTGGCCGGGCGCGCCAGAGTGACGTTAAAACAGCCCACCTGCGTTTCGAACACATCAAGCAGCCCTTACGCGCCAAACCGGGTTTGAATGTCACGCAGCTTCACTATGCAAGGCAAGGCATTATTACGCCGGAAATGGAGTTCATCGCGATTCGCGAGAACATGTCACGACAACAAGCTACAGAACAAGCCGGACTGGCTGGGCAACATCATGGTCAATCATTCGGAGCCAGCATCCCACAGGAAATAACGCCAGGGTTCGTGCGCGAAGAAGTTGCCATGGGTCGTGCCATCATCCCTGCTAATATTAATCACCCCGAAATCGAACCGATGATCATCGGGCGTAACTTCCTGGTTAAGGTCAATGCCAATATCGGCAACTCGGCTGTCAGCTCATCAATTGAAGAAGAAGTTGAGAAAATGACCTGGTCAGCACTGTGGGGTGCTGACACGGTTATGGATTTATCAACCGGAAAGAATATTCACGAAACCAGAGAATGGATTATTCGAAATTCCATGGTGCCAATCGGTACCGTCCCAATCTACCAGGCCCTGGAAAAGGTCGATGGCATTGCTGAAGACTTAAGCTGGGAAATCTATCGCGACACGCTGATTGAGCAGGCGGAGCAGGGAGTCGATTACTTCACCATTCATGCTGGTGTTTTACTGCGCTACGTACCCCTTACTGCAAAGCGTGTTACTGGAATCGTTTCGCGCGGTGGGGCCATCCTGGCTAAGTGGTGCCTGGCTCATCATACGGAAAATTTTCTCTATACCCACTTCGAAGACATCTGTGAAATCATGAAAGCCTACGATGTTTCTTTTTCACTAGGTGACGGATTACGGCCTGGATCTGTAGCCGATGCTAATGATGCGGCTCAGTTCGGTGAGCTGGAGACCCTTGGTGAACTTACCAAGCTGGCCTGGAAGCATGATGTGCAGACCATAATCGAGGGGCCCGGACACATCCCCATGCACATGATTAAAGAGAACATGGATAAACAGCTCGAAGTGTGTGACGAGGCACCTTTCTACACGCTTGGACCACTAACCACGGACATAGCGCCGGGTTATGACCACATCACATCGGGAATAGGGGCTGCCATGATCGGCTGGTACGGTTGTGCCATGCTTTGCTACGTAACGCCCAAAGAGCATCTCGGCTTGCCTAATAAACAGGATGTCAAAGACGGCCTCATGGCATACAAGATTGCTGCACATGCGGCCGATCTGGCAAAGGGACATCCTGGCGCTCAACTCAGGGACAATGCCATATCAAAGGCGCGTTTCGAATTTCGCTGGGAAGATCAGTTCAACCTGGGCTTAGATCCCACCACCGCTCGAGCATTTCATGATGAAACTCTGCCTAAACAATCGGGCAAGGTGGCACATTTTTGCTCCATGTGTGGGCCCAAGTTCTGCTCGATGAAAATATCACAAGAGGTCAGGGACTATGCGGCGTCCAAGGAAATGGACAATGTTGATGTGGCCATTCAGTCAGGCATGGAAGAGATGGCAGATGAGTATAACCAGCAGGGGCGCAGGCTATATCATAAGGTCTAGGAACCCTGGAAGTTGCTCGTCAGGTAATGATCCAGTGCTTCCAGGCAGGAGTCGGCCAGACACTTGCTTCGTTCGGCAGACCACCCGTATTTTTCATCGGGAGTTGCGGTCGTATCCTTGAACGGCATCTCCAGAGTCATCGCAAGACAGCCATGCAGGTGAGCGATCTGTGTCGTACTCATGGTCAGGTTTGCCTGGCCTCGAGGCTTGGCTGGATAACCCTGCTCGGTCTGGAAGTCAGCATTTAGTTCAGCCAGTGTTGTGCTATAAAAATCCAACTGCGCTTGTTTGACCTCATCCCATTCACTGAGCCCTTCCGTGCCTGCGATAAAACAATAGGGCAGAGACTCATCACCGTGTACGTCCAGTAAAAAGTCCACTCCGATTTCGTTCATAGCCTGTTTCGCAAGAAAGACTTCGGGAGAAGAGGTCATGTCGGGTTTAGCCCATTCGCGATTGAGATTACGCCCCTTTGCGTTGGTACGCAGATGACCCCGTCGACTCCCATCGGGGTTCATATTCGGCACCAGGTGTACATTGCATTTTTGTAACAGGGATTGCGTGAGCGCACACTCGGTATCCAGCAGCTTTTCGACACAGCCCTCCATCCACCACTCCGCCATTGTCTCACCGGGATGCTGGCGCGCGATAACCCAGCAATTCTTCGGGGTAGCAGCTTCTGAATCAGAAACGCTAGCGAAGGAGAGCAAATCGAGGTCCTGGCCATCCAGTGTTAGTCCCAGTACGCGATGGGAGCAATGAACCGCGCTTTTAGCCGCTGCTATCAAGCCCTGATGCCTCTGAATGGAGTAAGGGTTAAAGTAGGCGAAATACACTGAGTCGAGTTCTGGTTTGAACTCAAACGAAAGTACACCATCATGAAGTTGCGAGTCGTGCCTTAACCACTCCTGTTGATCATAGGAGTACAGGATGCGGTAGTTTCTGAACCCGTCTGGGTAGGCAGCTCCCTGAGCATTGAGTAGGCTAATTCTGCATCGAGTATGTTGTGCACCACTTAGTCTGAAATAGAACCACTGGTAAAATTCGGACTGCTCATCCGGCCGAATTTTCAATTGGATATTGGTCGGATCTTCACACGCAATGAGCTCGATATTCCCAGCATCGAAATCCTGGCTTATCTGCACTCCTTCGCTATCAGCATTGCTCTGTCTATCACTCCTAATTCCTGCCATGCCTCATCCTGTATTCTTCTGAAAAATATCCGTTTGCGAGTATGACTTTGCAAACAACTATTTGCTATCATTGCCGACCCTTTTTTTCGAGTAAGAAATTTAGCATGTCGGAAGTAACTGACAATTTGAATATAGCGTCAAATGACGCGCTTATCACACCCGAGCAACTAAAGGCCGAACTGCCTTTAGAAGGCGCCGCCCTGCAGTCAGTCAAGAGCTCAAGGGATACTGTTTTCTCGATTCTCGACCGAAAGGATCCGCGATTGTTCATTGTTGTAGGCCCGTGTTCGATTCACGATACCGAAGCCGCCATCGATTATGCAAACCGACTTAAAGTACTCGCTGAAAAAGTACAGGACACTCTCTACGTGGTTATGCGGGTTTACTTCGAAAAGCCACGCACGGCTATTGGCTGGAAGGGGCTCATCAATGACCCTCACCTCGACGACTCCTTCAAGATTGAAGAAGGCCTGCGCAGAGGCAGAAAGCTGTTGATGGATATCGTGGATTTGGGTCTGCCTACTTCATCCGAGGCCCTCGACCCTATTTCTCCGCAGTATTTACAGGACCTGATTGTCTGGTCTGCCATCGGCGCACGTACCACCGAATCTCAAACCCATCGAGAGATGTCTTCAGGTTTGTCTTCCGCTGTTGGATTCAAGAATGGTACCGACGGTGGGCTGATAGTCGCGGTTAATGCAATGCAGTCTGTATCCAGTCCACATCGGTTTCTGGGCATTAACAGTGAGGGTCAGGTTTCAGTGGTCACCACTAAAGGTAATCCTTACGCTCATGTCGTGCTGCGAGGAGGCAGTAATGGCCCTAATTTCGATACAGTCCACGTAGCACTGTGTGAAAAAGCCTTAGCCGAAGGGGGTGTAAGCGGTAACATCATGATTGATTGCAGCCATGCGAATTCGAGTAAAGATGCCGAGGTGCAGCCTCTGGTGTTGAAGGACATAACTCACCAGATTCTTGAGGGTAATGAGTCGATTATCGGCGTAATGCTGGAGAGCAATATCAATGCTGGCAATCAGTCTATTCCAGAGGATCTGTCTGAACTGAAGTATGGAGTTTCAGTTACCGATGCCTGCATGGATTGGGAAACTACGGAGCAGGCCATTTTGGATATGGCAGAAAAGCTTAGAGATGTGTTGCCCTCTCGTTAACCACAGGGCTAAATCGATAGTACTAAAAGCCGGATCCTGGTTGAGCTAGAAACTCCAATTCTTCGGCTGTCGATTCCCGCTGGAGTATTTCGTTGCGGTGGGGATAGCGCCCGAACCTATCAATGATTTTCTTGTGTCTTACCTCAAAGTTGAAGTTATCCTCGAGCCCAGGCTTGCTGAATAGGAATATCGCGATCTCATGAATTTCTGTTGACTCGCTGTGCATGAAAGGCATGTAGAGAAATGCTTTCTGTATGTTAGTGAGTCCGATGTCCAGTTTTTGCCGCACGGCTTCCTGCGCCAATACCAGAGCGAGCACGTCGTTGGCGAATGCCTTGGGTGTGCCGCGAAACATGTTTCTTGAGAATTAGTCGAGAATAACTATTTCAGCAAGGGCATCCAGTGGATGCTCTCGCTAGGTGTAGAGCAGGCCTTTGCGTGCCTTCTTATGAAGTTTTATGAATCTGGAACGAATCAGCTCATCGAAATTGGCGTCTTTGCTAAAGCGCTGTTTCGGCTCACATTCTTCAAACCAGAATTGAATGATATTCTTAGCTGACAATCCCAATTCCTAATCAAATCTCAGAGACTATTTAGTAATTTATCGTCAGCCCAACTTCCTTTATTAGGAGCCCTGGCATTTTGACTCATCAGGAAAGCGATCGACGAGCCACAAAAAAGCCCCGCAGGGCTTTGATGTTGTGGGATTTGGCTGTGGGTTCTGAAGCTTAGTGCGAGTGGCGATCAGCCGTTGCTTGCATAGGCGATTGATAGCGGTTCTTTCTCCCTTCTACCCAGCGTAATCCATTTTTGTACGAAGGGATTGTCCAGCAGAGCCTGCAAATAGGCATGGGCATCGCTGCTAAGCTCAGCACCATAGGCATCGAAACTCACCGCTACGGGAGCAAACATGCAGTCCGCAATGGAGAAGCGACCATAGAGATAGTTGCCATTCTCCCCATAGTGGCGACGACAGCAGCTCCATATTGCATCAATACGGGAGATTTCATCTGGCAGCTCCTCTGACGGGGAAAGACTAAAAGAGGCTTTGCAGTTCATCGGCCAATCCTTCTTCAGGGCAGGGAACTCCGAATGAATCTCGGCACTTATCGAGCGTGCATTGGCCTTGCGTTTGGGATTCGCTGGCCATCCTGCACCGCCAAGGATGACCTCCGAGACATATTCACAGATGGCAAGCGAATCCCACACTGTCACCTCCTTGTGCAACAGTACGGGAACCTTCAACGAGGGAGAATATGGCCCAAGCTTTTCCGCCGTATTATCCTGGTAAAGCGCGATCTGAATTTCTTCGAACTCAACATCAAACATCTTGAGTAATAGCCAGGGGCACAGTGACCATGAGGAATAGTTTTTGTTACCCATGACGAGCCTGATGTCTTTCATGTTCTGATCTCCTAATTAGTTCTACGTTGCGCCTCACTCACCATCTGGAGTCTGAGTTAGCAATTGTTTGCTGCTATCTCGCAGCTTCACCATTACCCGCCGGTCGAAGAAATCAGTCTCGAAACTTTGTGTGGTTTGCACCGGGCGAGTTTCGCCGTAGGCGATAGTACTAATGGAAGAATTTCCAATTCCCATTTTGCCAAAGAACTGTTTGACCGAATCACTGCGCTGTCGAGAAAGGCGCAAATTTTCCTGGGCATCTCCGTTGCGGTCGGCATAACCGGTAATCTCAACGTTGACACTGGGCATTTGCTTCGCCAATTTCACCAGGCTTTGTAGTTGTTCTTCGTAATGGGACTCGATAGTGCTTGAGCCGGTACGGAAGTGGACCGACAGCACCGTATTGTCACAGCAGGCTTCGCTTGTTTGAGTGGGCAGGAAGGCGGGTAATACTCGCGGAGTCGCAGTCTTCAATCTCTCCAGTTCCAGCTGGGCTAACTGGTATTGCCTTCTCGTCGCTGCGGACTGTTCCTGCAAGGCGGCCAGTTCGAGTTGGGATTGATACAGATCGGATTGAAGATCGACAACCTGTTCCTTGGCATTCCAACCATTGCCTACAAGAGCCCCCATGGCGGCACCGACTATTGCGCCTGCGGGGCCACCCGTGGCCGCACCCAGAGCAGCGCCAGTAAAAAAGCCTGTGTTCTCTGCGCGGCTTGGGGAACTATCGTAGTTCGCTCGTTGCGTATCAGCCAGTACGTTACTTGCCAGAGCCGAGGCAACTAGTATCAATGAGAATTTCTTTAACATAGCCGTAAAACCTGTGTTTTTGTTGAATAAAAATCTGATCAGAAGAGTCTAAGTAGTTAGTCCACAAATCTTTGAGTTCCAGCAGCTCTTCAGTCAGGCGCCTCTTCGATGAATCGGTGAGAGTATTAAACACAAGGTTTATTGCCGGCAGGGGCGGGGAATGGGGCCATGTGGTGATTAATTATGGCAGAATAATGGCAATCGAAGCCGCGCAAGAACCAGTACTGAAAATAGCGCGACAAATGAGGTATAGTCGCGCCTAACTTATTGAAGGCTAAGAAAAATAGGGTTATGAGCAGAAGAATTGCAATCGTGGAGGATGAAGCGGCTATTCGTGAGAATTATGCCGATGTCCTGCGTAAACAAGGCTATGAAGTCCAGACCTATGCCAATCGGAAAGATGCCATGTCTGCCTTCGATATTCGCTTGCCCAACCTGGCAATAATCGATATTGGCCTTGAGAATGAAATCGATGGTGGCTTTACGCTTTGCCAGTCCCTGCGATCTCTTTCCGATACTCTGCCAATAATCTTCTTGACGGCGCGAGACAACGATTTCGATACGGTCAGTGGACTGCGTATGGGAGCCGATGACTATCTAACCAAAGATATCAGTCTGCCTCACCTTACTGCGAGAATAGCTGCGCTTTTCCGGAGGCTTGAGGTTATCGACCAACCTCCTTCGCCGGAAAGTTTGCTGCAGCGAGGCAAGCTTACTCTGGATATCAGTCGTCTGACTGTACAATGGGAGGATCAGGCTGTACCGCTTACGGTGACTGAATTCTGGATGGTGCATGCGCTCGCCAAATATCCAGGTCATGTGAAGAGCAGGCAGGTACTAATGCAGGAATCCAAGATTTTTGTTGATGGCAGTACGATCACATCGCACATAAAGCGTATTCGCAAAAAATTTGTGCAAGGCGATAAGGATTTTGATTGCATTGAAACGGTTTATGGCATGGGCTATCGCTGGAATGTCGAACCAGCTGTCAATCATTAGATTGCCTCTAGTTCAGAGGGCCCTTAGTCAAAATTCGACTTTGTGCCTATGTGACGAACCTGGCGATGCAAACAGCAAAGCCTGAAAGTCAACTCTCAAAGGTCATTAAGTAAAATTAATGAAACTAGCACTCAAAAACCCATTTGGAATTCGCTCTAAACTGGTATTTCTCTCCAGTTTTCTACTGGTTATTCCATGGCTTGGTTACCAGTACATTCTGGAAATGGAAGAGATTTTGACCAGAGGCCAGGAACAAACTGTGCTGGGAACTGCGCAGGCAGTCGCTACCGCACTCAATGAAAGACCCAACCTGTTTGATGAGGGAAGCTATAGTCCGGCAAGACGCAGTGAAGACTTATACGTTTATCAAATTTATTCGCCACTTTCACTGGACGATGGATCAGTTGTCGACTGGCGTGAGTACCAACAGTACGAAGTCGATTATGATCGCCGAGACTATCTGAGGACTTCACTCAACCCTGCCCGCCTCTATGCACAAGACGATTCGGTACAGTTTAAAAGCATGGTGGGAGAATATGATGGATTCCTCTACGCTTATTTCAAGGTAAGTGACGACCATGTGGTCTATCGCGACCCGGAAGCAATTACTGTCCACCGCAGTGATTTTCTGCAAGTTTCGATGTTGTCAAAGGAAGGGCATGATATTAGTCGCTTCGTCATTGCTCCTTATGAGCCGGATACGATCTATCCCTTCAAGGTTCGCGAAGACTATTCGGATCCAGTGTATGAGGAGCGCATCACAGGTCAATGGTACGAGAGAGACAATGGCTACGCAGTAGAACTACGCATTCCCATGGAGATGCTGGGTGATCGCCTCGGATTCGCTGTTTTCGATGTCGATGACCCCGAAAGCCGCGCAATCAGCACGGTGGTGGCGACTTATCGAGCGGATGATGCAGAGCGCCTTGGTTCATTGCAGCTGCCGACACCGGAGATTGACCGAATTGTTGACGGCATGAGGCACAATAACTCACGCATTCAGGTAGTGGATCGCGGCGGGCGGGNACTACTAACAGTCGGAGACATACAGTCTGCTACCGGTCTGCAGCTGACTCCTGCGTTGGATGAGGGTGAAGTCAACAAGTACTGGCTCTATGTACAAGACCAGATCTTAGACCCGCTTTACTACCGAATCCTCACCAAACCCAGCAACGATTTTTTCGACGAATTGTATTCCGATGTAAGCAGGGAGGGTACCCATATCGATTCGGCTCTGCAGGGCCAAGCAATCACACAATTTCGGACTCTGGCAGACACCCAGACACGCTTACTCGAAGCGGCCCACCCGATTCTGGCTAATGGGGAAGTGATGGGCGCAGTGGTCGTTGATCAGAATATGAATGGATTGCGCACGTTTCGTAACCAGGCTCTCGAGCAATTATTCAATACTATTCTGGCGGTGATGCTTCTGGTTACCCTGGGACTGTTCTTTTTCGCCTCTCGGATTTCGAATCGAATTCGTGGACTGAGAAATCAGGCAGAAGGAATCATCGATGACACAGGAAGGGTGCAAAATACCATTGTCGCGTCGAAAAATTCCGATGAAATTGGNGACTTGTCCCGCAGCTTCTCAAACATCGTTGAACGCCTGACTCAGTACACCAGTTATCTCGAGAACATGTCCTCACGCTTGTCCCATGAACTTCGCACGCCAGTAACGGTTGTCAGGTCATCGTTGGAAAATCTCAGCATGCAGGAGAACATTGGTGAGTCAGCGGTGTACCTGGAACGGGCCGAGGAAGGAATCAGTCGACTCAATCTAATTCTTACCAACATGAGTGAAGCGACTCGCCTGGAACAGATGTTGCAAACATCTGAAAAGGAAAAGATTGATCTAAGTGACGTCATTCATGGTTGTGTAGAAGGATACAAATTGGCTTATCCCGATTCCAGGTTTGAGCTGGATGTTCCGAATGGCTCGATTCACATAAATGGTGTGCCGGAATATATCGCACAGCTTCTGGATAAATTGATTGCTAACGCGGNGGAGTTTTCCTACGCCGATCAGCCTATAACCGTATATTGCAGAACACTGCGTGATCACGCTGTCATCAAAGTGTCCAATGCCGGTCCTTTCTTACCGGATGAGATGAAAGACAGGCTGTTCGACTCCATGATCTCGGTAAGACCCCAGGAGAAACAGAAACAGCCTCATCTCGGTATGGGCCTGCACATTGCCAGGATAATCACCGATTTTCACGGTGGACAGATACGGGCAGAGAACCGCAGTGACCGGGAGGGTGTAATAATTTCCGTAGTAATGCCGCTCTTCTATCGATAACAGGCCACCAGAGGGACCTTAGTCACCCGTGTAGTAGTTGGGTGCGTTCTCCTTCACTATGAGGGAATNTGTTGACCAGGCGTGGCAAGTATCCAGTACTATCGGTCGATTGCTACTTTTGTCGCTTTTCGGTGTGTCGGAATCCACCGCCTTCCTTTTATGATTGAGTAGCGGCCAGATGGTCTGCATGGCCACGGTCGCCATGGGAAACAACAACTCGGTCAAGTGTGTGCAGCCCTGGACACCACCAACTTTCTTGCGAATCGCCTTGCGCCAGCCGGGACCCATACGAATTCCAACCAGAGTTTTATAGACTGAAGTAATTTCAGGGCAAATTTTGAACGGACTGTTGTCGGTTACTGCAACGACGTCTCTTATCACAAACTCATTATCGATAGTCACGCGGAGCAACATTTCATGAAGAGGCTCGCCTACTTTGACCTCACCGCGCCAACTATTTCTGAAATTGTAAGTTTTAGTATCCGTCATATGGGCTTCGATATCCCATAGCCCATCTTCGCGTTCATAACCCTGGTAACTGATNGCCCGAGTGTGTNCGTGCTTTCTTGGTAATTCTTCTGGCAATGGCATAACAACACCTTGTTCGTGTAAGACTATTTTCTAAAAAGAGAAATCCAGCAGTGGCGAGATCTACAGCGTCGATGCTGTCACAATCACCGATAGGAAAGGCATTATAGCCCAACAGGGATTATTTGTGTGCTCTGTGTATGGGATTGAGGCATAATGNCTNGAACCGGTGATCGAGGAAATAGAAAATGACAGTAGCTAGCGCACGGCACATCTTGGTAGATACCGAAGAAGAATGCATGCAATTAAAAGATAGAATCGATGCGGGTGAAGATTTTGGTGATGTTGCAAAGGCTCACTCTAACTGCCCATCGAAAGCACAAGGAGGAGACCTGGGCCAATTCGGGCCGGGCATGATGGTCAAAGAATTTGATGAAGTAGTTTTTAAGGCGGATATAAATACATTGCAGGGACCAGTGAAGACACAGTTTGGTTACCATTTATTGGAAGTTACCAACCGCGATTAGAAGCCCCATAGTTTGAATCAAAATGAACCTGTTGTTTCTCTGCACAGGGAATTCATGCCGGCCTCAGATNGCAGAGGGATGGGCCGGAGAACTAGCCAACACTCATTTTCCTACTCTGCTTGTGCCCACTCACTCCTGCGGGTAAACAGAAACTGTTCCTTCCTTTTCCTGATCCAGCGAAGGCAACTGGTACCGAGGTTGAAATCGATGCCTGTTTCGATGAAGTCTGCGTCGAGATACGCGACAAAGTAAAATTGCTACTAACAAAGGTTTTTGCAAAAGATCAGAGCGGCTCTATACTTGTTTAGAGGGCTCCTAATCCAATTCATGCACCCCTAATCTAATTCATGCACCACTAGTCTAATTCATGCACCACTAGTCTAATTCATGCACCACTAGTCTAATTCATGCACCATCGGTTGAATAACATTCCAGATGTCCAGATTAACAACACAATTCAGTGTCAAAGATTTTGAGGTCTTGTCGCGCAAAAATTGCCACCAGGGATTCTTGCGTGTTGAAACTTTGCGACTAAAATACCGGTTGTTTGACGGCAAATGGAGTGAAATATTACAGCGAGAGTTGTTGGTTAAAGACGAGGCAGTAGGGGTATTGCTGTTTGATCCAGCCAGAGATGAAGTTGTATTGGTAAGGCAGTTCAGGACTGGTGCGATGGACGAAGAATCAACCCCGTGGTTGTTGGAATTGGTAGCGGGTATGGTTGGTGAAGGAGAACAACACGAGCAGGTGGCAATACGGGAATCAGAAGAAGAATCAAATTGCACTCCGCACAACTTATTTAAGATTTGTGACTACTTGAACAGCCCCGGCGCCAGCAACGAAAAGCTTACTTTGTTCTGTGGCCAGGTCGATGCCAGTGGGGCGGGCGGGATATTTGGATTGACCGAAGAACATGAAGATATTGAAGTTGTGGTGTTGCCATTAGCAGAGGCATTGACTGCGATAGAATCAGGCCACATAAACAACGCCATGTCGATTATCGCCTTACAATGGTTGGCATTGCACAAGGCAGAACTGCTGAAGCACTGGGAATAGGCTCCCCGGCTAGATATAAGGTAAATGGAAAAATCTCAATCCCCGGACTCGCAAAACTCCGTCAAATCGTTACAATTGGACGTCGATTAGAGGTTCCTTCACTATAGTGAGGAAAACGCCGACTATAAGACTAGTGCTGTGGGTGCGCTAAAACCAGCTGGATGAGATTTAGAATAGGCAAAAAATCAGGAATATGTCGAAAAGCAATTACAGTATCGATTTAATCAAGCAAATGGCGGAATGTGATGCGAATTACATTCGTTTGCTCAAATTGGTACCACAATTGCAAGCCTATAGGGATAAGTCGTTTATTGAATACGCACTTCTAGATTCAGTTAATTCATCTTTGACACGTACCAATCAGTCACTGCAAACAAATGAACCTGAAAAAGTTCTAGAAGGGCTTGCTTCAGAATTTTTTATTTCCGATCTCGATGACTCGGATGAGAAGGTTACAGTTAGAATAAAAATTCTGGAAGCATTCAAGTATACAACCACGCTGGAAATCACCCAAAAACCTGAATTTAAAAAGTGGATGACTAATCCATCGATGTTAGTAAGGGTTTATCATGATGCCAGTACGGCCGAAGTTGTGTCTTATCAAGGCCATCGTAATTTGAAGCCAAGATATACACAGCCAAATCCAAAAATGTATCACGCAGATGAAAAAATGCAGGTGAACAAATTTTTGGGAGAGTGGTTAACACATTGTCTAAAAGTAGGTAGAAGCACAAAAGCGTCAGAGCTATTATTTGCTATATAGAAAAGCTACAAGGCAGTCATGACCGCACTGACTACACAAAGCCCAATTCGTCTGCTACAGATTACTGATACTCATCTTTATGGCAATCCTGCCGGCACTCTGTTGAAGATGAACACTCAGGACAGCCTGGATCACGTCGTAAAAATTTTGAAACGGAATGAGAAAGGAAATGAATTCGACCTCATTCTTGCCACGGGCGATATCGCACAGGACGCATCGGAGAAGGCCTACGCAAAATTTGTTGATGCCATGCAAGAAATCGGCTCACCATTTCGATGGATTCCTGGGAATCATGACAATATTGATGTGATGGAAAAAGTCGCAGCGGGATCCGATGTCAGTGAAAAACTCGTACAAATAAACAACTGGCAAATACTCTTTTTGGACACCAGTATCCTGGGCCAGGTACACGGCAATTTGTCGAAGAGTGAACTGGAATTCCTTAAAGACTGTCTACAAACCGCCCAGGCAGATGAATCAGTCGATCACTGCCTTATCTGCCTTCATCATAATCCCGTCAAAGGCAATGCGGGCTGGATGAAAGACATTGGCTTGAATAACGGCAAGGAATTTTTCCAATTACTTTCCAAGTTCAATAAAGTAGATTGCATTGTCTATGGCCATGTCCATCAGGCTCTCGATTACGTCCATGCAGGTATTAGATGTATGTGCACCCCTTCGACCTGTATCCAGTTCAAGCCTAAAGTTGGGAATTTTGCATTAGATAGGTTAAACCCAGGCTATCGAACCTTAACGCCGTCAACGGATGGAAGCATAGAAACTGAAGTGGTTCGGGTAACGGGATTTGAAATCGAAGCAGACTTCGCTAGCCAGGGATACTGAGGACTGCGAACAAGACTATGACTGCTCTGAGCTACAGCTAATTCTGCTATCAAGGCGCTCTGGCGGCAGAGTACGATAGACCCCCGCTGAGTGGTTTTGCTTTGAGCAAGAGAGATTTTGCTGTGAGCAAACGGGGTCACATACTTGCTCAGAAAGCCCCTAACTTGGTCGTGTGTTAGACTTTGTCCCCCAACCCTTTCTTTCTATACCTGCATGGGTTTCTCAGCTCGCCATTATCAGTTAAGGCACAGCAAACTATTCGCTATTGCCAGCAGGTTGGCTGGGAATCTCAAATACTTGTTCCAACTTTGCATAATGGCCCTGCAGAAACTATAAAAGAGCTTACAGCTATCGTTGCATCACATGGCCGTTACGATCTGAAGCTTATGGGGAGTTCGCTGGGAGGGTTTTATGCAAGCTACCTTGCTGAAGAATACGGAATACCAGCGGTATTGATTAATCCGGCAGTCAGGCCGTACGATTTCTGGGAGACCCACCTCGGAGAGCACAAGAATTACTATTCCAATCAGATGCATACTGTGACAGAAACGCATATCGAAGAGCTGAAGGAATTGGACAAGCCTCAACTGGCGAATCCCGACAATTTCTGGGTTTTGTTACAGACTGGGGATGAAACGCTGGATTATCGTAAGGCGGTAGAAAAATATGGTGAAACCCACTGCCTTATTCGCGAAAATGGCAACCACAGCTATGAGAACTATGATGCCGAATTGCCTGCTATCTTTGAATTTTTGCTCTCAAGAATTGGCCGATCTGTGTGATAAAATATTATTCACCTGCAGTAATTTTTTTACCTTCTGATTCAAGCACAACCGATGACAAACACCTATAACGCCGACGCGATTGAAGTACTGACTGGATTGGATCCAGTCAGAAGACGGCCGGGCATGTACACCGATACAACACGGCCCAATCATCTTATACAGGAGGTGATTGACAACAGTGTTGACGAAGCGCTGGCGGGATTTTCAAATAGCATAGTTCTTACTCTCAATAAGGATGGCTCTGTCGAAGTTAGTGATGACGGCAGAGGCATGCCCGTGGATAAACACAGGGGTGAAAAAGTCAGCGGTGTAGAGCTAATCCTTACTCGATTACATGCCGGTGGAAAATTTTCCAAGAAGAATTATCAGTACTCGGGAGGATTACACGGAGTTGGAGTTTCCGTGGTGAATGCCCTGTCGAAATATCTGGAAGTCACGGTGAAGCGAGACAGCAAAGTCTACTTCATGAAATTCAAAGATGGAGAGAAAGCCTCTGAATTGAAAGCCACCGGCAAGGTCGGTAGGCGCAATACCGGAACCATGGTCAAGTTTTTACCGAATGAGAAATATTTCGATTCGGTCAAGATTTCTATTCCCAAGCTGAAGCACGTACTCCGAGCCAAGGCCGTGCTCTGCTCGGGACTACGTGTTGTTTTCATTGATAATACTGTCTCCAAGGCAAAAGCCCAGAGTGAAGAGTGGTGTTTCGAGGATGGTCTGACTGATTACTTGATACAGGCCACGGCGAATTTTGAAACCCTGCCCGAGGCACCCTTCATTGGCTCGATCCAGGGCAATGACGAAGCGGTGGACTGGGCAATACAGTGGTTACCGGAAGGTGGAGAGATAACGGCAGAAAGTTATGTCAACCTGATCCCCACGCCCTTGGGCGGAACCCATGTCAGCGGCCTGCGCACCGGCCTTACCGATGCCCTGCGGGAATTCTGTGAATTCAGGAGTCTGCTACCACGCGGACTCAAGTTATCGCCGGACGATGTCTGGGAAAATTGCTGCTATGTGCTGTCTTCCAAATTGCTCGACCCGCAATTCTCAGGACAGACCAAGGAGCGGCTGTCTTCGAGGCAATGCACGGTGTTCGTAGGCGGCGTCGTAAAAGACGAATTCAGCCTGTGGCTGAATCAGCACACTGCAGAAGCCGAGGCGATAGCCGAACTCTGTATCAGCAATGCCCAGAGCCGCCTGAAGGCGAGCAAGAAGGTGGCCCGCAAGAAAATCACATCGGGACCGGCATTGCCGGGAAAACTGGCCGACTGTTCGACCGAAGACGTGATGGCCGGGGAGCTGTTTCTGGTGGAAGGGGATTCGGCAGGCGGCTCGGCGAAACAAGCCAGAGACAGGGTATTCCAGGCGATCATGCCGCTGCGCGGTAAGATTCTTAATACCTGGGAAGTGGATTCCAGTGAAATTCTTGCTTCTCAGGCGGTACACGATATCGCGGTTGCCCTGGGCGTGGATCCGGGCTCCAGCAATATCGCCGGGCTACGTTATGGGAAGATCTGTATTCTGGCCGATGCGGATTCCGATGGATTGCATATCGCTACCTTGCTGTGTGCCTTGTTTGTTAAACATTTCCGGCCGGTAGTGGAAGCCGGTCATATATTTGTCGCCATGCCTCCGCTATTTCGCATCGATGTCGGCAAGGAAGTGTTTTATGCCCTGGACGAAGATGAAAAGAAAGGCATTCTGGACTCGATCGCCGCCGAGAAAAAAACCGGCAAGATCAACGTGCAGCGGTTCAAGGGTCTCGGCGAAATGAATCCCCTTCAGTTGAGAGAGACAACCATGGCGCAGGACACCCGACGCCTGGTGCAGCTCACCCTGGAAGAGAATGCGACCGTGAAGAAGAAAACTGGCACCTTCGAGATGATGGATATGTTACTGGCCAAGAACCGTGCCCCGGATCGCAAGCAGTGGTTGGAGAGCAGTGGAAACCTGGCGGATTACGCCGAATAGAATAGCTAAACAAATGAGACAGGCATGAACGAAGACATCACGGTAAACGAAGACGGCGTCGAACAGATAGCCCTCAAGAATTACACGCAACAGGCCTATTTGAATTACGCGATGTACGTAATCAATGATCGGGCCCTGCCTACTCTGGGCGACGGGCTGAAGCCTGTGCAGCGACGCATTGTCTACGCCATGTCGGAGCTGAGCCTGAAGGCTGGCGCCAAATTCAAGAAGTCGGCGCGTACCATCGGTGATGTCATCGGCAAGTTTCACCCCCACGGCGATTCTGCCTGCTACGAGGCCATGGTGCTCATGGCACAGCCTTTTACCTACCGTTATCCCCTGGTCGATGGCCAGGGCAACTGGGGCTCCCAGGACGACCCCAAGTCCTTCGCGGCGATGCGCTATACCGAATCACGCCTGAGAGACTATGCCGATGTGTTGCTGGGAGAGCTTGGCCAGGGCACGGTAGACTGGAAACCGAATTTCGACGGCACCATGGATGAACCGGAAATCCTGCCGGCGCGCCTGCCAAATGTGCTGCTAAATGGCGGTAGCGGCATCGCTGTTGGCATGGCGACCGACATACCTCCGCACAATTTAAGCGAAGTAGCCAAGGCCTGTATTCATCTGTTGGATAAACCCAAGGCCACAGTCGGTGATATCTGCAAAATCATCAAGGGCCCGGATTTTCCCACCGAAGCTGAACTCATCACGCCAAAGAATGAAATTCTCGACCTCTATAAGACGGGTCGCGGCTCATTGAAAGCCAGAGCCACCTACATCGTTGAAAATGGCGAGATCGTGATTAACGCGCTGCCCTATCAGGTATCCGGTGCCAAAGTATTGGAACAGATCGCTACTCAGATGCAGAAGAAGAAACTGCCCATGGTAGTGGATCTTCGGGATGAATCGGACCATGAAAATCCGACCCGCATCGTGGTCGTTCCGCGCTCCAATCGCATCGACCAGGACGCGGTGATGTCACACCTGTTTTCCACCACCGATCTGGAGAAGAACTACCGCGTCAATTTCAACATGATAGGAATTAACAAGCGACCACAGGTTAAGAATATCGTGGCGCTGTTAAAGGAATGGCTGCAGTTCCGTACCACAACGGTCAAGCGACGGCTGCAGTTCCGGCTCGATAAGATCCTGGATCGCCTGCATATCCTCGATGGCCTGTTGATCGCCTATTTGAATATTGACGAAGTCATCAAGATCATTCGCAAGGAAGACAAACCGAAGCCCGCGCTGGTGAAGAAATTCAAGATCACCGAACGCCAGGCGGACGCCATTCTTGATCTCAGATTACGCCAGTTAGCCAAGCTGGAAGAGATCAAGATCAAGGCAGAACAGAAAGAATTAAGTGAAGAACGCAAGTCTATCGAGCAACTATTGAAATCGACGGCTAGGCTGAAGACATTAATCAAGAGTGAAATAAAGGCCGATGCCAAAAGATTTGGAGACGACAGAAGGACACCACTGGTTCAGAGGGAGGAAGCCAAGGCCTTTAGCGAGACTGAGCTACTGACTACCGAGCCGGTGACCATCATCTTGTCGGATAAGGGATGGATGCGTGCTGCCAAAGGGCACGATGTCGATCCGGGTTCGCTGCAATACAAATCAGGCGATGGGTTCAAGATAGCGGCTCGTGGTAAGAGCAGCCAGCTTGCCATCTTCCTGGATTCGACAGGGCGCGCCTATTCTCTGGCGGCTCACAACCTGCCTTCGGCGAGAGGCCAGGGTGAACCGGTATCGGGCCGTGTCAATCCGCCCCCCGGTGCAACGTTCGAGGGAGTCGTCATTGGCGAAGATGACAAGGACGTATTGCTGGCAAGTGATGCAGGTTATGGATTTGTCGGTAAAGTCGGTGACCTGATCAGTAAGAATAAATCCGGAAAAGCTATCCTGCGCTGCCCCAAGGGATCGAAAGTGTTATCTGCCGTGATGGTCAACGACTATGGGAATGATCTGATTGTAGCGATCAGCAATGAAGGCCGTATGTTGGTGTTTCCAATAAGCGAATTGCCACGACTGGCCAAGGGCAAGGGCAACAAGATAATCGGTATCCCCAGTGCCCGGGTTGTCGATAGAGTTGAATTTGTTGCTGCAATGGCAGTGCTTTCATCTGCTGACACGCTCATCGTGCATGCCGGTCGGCGGCATCACAACTTAAGACCTGCAGACCTGGAGCACTATCGAGGGGAACGGGGCCGACGCGGCAATAAATTGCCACAAGGATTCAGAAACGTCAGCAGAGTCGAAGTGCTGGAAAAAGAAAGCGCTGACTAGCGTGCTCAGTCTGTGTACAGGGTAGCCAATTGAATTGCCTGTCTTTCAAGAAGTAGCGCAAAATCGGACATCGGCGCATGTCCGAGATAGGTCACCAGGCACTCTTCGTCTCCGACAATAGAAAATTCCTCGGCGTCGATCCTGGTCCCAGCGCCAGCATGCTCGAAGGCAGGGCCACTGATCAGCACCGCATTATCCGGGCATTCGCTACAAATCTCCCGACTCAGTGGTCTGGCCACAATAATTCGGACCACTGTGCACAGCCAGGCGAAATTTAACGGCAATGTGTTCACCTTCAATATCCGACAAATCTCCCACTAATTGCAGGAAAAGCTGAGCGGCACACATCGCGTAAAACGGCTGCTCTTCTTCTGGCTGCATGGCTCCGAAATTGATGATTATTTCGCCGTCGGCGCAGTAGTTTACGGTACCGTTGTAAAGCTGGCTGGCTTTCCCGGCAAAGAAGTAATACTTGTTGAGGAGCTTGACCATGCACTCTTCGCTCACTGTGGAGGCGAGGTATTGAAAATTGCTCAACCTGATAACCAATAAAGTGGCGTCCTGTTTGCCGGGCAAATTCTTGAAGCTTTGTGTGTCGGCCGACGGCTGACGGGCTCCAAAGTTATTGAGAAAAGTGTTTTGTGCGAGAAATTCTGCGGTGGTATTGAATTGTCGGATTGCCGTGCTTATTTCATTCGAATTTTCCGGTTCGGGACAGGCTTCGATCTTTCCCTTACGAATATTGCTGAGGGAAAAAGCCAATAGATTAGCGGGAAAGCTCACCAGGTACTGGTAGTAAGTAGTAGTAAGTGATGCCGCAGCGATCAATAGCAGCAGTGTTGCGCCTATCACCAGCAGAAAGTTGTTTATCGCACCGGCTTCAATGTAGCTCAGGTCTAATTTGACGCGAACGAAACCAGCAACCGAATTTGCCAGTGATATCGGTGCCAGGTATTCCGCTTCTATCGGACTCATCGGTAGGGGGATAAGTAGCGTAGATTCAGATTGAGTGCCAGTTGCTACTGCAATTACATCATTATCCACATTGAGGACGGCAACTTCTGCGATTGAAGAATCGCGTGTAATACCGGAGAGCACCACGTTCATGCTGACCAGGTCGTTGGCCAGTACCAGCTCAGTCAACTGGGTTGCGGTTTGCCGGGCAAGAGCCTGGCCGAGGTCATCAGCCTGTTGCTGAAGCAAGTTGCGTGTATTGTAACTGCTGATCAGCCAGAAAACGCACATCGCCAGCAGCAGCAACAGGCATACTGAGACAGAAAATTTTCTGGAGATCTGTTTGTTGGTGACCCCAGGGGCTTCAGAGTGCTCTGGAATGGGTTCGCTGTGTGGCTGGTCTTCGTGCAACGCTGTCTCTCTCTATGTACTGCTGCTTCTCAATGTGTAGTGCCGCCCTCTGTGTACTGACTGCGCGCTGCGGGCTGGGCTATCGATCGCCTCGACAGCCAAGAATAGCAGGAGTTGCCGGGCTAGTGCAGCGCTAGCGTGAAGTCTTTCAGGAATTCGAAAACCAGTGAACTGGCGGGCTTTCCAATGTGGTTTCCTTGCACAAAATTAAGCTGTGCCTGCCATAGTAGCGGCATAGTGGCCATCGATTCGACCCCGCCGGCAACAACCTGAATATTGTGCTGGTGGAGTTTGGTCACCATTTTCTTCAATTCTGCCTGTTTATGTCGGTTTTCGTTAAGCTTCTGGAGCAGTGACACATCGAGCTTCGCATACTGGGCACTCAGTAGTGACAGATAACGAAACGGTTCAGTTGTGCAGCCAAAGTGTTTGATGCTGAGACTGATGCGCAGTTGACTCAGGTGCTGGCAGAAGTAATCCAAGTGATGTTGGGCGATAAGCACATCGATTTCACTAATCTGAAAAACCAATTGTTCCGCCAGTTTGCCGCAGGGTTTCATGGCTTCTTTCAACCACCCCATAAACTGCGGGCTGACCAGGGAATTCAGAGTAAGATTGACGGTAAACCGCAGCGAGGGCGCCTGTTTTCGGGCTAGAGTAGAAAGAGTATGGCCAATCACCCACCTGTCCACAGCCTCACCGAGCGCGTTTTGTACTGCGGTCTCAAATAGCAACATAGCAGGTAGATCTTGCTCGCCTGGAACTCCGCAGCGCACTTCGTAATGCTGCAGATCATCTTGGACCAGACTCAGAGTTGGTTGAAAAGAAAGCCTCAGACTGTTCTCTCGCAGGCATTGCTGTATCCGTTGTATCGCGAGCTTTGGCGTCATCACTGGATTCGTAGCGACCGGTAATCCCGTGGCATTGGCTTGATGGTAATAGCTTAGCTGGTGTCGAGCGCGCGCGAACAACACCTCAGCAGACGGGATAGTGGGTTCCAGAACCGCCAACCCGATGGCGCACTTCAGCTCCAATTGAGGAGGAATGACGCTCGAAACCGCGGAATGCAGGGCCTGCTTGACCCGGTCAGTAATAGGTCTGGCATTGATGCTGCACTCATTAAGTAACAAGGCGGCGAATTCATAATGATGGCAGTGGCACAATGTCACCTCATCAGGCAGCGACTTCTTCAACAACCGGGCAATATCACCCAACAGCAGATTAGCCTCTGATTTGCCTACCCAATGGCGAATTTCGTAGAAATTTTCCAGTTGCAGCAGTGCCAGTGTGGCTGCAATGGGTTCGCTGTTACTTTCCCGCAGTATCTGATCCAGTTTTTGCGTCAGGAAATCCTGATAGTACAGTCCGGTCAGGGGATCTCGACCAGTCGTTGCACATCCACTGTTCTCAATTACGAGCTGTGCTTTCGTAGTGGGGCGAGAATTGCTCGATTTGGCCATGACGACTCCCTGTCGATTATCCAATTATGCCTTTTGTGTCGGCTTCTCCCGGACTCCGGGATTACTTCTTTGTCCCTGTTCTTCCTGGCTTTAGTTATCCTAAGCGTGTCTTGGCAGCTGCAGGTAGTTGGGGAGCATCTTTGCGACAAAAATTAGGGCTAACATCGCTTAAAATCTGAAAAATGTTGTTAATTTCGCTTAAAACACCGATTTATTCAGTGACAGGACGCCATTTGTCGCTAACAGGCTTAAGTCTTGGATTAATTCCGGGCTCAACCCCTGCGTGTGAATGCAGTGCCGTACCAGTACGATTCGCCTGGCAGAGTTCCCCAACAGCGTGGCGGCGCTGGCCAGGAAAAGGGACGCATCGAGTTCCAGAAGTTGCACTAATTCCTTTGGATCTGTAATCAGATCGGATAATATCTGTTGCCATTTTTCAGGCAGGTCAGATCTAATGGTCGGTTGAGGAAAATGAGTAATAGAAAGGGCCGCTTGGTTCATCAGCTTGCTTTGCAGAGAGCTTTTGTAGAGCAATAAGAGATAGAGTGGTTTTCGGAAAACTGGTATTCATAGCAACAAAAACCAGCTCAGACATTGGTCAGTTTAGAAGCGAGAGGGGAAAATGGTGAGTTACTCGACAAATGAATTTAAGTCCGGCCTGAAAGTGCTGGTAGACAGCGAACCCTGTTCTATCCTGGAAAATGAAATGGTTAAACCTGGCAAGGGCCAGGCATTCAATCGCGTGAAATTCAGAAATCTCCTCAATGGTCGCGTCTGGGAGCGCACATTTAAATCGGGTGAATCCATCGAAGCAGCCGATGTGATGGAGACGGATATGGAGTATCTGTACGAGGACGGTGAGTTCTGGCATTTCATGAAGACCGATGACAGCTATGAACAAATTGCTGCCGATGCGAACGCCATCAGTGAGGCAAAAAACTGGCTGAAGGAACAGGATGTTTATCAGGTGATTCTCTGGAACGAAGCACCGATCTCGGTCAGTCCGCCTAACTTCGTCGAACTGGAAGTTGCTGAGACCGACCCCGGCCTTAAAGGTGATACTGCACAGGGCGGCACCAAACCTGCTACGCTGAGCTCTGGCGCGGTTGTGAAGGTGCCACTGTTCGTCAACATTGGTGACGTATTGCGAGTCGACACACGTACTGGCGAATACCAGAACCGTGTTAACAGTTAGCGGTTGCCACTGATTACCCATGGTTGACTGGAAGCCGGGAGCCACACTCGAAACTTTGCAAGTTCGTGCCGGCCTCCTGACTGAAATTCGGCAATTCTTCGCCGACCGCAAGGTTTTGGAAATTGAGACGCCTTTACTTGCCCGGTCCACAGCTACTGATGTCTATATCCAATCTTTAGAGACAACACCCTCCACGATTCCGGGAGAGAAATCATTCTATCTGCAGACCTCGCCTGAATTTGCCATGAAACGCTTGTTAGGAGCTGACATAGGTCCTATATTTCAGATCTGCAAGGCATTCAGACAAGGCGAGATCAGCAAACGCCATAATCCCGAATTCACGCTGTTGGAATGGTATCAACCTGGTTACTCAATGCTGGAATTGATAGACGAAGTCGAACAACTCGTGATGCAGCTGCTGCACTGCGAACCTATACCTCGGCTCTCCTACCGGGAGCTCTTTCAACAGTTTCTCGGTATCAACCCCCATAGCGTGATGGGCGATGAATTGCGCGCCATTGCCGAAAGCCACGTGGAGCTTGGTAGCAAAAACCTGTCAGACACCGACTATCTGCAATTATTGATGAGCCACTGCATAGAGCCGCAGATGCCAGAGAACTGTTTCATCTATGACTACCCTGTTGCCCAGGCTGCCCTGGCACAGATCCAGGGAAATCAGCACGGCGAGCAGGTGGCCAAGCGGTTCGAACTCTATTGCCAGCGCGTGGAGCTCGCCAATGGCTATTTTGAGTTAACTGACCCTGAACAGCAGCGTATGCGATTCGAGTCAGACCTGCATGCTCGAGAAGTGCTGCAATTACCGACCTATCCAGTAGATGAGAAACTGCTCGCCGCGCTGGAACATGGCCTGCCTGACTGCTCCGGTGTGGCACTGGGTATCGACCGTCTGGTGATGATAGCTAGGGGAGCAAGCAGCATTGACGCTGTATTGACGTTCTCCAGCGAGAGAATCTAAATCAAAGGGGGCAAAAATGGGGTCAGAGTAAAAACAAAAAAGGGGTCAGGGTAAAAATACCGTAGGAAAACTACTGTATTTTTACCCTGACCCCTTTTTTGTTTTTACTCTGACCCCTTTATTCCAGCTTCCTCCATCATGCGTGACTTATAGAGCTCGCGCAGTTGTGTCGTGACCGGCCCGGGAACCCCAGTTCCGACAGTATGACCATCGATGGCGATTACTGCCTGGGTCATGGTTCCCGCACTGCTGATGAAAGCCTCATCGGCAGCCAATGCTTCTTTGACGGTAAATGCCCTCTCTTCCACTCTGATTCCTGCTGCTGCGGCGATCTCCAGCAGGGTGCGCCTGCGAATGCCAGGCAGAATGGAGGTGGACAGGGGCCGGGTAATGACCGTGCCGTCCTTCACGATATATGCCGTGGATGAGATGCCTTCCGTTACCGTGCCATCTTCCACCATCCAGCCCTCATTGGCCCCCTGAGTCACTGCTTGCTGCTTGGCCAGCACCTGTCCCAGCAGATTGATCGTCTTGATGTCGCGTCGCTTCCAGCGGATGTCGGGTGTGGTAATAACCTCGATTCCTGTTTCTGCCTGGGGGTTGTCCAACAGGTCCATGACCTTGGTAAAGGCCACCAGGCTGGGCGTCGTGTCGGCAGGAAATGGGAAATCCCGGTCGGCAACACCCCGGGTTACTTGTGAATACACCACGCCCTCCTGAAGCTGATTACGCTTCACCAGTTGTTCCATGACCTGGATGTAGGCTTGCTTGCTACAGGGCCAGTCAATTTTCAATTCAGTTAGGCTGTAATCGAGCCGCTCCAGAAAGTACTGTTTGTCCACCAGAGCGCCATTAATAACCGGTACGACTTCGTAAACGCCATCACCAAATATGAATCCCCTGTCGAAGATCGATATCGTTGCCTGTTCTTCCGGAACAAAGCTTCCATTCACATAGACTGTCCTGCTCAAAATACTCTCCAAATCTCAGATTCTTAAACACTCTTAAATTGTGCGGAAAACGCTTCCAGTGCGTTCCCATGCAGGCGCTGTACGGTCCAACCGTCCATCGGGATGGCCCCTATGGAGCGATAGAATTGTAGTGAAGGTTCGTTCCAGTCCAGCACTGACCACTCTACCCGGGTGCAGTTTCTCTCGACAGCCAGCCTGGCAAGATAGGCCAGCATGCATTTTCCAAAACCCTTGCCACGCATCTTCGGCGTTACGTAGATGTCTTCCAGATAAATACCGGGGCGCCCCGTAAAAGTTGAAAAATTGTGAAAGAATAGGGCGTAACCGATCGGCTTTCCTTCAAACTCCCCGATAAGTACCTCGGCATAGGCTTGCTCACCAAACAGAGATTTCTGCAGCGTCTCAGCCGACGCGACCACTTCATGACTCAGCTTTTCGTACTCAGCCAACTCCTTGATGAAACTCAGAATCAAATCGCAGTCGTCAATTGACGCATCGCGAATCACGAAATCCTTGAGTGATGTCGTAATATTCATGGCTTACTCTCATGTTTAGCGGATAACAAAGAGGGCTGCCGCTGCCCCGTTCAGCTCGTTTCCTGCCTACTATTCGCGGTATCTCTTCACTGCTATAATACGCGCCTTTTTTTGGGGACCATCGAGGCATTCGATTCACCTGATTGCTACCACCAGGAAATCGGGGAAGGAATTGAACTGGACCCTGCACACCATTTGGGTATCGATCTATTTACTAACGTCTTCTGTCATTCAAACTGTTGTTACTCATCGGGGCGAAGCAGAGCAAAGGAAACATGATGTCAGAGCAAAAAGCCACAATTATTTACACCGAAACAGACGAAGCCCCGGCACTGGCTACGCATTCACTGCTACCGATTATCAAGGCCTTCGCCGATGCTTCTGGCGTCGATGTGGATATCCGCGACATCTCTCTGGCAGGTCGCATCATAGCCAATTTTCCAGAATTTCTCAGTGAAGAGCAGCGGCAATCTGATGCTTTGGCAGAGTTGGGTGAACTCACCCAGGACCCGATGGCAAATATCATCAAGTTGCCAAACATTTCTGCCTCGGCTCCGCAGATGCACGCGGCGATCAAGGAGCTACAGGATAAGGGCTATCCGCTACCGGACTATCCGGAAGAGGCTGGCAACGAGCAGGAACAGGACATCAAGAGTCGTTATGACAGGATTAAGGGCAGTGCAGTAAATCCGGTATTACGCGAAGGCAATTCAGATCGCCGCGCCCCGGCTTCAGTAAAATCCTACGCTCGCAAGCATCCACACCCCATGGGTGCCTGGTCGGCAGACAGCAAGACCCACGTGTCGAGTATGAGCAGTGGTGACTTCTTTGCCAGTGAACAATCCGCCACGCTTACGGCCCCAAGCTCTGTTTCCATTAAGCATACCGATGCTGATGGCAATGAAACGATTCTCAAAGAAGCGATTACGTTACAGGCTGGAGAAATTATTGATGCTTCCTGCATGAATAAGAAGTCACTCCGCGATTTCCTGACAGCTCAGATCGATGATGCTAAGAGCCAGGGCGTCCTCATGTCGTTGCATCTGAAAGCCACGATGATGAAGGTGTCTGATCCGATTATCTTCGGACATGCTGTTACTGTTTTTTACCGAGATGTTTTCGAGAAGTATGCCGAAAAGTTTGAAGTGCTGGGCGTTGATCCAAACAATGGGATCGGTGATGTTTATGCCAAGATTGCCAACCTGCCCGATGACGAGCGTAATGAGATCGAAGCCGCTATCCAGGTTTGTTATGCAGGCAGACCCGATATGGCAATGGTTGATTCGGACCGGGGCATTACCAACCTGCATGTGCCCAGTGACATCATCATCGATGCATCCATGCCGGCAGCGATACGCACATCCGGTCAGATGTGGGGGCCCGACGGCCAGCTCCATGATATGAAGGCGATAATTCCAGATCGTTGTTACGCGAGCGTGTACCAGGAAGTCATCGACTACTGTAAAGCAAACGGCGCATTCGATCCTGCGACTATGGGCAGAGTGCCTAACGTTGGTCTTATGGCACAGAAGGCGGAGGAATATGGATCCCACGATAAGACTTTTGAAATTCCTGCCAACGGGAGCATAAGCGTAGTCGATACCGATGGCAATGCAGTACTGACGCATACGGTTGAGCAAGGTGATATCTGGCGCATGTGCCAGGTTAAAGATGCACCAATCCAGGATTGGGTGAAGCTGGCAGTCAGTCGCGCCCGACAATCCGGTACGCCTGCCGTATTCTGGCTCGATGAGCAGCGTGCCCATGATGCAGAATTGATCAGCAAGGTTAATAAATACCTGCCTGATCACGACACCGATGGCCTGGAGATTCACATTCTGGCTCCGGCAGAAGCTACCCGTTTCTCGCTGCAACGCATCGGCCAGGGTCAGGACACAATCTCTGTCACTGGAAACGTGTTGCGGGACTATCTAACAGATTTGTTTCCAATTCTGGAGTTGGGTACAAGTGCCAAGATGCTCTCTATTGTGCCTCTCATGAATGGTGGGGGCCTGTTCGAAACTGGCGCAGGGGGCTCGGCACCCAAGCACGTGCAACAGTTTGAGAAGGAAAACCACTTGCGTTGGGATTCACTCGGTGAGTTCCTGGCGCTGGCGGCTTCGCTGGAACATCTGGCGAATGTCACTGGCAATCAACGCGCACAGATTCTGGCCGAGGCACTGGATTGGGCGACTGGTGAATTTCTCGATACCAACAAGTCACCTTCACGCAAAGTGAATGAACTGGACAATCGCGGTTCTCATTTCTATCTGGCCATGTACTGGGCACAGGCCCTGGCAGAGCAGACAGCAGACGGTGAGCTACAGGAAAAGTTCAGGCAGTTGGCAGAGGATTTAGCCGCAAACGAGTCGAAGATAGTCGAAGAGTTGGTTACTGTTCAGGGAGTGGCAATGGATATGGGTGGATACTACAAGCCTGATTCGGCGCTTGCCTCGGCTGCGATGAGGCCGAGTGCCACATTTAATGAGATTCTAGGGTCCTTTACTGGGGCCTGAATATCATCGGCTGCTCTCGGAAACCAGAAAATGGGCTCCGAGAGCAGTCTAATCTACTTCCCGTGATCAGGCCCTGCACTACATATGCGCTTGTAAGCCGCTCGAAGAGTCTATTTCACGGGGCGAACATAGCGCTTGATGCCGCCAACCGGGCCGACTTCAGCTCCGAAGATATTGCCGTTAACATCAGCGACAACGCCCTCAGCTGTACAGGTGCCGCGGCAGTCAGGCTGCGGATCAGGAATCAGAAATTCCACTTCACCGGTAATTGCGCTACCGACACGAATACCGCGAGTCCAAGTGCCATGGTCAGGATTTACAGAACCCGATTCAGAATCCGCCGCATACAGCACATCGTGGTCATCAATATAGATACCACTGTTGCGGCTGAACTGATACCAAATATCTATAAGATTGCCTTCCTGGTCGAATATCTGAATGCGGTCGTTGCCGCGGTCGGCTACGAATAATCGCCCTTTAGAATCCATTGCCAGGCCATGAGGCTGGCGGAATTGACCCGGCCCCATACCCCACTCACCAAAAGAGAACAAGTGGTTGCCATCCGCGTCAAACTTGTGGACGCGGTTGGGGGTACCTTCAGCACTGGAATGTCCCTCGCCTACGAAGATGGAGCCATCGGGAGCAACAAGCATGTCATTAGGAGTGTAGAAAAATTCTTCATCCCGGCCACCACCTTTTCTGCCCAGCGCCATCAGGTGTACACCAGTAGGGCTGAACTTGTGAATCTGGTGCCCATAAGCTTCACCGTTATAATCCTGCACCTGGTCGGTACCGCGGGCATCAGCAACCCAGACGTTGCCTTCATGGTCCACCTCGATGCCGTGCGGCCAGGCGATATATCCTGCGCCGAAGCTGCGTACCATGTTGCCGTTCTTGTCGAACAGCATGATCAGGTTTACATCGGGATTCTGCACGCAGACATTGATATTGCCGCCGCAGCGTTCTGCGACCCAGACACTCTCACCGTCGAGATCGATATCTACAGTACTGGATGAACCCCAGCCTCTGCCGGCGGGCAACTTGAAATAGTCGGATTGAGTAATGTAAGGGTTGGGCAAGTCATTAACCGGTGGCATATCAGCCTGCGCAAACAATAATGCCGGGGCCACTGCCAGCGCGATGAATATAGCCTTTATAGCGTTCTTGTCAGTCATCTTGAAATCTCTCATTACCTGTTTTTTGGGGGGCATTCAAGAATAAACTAGGGGTATCGCCAATTCAATTGTATTGTGTGTCGATGTCACAACTTGTAACTCAGCCTGGGAGGTTTTATGCAGATCAAATTATGCAGTGTCTTTGTCGAGGATCAGGCCACGGCGCTTACTTTCTATACCGAAAAACAGGGCTTTGAAGTTGTAAATAATATCGACCTCGGCGAGTTTCGATGGTTAACAGTCGGCGAGAGCGGCGATGCCAACGTAGAATTGTTGTTGGAACCCAACGCACATCCTGCTGCACTGGCCTTTCAGCAGGCTATTTCCGCTGATGGCATACCGGCCGCGGTACTTAATACAGAAGATATCGATCAGGAGTATGCAAACCTGATTGGCAAAGGTGTGAGCTTTAAAGATAAGCCTACGAATGCAGGAGGTGTGTGGATAGCGGTGTTTGATGATACCTGCGGGAACTGGATTCAGCTGCTGCAGGTTTGAAAAAGTAAAAGCTTCAGTGCCGACTGATCACCGATAGACCAGCAGTGGTTTCTGAAGTAACTCAATGAGAATAGCAACATTCAGGAATTTCCCTTCTATGCGAATCAAACCCCTGCGCGTGAGAGCAACTAGCTCAGTCTATCCCTGGCTGGTTTTCTTGTGCCTTACTCTATTGCCGCTCATGGCCTTCGCCGCATCCGAAGACGCCACGATGCTTAATCTTACTGGCAGTACTCTTGGCTATGCAGCGATAGCTTGCTTCGTTTTGGCTTACACGCTGATCATCTTCGAAGAAACTATCCATCTGCGTAAATCTAAACCAGCCGTTGTGGCGGCAGGCGTAATCTGGGTGCTTGTTGCCATTGCGTATATCGGTGTGGGTGAAACTCATCTTGCCGAAGAACTGGTGCGCCACAATTTGCTGGAGTTCGTCGAACTGTTTCTATTCCTGCTGGCAGCAATGACCTACATCAACACTATGGAAGAGCGGGGTGTGTTCAACCTGTTAAGGGTCAGGCTGGTTTCCCAGGGGTATACCTTCAGGCAGATATTCTGGATTACCGGGTTGATTTCATTCTTCCTCTCACCAATCGCAGACAACCTTACTACGGCCCTGCTAATGGCGGCGGTTATCACTGCAGTCGGAGGCAATAACCTACGATTCGTGTCAATTGCCTGCATCAATGTTGTGGTAGCTGCTAATGCCGGGGGTGCCTTCAGCCCCTTTGGTGATCTCACTACCCTCATGGTGTGGCAGTCAGGTTTGGTCGAATTTCAGGAGTTCTTTGTACTCTTTCTGCCCTCTCTGGTGAACTGGTTGGTCACTGCAGGGATCCTGAGTATGGTTATCTCTAATGGGAAACCTGCGGCGATAAACGAGAAAGCCGCAGTAAAATTCGGTGCCTGGATAGTCGTTGGGCTCTTTATCATCACTATCATTATGGCGGTGTCATTCCACAACTTCCTGTATTTACCTCCGGTATTGGGGATGATGACCGGACTTGGATTGCTGAAATTGTTTGGCTACTACCTGCAGCTTAGAGATTCCAGTTACATGAATGCCGATATGGCCAGCTCGCTGGTGAAAGGCGATGTGTTGAGCGGCGATGACGCCATGTTTGAAGAATCGATGGGAACTGACGATGTTCGAGATAGTAAACAGCCCTACGATATCTATCACAATTTACAGCGCGCTGAATGGGACACTCTGATATTTTTCTATGGCGTGATTTTATGCGTCGGCGGCCTTGGCGCTTTCGGGTACCTCGCACTGGTTTCTGAGATTATCTATGTTGACCTGGGTGCCAGTACTGCCAATATTTTGGTGGGATTCGCTTCGGCAATTGTAGACAACATCCCCGTGATGTTTGCGGTGCTGGAAATGAGTCCAGAAATGAACCATGGACAGTGGCTGCTAGTCACCCTAACAGCCGGAGTGGGTGGTTCCATGCTATCTATTGGATCAGCAGCTGGTGTGGCGGTGATGGGTCAGGCCAGGGGAATATATACTTTCTTTTCCCATCTCAAATGGTCTTGGGCAATTGCACTGGGTTACTTCGCCAGTATTGCCATGCATTTTTTCGTGAATGCAGGAGCGTTCGCCTAAACCCGATTGCTATAGGCGAGTATGCCGCTGGCGGTCAGATAGAAGGTGCCACTTACTCCATTTTGAATACGGTTCAGATCATAGTTGTTAAATGTGTTCCTAATTCGTGCGGCAAGCAACGCGTAACTCGAATCTATAAGCAGCGCAATCAGCCAGAAAATTAGTGATAGAGCGGCTATCTGAAAAGTATAAGAATTCGCATCGCTGACGAACTGTGGAAGGAAGGCGCTGAAGAACAGGATGGTCTTGGGGTTAGTCAGTGACACCCAGAACCCTCGCTGAAAGGACCCGGTCGCATTCGGCTCAGTGGATTTTTTGTTCCTTAAGAAATTGTTGAGTGAAATTACTCCGAGATAGGTCAGATACGCGACGCCTATCCATTTAAGCCAGACCAGCCCTTCGGCAATTAACAACAGGAATCCACTGGTACCCAGCCCTGCCACGAATAGCTGCACCACCATAGCCAGGCTAGTACCCAGCACTGTCTGCAAGCCCCGTGCCTTACCGGCTACCAGGCTGGTGGAAACAATTACCAGCACATTTGGACCGGGCATCAGCACGAAGGCACTGGCTACCAGTAGAAATGGAAGAATTTGCATCAATTCCATAAGATTCTCATTCAGTCACGGTGCGAGACAATGATGCCAAACGGGTCGGTCTCAACCAGCACGTTGCCAAATCCGGTTACATCCGTTGGCGCCACCAATGCATCATCGTGCTGCCTAAGCACTCAGGCTAGCAGTAGCATGATTCGGGCTATGGCAGGGGCACGATTCATCTAAAAAAGAAAAGGCCAGAAGGGTGTTATTCCCCTTCTGGCCTTCGTTGTTTTTAAATCCTTGGGGAGTGGACTAATTCTCTTCGGTTTCTACGGTACCGGTGTCTGACTTCGGAGACCCGTCGCCATTGAATCCCATAGATTCGTAACGTCTCCATCCGGCCAGAATACCGATCAAACCATGATTGCCTTCATGACAGGCATATTCGTAAACCGGATCTGGTGAACGGCGCAGGGGTAGCCTGGCCGACCAGGACACATCCCAGGACAGCGCATCTGTCACAGTGAAATCATAGTCCAGGGTATTCTCGTCGATCCAGTTGATACGCTCTTCAACCTCGGCTTGCTTGGACATGCCGCGCAGATTGTAATCGTGATA
>PBYU01000037.1 GCA_002730035.1 Gammaproteobacteria bacterium | reverse complement strand
TTTTAGCAAATCGAGTCAGTCAGTATCGAACCTGGCCTGCCATTTTACTGATCAGTTTCTACTCCAGTCTCGCCCTTGGCGCTGACTCGGCGATAGAAATAATTGACCAGATGGAGGCGCTTTATCAGGGCGAATCCAGCAGTGCAACCATGACCATGATCGTGGAAACGCCACAGTATCAGCGCACCATGGAAATGCAATCCAGTTCGATGGGAACGGAGAATTCTTTTATCCGAATTCTGTCTCCTCGAAAAGACCGAGGCATCGCCACCCTGAAGCTGGATATGGAAATGTGGAACTACCTGCCCAAGATTAACAAGGTAATCAAGGTGCCGCCCTCGATGATGATGGGGTCGTGGATGGGCAGTGATTTCACCAATGATGATCTGGTTAAACAAACCACTCTGACCGAAGAGTATTTCCTTACTCTGGAAGAAACCGACGAACTTTATACAATAGTACTGATCCCAAAAGAGGAAACCGTTACTATATGGGGCAAGATAGACTACATTGTTAACAAACAGTATATGGTTCCAGTGGGTCAGAATTTCTATGATGATAGAGGCGAATTGGTTCGCAAGCTAGAGTTCTCGGAACTGAAAGAATTTTCTGGCAAGTTAATTCCCTCAAGGCTTGAAATGATTCCAATGAACAAGGAAGGTCATAAGACGATCGTGATTTATGACAATCTTCAATTTAATCCGCCGGAAGTTGATGAATCTATCTTCACGCTCCGAAACCTTAGATCTCGTTTTTAGAAGCTTCCGATGCTGTTGTTGAAACTGGCCTATCGCAATATATTCCGTCAACGTCGCCGGTCTTTATTGACTGCGCTAAGCTTGGCTGGCGGGTATATTCTATGTGTCTTCAGCTTTTCCCTGAGTGAGGGCAGCTACAGTAATGCCATCTCTTTCTTTATTCTGGATCATACTGGCCATATCCAGATCCACCTGGATGACTATCGCTTAAGGCCAAAGATTCACAAAACAATAGATGATCCTCAGGGACTGAGCGAGCTGCTCGATGCCAATGAGGAAATTGAGAGTCACACCCTGCGTGTTTTTGCCCCCGCTATTGCCTATTCAGAAAAGGACAATTCTCCAGCTCAGGTTATAGGTGTTGCCCTAGAGAGAGAACGAAGCACCAGCACCCTGGCTGCAAAAATTACTGCCGGGGAGTATATCGATAATGCACTGGACGCCGAAGGATATTACTCGGCGATGATTGGAGCGGGGATAGCCAACAGCCTGAATATCGGACTGGGGGATGAACTCATCCTTATTTCCCAGGGCGCAGATGGATCGATTGCCAATGATATTTTTATCGTCAAGGCAATTGTTGGCAACAGAGCGTCTCCAGACCGGACAACAGTGTTCCTGCCACTTACAGCAGCGCAGGAATTTCTCAGTATGTATGGTTCGGTGCATGAAGTTTCTATTCTTTTGAAAGATGATGGTGAAGCCAGGGTGCAAGCCGCTGTCCTTCAGGATCAGCTGCCGGAATTAACCGTGGATCCCTGGCAAATTGTGGAGTCGACCTTTTATCAATCCATGCAGGCCGACAAGCAGGGCAATAATTTCTTCATGGGATTTATCGTGTTCATAGTCTTCGTCGGAGTGCTCAATACCGTTCTCATGTCGGTACTGGAGCGCACTCGAGAGTTTGGCGTGCTTAAGGCAATCGGCAGCAGGCCTTTGAAAATCGCCCTGATGATTACCCTCGAAACCGGGCTGCTGGCAAGCTTAAGCTTGGTAGCGGGAATACTGGTTTCGTTGCCACTCATTGCCTGGTTTACATTTTTGGGTATTGAACTCGCCGAGCCCATGGATGTAGGCGGCATAATGATGAGCCACCTCACTGGTGAATTATCCCTGTTTGTCTTTGGGATGCCACTGCTGTTTATAATAGGTTTCGCCTTACTTATCAGTATTCCAGCCGGATTAAGAGCGGCGAGAATATCGCCCACCGAAGCCATGCGGAGCAACTAGTGCAGACGATAAAGCTGGCGTTTCGAAATTTGTTCCGCAATACCCGCCGCTCCATTCTAACCGTTATGCTAATTTCCCTCAGCCTGACTGCATTAATCGCTGTTGACGCAGTAATGCGAGGCATGCTCACCCTATTGGTGGAAAATGTCACCAGTACAATCAGTGGTGAAGCACAAATTCATCGTGTGGGATATCGGGAAAATCTGGATGTCGATCTTTTCCTGGAAAATTCTATGGAAATTGAGCAGGCACTTTCACAAGACGCATCGCTGCAATCCTACAGTCCGCGAGTGATTAGCGCCGGTATGATTTCCTCCAGCTATAACGTTTCCGCAGGTTTGCTCTATGGCATCGATGCAGATCGTGAACACACCATCAGCAAAGTAGCTCAGGCAGTAGTACGAGGAGAGTATCTAACAGGCGAAGACAGTGAATTGCTCATCGGTCAATCTATGGCCGAATTATTGGAGGTCGACCTGGGTGATCGAATTGTCCTGACATTGTCTGAGGCAAATACCGGTGAACTTGCTCAGGCCCTGTTCAGAATCTCAGGCATCCTTGATTTTGGTATGCGTGAGCTGGATGACAATTTTGTTTTTATTAATATTGCCGCGGCACGTAAAGCACTGGCAATGTCCGATCAACAAACCCATGAATTCGTACTGACATTTGTGAATCCGGAGGACGCCGAAAATCCGGACAGCGGGATCTTTAAACAACTTAATGACGAAGAGATTGAGGCGCTTGGCTGGCTGGATCTAAACAGAGAAATTGGTCTGATCATTGAATTGATGGCCTACTCCTCATTGGTAGTTGGTGCAGTGCTTTTTTTATTGGCATCGCTGGGTGTTATTAATTCCATGTTCATGTCAATTTACGAGCGCATCTATGAATTCGGAGTGATCAAAGCCATCGGTACGCGCCCGGCGGAAATCTCTAGACTTATACTTTGCGAAGCATTTCTACTGGCAACTATTAGCTGCGGTATTGGTATGTTGCTGGGTTTTGCAGTTAATAGCTGGACTTCTGTAAATGGGATTGGACTGGGCGAGATGGAGTTTTCCGGCATCGCTATCAGTAACAACATATTTGGTGAATTTCACATTGCACAGTTTACTCAATTTCCAATCTACGTGGTGATACTAACGATTGCTGCCGCTATCTACCCAGCCAGGTTTGCCGCCAGAATTATCCCCTCGGAAGCATTACAGAGAAGTCTTTAGGAGTTTGTATGTCAGGTGTTATATCAACCACTGATGTCTGTCGTTATTTCGGCGATGACGAAGAAACCATGGTTAAGGCTGTTGACAGGGTTTCGATTGAAATAGTGCGAGGAGAGTTTGCCACTATCGTAGGTCCCTCGGGCTCGGGCAAAACCACTCTGCTACACCTGCTGGGGGGACTCGACAATCCAACTTCCGGATCAGTGGAATTATCCGGTACCAATATCGCTGCAATGTCAGGTGCGGTACTTTCCGATTTTCGGCGAGACCATATTGGATTTATCTTCCAGTCATACAATTTGATTCCGGTTTTTTCCGCCGAAGAGAATATTGAATACATCATGCTGCTGCAGGGTGTTGAAGCCTCAGAGAGGAAACGCCGGGTCACCGATATGCTGCAACAGGTTGGTCTCGAGGGACTGGGAGATCGTCGCCCCAACAAATTATCCGGGGGTCAACAGCAACGGGTGGCAGTTGCGCGAGCCATGGTTTCTCATCCAGAGATAATCCTCGCAGACGAACCCACCGCCAATCTCGATTCCAAGACCGGGATTGCCTTACTCGACCTTATGAAAGAATTGAATGAGAACCACAACATGACCTTTGTGTTCTCAACCCATGATGAGAAAATCATGAACCGAGCTAGCCGACTTATTCATTTACATGACGGCGAAGTAGATCTGGACGAAAGAAAATAGCCTATGCGCTGCATCCTTGCATTCTTTGCGTTTTTCTCTTTGAGCGCTGTTAGTATCGATGCTTTCAGCCAGGTTAACTTCTCCGGCTACTTGAAAAATTATACCGTTATCCAGGATGCAATCGATGACGGTCCAATTCGAATCGATCGCATTTACAGCATGCAAAACAGCGGCCGTTTCATGCTGGACATGTTTAACGACAATCAGGTCTGGCAATTACACTATGAGGTTGGTGTGGATTCGACTTCCAAGCTGCAACAGCTTGGAGAGTCATTCATGGTTCCAGAGCGTCAGAGTTATCGATTGACCGATATCAGGCCGACGATAGGTCCCACCGGCAAGAAAAACATTGTGCCGCAAAACCTGGACAGGATGAATGTTCAATTTCAGATGGAAGGTGGCGATCTTACAATAGGCAGACAGGCAATAACCTTCGGCTCAGCCAGAATAATTAATCCCAGCGATGTGTTCTTGCCGTTCGATGTCAGAACCCTGAACACCGAATACCGAGCCGGTATCGACGCAGTACGCTTTCAAAAACCCATAGCTCAGCTAGGTGAATTGGATATGGGTATTATCCTTGGTCCTGACGGAAAGTCCGAGAATTCAGCTGCATTTTTTCAGCTGCTGACCAATGTTTCCGGTAGCGATTATCAATTTACAGCCATGCGCTTCGCCGAGCAAAACCTGATTGGCGCTGGTGTTCAGTCTGCATTGGGAGTTCTTGGCTTCTGGTTGGAAGCGGCCTATGTTAGCGGAGATGAAGACTATACTCGAGCTTCTGTCGGCGTGGACTATGCCTTCACTGAACGAGTATTTGGCATGATTGAATATCATCTAAATGAAGCCGGTTCCAGCAACCCAGATAACTATCTTGAGCAACTGGATGACGCGGCTTTTACAGCAGGTGGTGTTTTTTTGATGGGTAAGAACTACCTGATTCCAGCGATTAGTTGGCAGGCAAACGCATTGCTTAGCCTATCCCTACAGTCATTAGTGAATTTGGACGATAGCTCGATGTTTCTCAGTATAAATGGCAATTACAGTCTTTCAGACAATCTGTATATGACCATGGGTTACTACCATTTTGCCGGAAATGACTTTAACTTCTCAAACGAGGTCCCGATTGAACAGCAGTTTCAGTTTGGTTCGGAATATGGCGGCAACCCGGACTCAATTTATATGAGCTTGCAGTATTATTTTTAGCCTAACCTGCTTAATGAGTTGATTGATAATCTCTTCATTGCCTTGCAGATCGGCATAGCCGCAGAAAGATCTCTGAGGTAACTCGTTCCTGGTTCTTTTTGGTATCGATTACACCATCAATGCCAATTGGGCCATATCACGTCCAACAATGGATCCCCTTAATCTTCTTCGATGAGGATTCGCGCCTGGGCACCACGCATAGCTACTCATTCTGACGAAGAATATGTAATATAGACACACACATTACTTTGTGGCTCAATCCGCAATACCTGAATAATGTATTGTAAGAAAAGCGTAAGAACGTGATATATCTTGGGGATAATTTAGAAGGAAGTTGATAGTAATGTCAGTATCTGATCAGCAAGGCTCGAGCAAATACCGTCTGTTGTTAGTCGACGACAACAAGGAAATAACTGACATCCTGGAAGAGGTCGGAATCGACGTCGGTTATCAGGTAAGCAGTGTCAACAAATTCGATTTAATTATTCCGCAAATCAAGCAATTCAACCCTACGGTTATTTTCCTCGATCTCAACCTCGGCCCCTCCGAGGATCTGGAAACAGAAGAAGTCCCCCGTGAAGGACTGGAAATTTTGAAATATCTGTCTGCAGCTAAATCCAGAGCGAAGATTATAATCGTCAGCGGGCTATCAAGAAAGGCTCGCGAACTCAATCAACTCCGGGGTCGCGATTTAAATCTGCATATGGTTGGCAGTATTCCCAAGCCATTTGATATCAAGAAAGTGGAAGCGATCCTGCTCAAACTCAAGCTGTGAACTGATCAAGAGTTTTCGCCGCTGAAAATCGCACTTGTGTACACAGTATTACTCCCGCAAATTGCTGGCTGGCAGCTCTGCATTGAAAGCCTTCTAGTAAATTTGTCAGTGTGAAGAGGAGCATTCCCAGGGTTAAAACGTAAAAAATGCGGAGTAGGCCCCGATTTAGCCCTGCAAGCACTCAATGGGTGGATTTAGTACTTCAATGGCCTGTCGAAGATTTCCCGATCAAACTCACCCTCCCAATTAGCCACGGCGGTTGAGACTGAAAGATCACCCCCCACGTTTATGCTGGTACGCAACATATCCAGCGGCCTGTCGAATGTAAACAAGAAGCCGACCACAACCGCGATCTGTTCCGGCGTGATGCCTATCACTTCCATAACCGCCGCAATTAGGAATAAAGACGCACTCGGTACGGCTGCTGTTCCAATTGACACCAAGGTGGTGGTACCTGCAATGAGAATGTAGTCAGTCATACCGAGGTCGTAACCGAACGCCTGTGCTGCAAATACCGAACCTATTCCGACATACAGTGCTGTGCCGTCCATATTGATGGTGGCACCGAGCGGTAATACGGTTGAGGCTACGATTGGTTTAATCCCGAGATTCTCTTCGGCTACCGACATTGACACTGGCAAGGTAGCCGCACTGGATGACGTAGAAAACGCAACCATCATGGCGTCACGTACCCCACGAAAAAACATTACAGGAGAAAGTTTTAGCACAAATCGCATTATGAAAAAGCCGTGCACAAGTATCATGTGTAAGATACAGCCCAATAAAATTACCAATGCCAGAGTAAATACGTTCAGCAGAGCTACGACGCCTTGATTTCCAGCTACCGAAGTAATCAGAGCGAATACGCCAAGCGGTGCTACCTCCATCACCCAGTGTGTAATTCGTAGCATTACATGGGAGCCTGCTTCCATGAGATCAGCAATCGGTTTGCCTTTATCCCCTATGGTAAGCAGACTAACCCCCAGCAGCAGCGCGAAGAAAATTATCGCAAGTATGTTGCCTTCAGCGAGTGCCGCAAATGGGTTGCTAGGTATGATGCTCATCAATCGCTCGGAAAGCGGCATCGCAGCCTGAATTTCATTAGGTGTTGTTGATGATAGATCCACACCAACACCGGGCTGAATGGTGGCAGCAAGAAATAGCCCGATAGAAATCGCAGCCAGGGTAGTTGCCAGGTAGATTGCGAGGGTTTTCACACCGAGAGATCCCAATCTACTGGGATCACCCATGGAGACAACACCAGACACCAGCGTAACGAATACCAATGGCACCACTACCATAAAAATCAGCCGTATGAATAAGGTTCCGATCCAGGCTATGCTCTCCGAGCCAGGCCCCCATATCGAGCCAACGATTACCCCGAGTGTCATCGCTGCAAATATGCGTTTCCACAACGCTATCTCAAACCACATTCCCATTCAATTCTCCAACTTCTGCCAAATGCAATACAAGGTCGCTTCTAGTTTCTATTGCTTGCTGATTGATTATCTCACTGCGGCACAGCGGCGCTTCCATGCGATTTAGTGCTTGCTAGGAGACTATAGAAATTCATACCATAGTTCCACTTAAAAGCGATGCATTAACAGGGCATGACAATGGCGCAATGGATTCAAGGCACAGTAGTCGACAACATTCATTGGACCGAGAATCTGTTTTCGTTAACGCTCGATGCTGCCGTCGATGACTTCACTGCTGGTCAATTCACTAGCCTGGCGCTCGATATCGACGGTGAACGTGTAGCGCGACCTTATTCCTATCTAAACTCGCCAGGCCAACGACCCCTGGAATTTTTCTGCTATACGGCCACCGACGGCCTATTGTCTAATATGCTTGTCAAGCTCGATTCCGGTGATCAAGTTTGGATTAAACAGCAGTCCACCGGCTTCTTTGTGCTGAAAGAGATTCCTGCAGCGGATGAACTTTGGATGTTAGGCACCGGAACCGGCATTGCTCCTTATCTTTCAATTCTAAACACCACCGAACCCTGGGATCGATTCCAACACATCGTGCTTGTGCAAGCAGTTCGCACCCAGGCTGACCTGCGCTACCAGGAATTGATTGAAACATTCAGCAGCAATCATCCCGAGCAGTTTTCATTTCAGGCATACGTGAGCCGTGAACAGGTGCCCGGCACCATCACCGGACGTGTGCCCACCAGCATCGAAGATGGTTCGCTGGAAGAAAGTGTCGGGCGTCAGCTGAATACTGAAGTATCCCAAATCATGTTATGTGGCAATCCGGACATGGTTAAGGATACGGTCGAAGTACTGAAGGGCCGAGGCTTTCGCAAGCACCGCCGGCGCACTCCCGGACATATCACTGTTGAGAACTTCTGGTAAAGGCCGCCTTCGCTTTCCACCAGCGCTTGGGTATCGAAATCGCAATGCCGATGACCATGAGCCAAACCACCAGATTGAACAGTGAAAACAGGCTATCGGGCAGGTCTGCATAAGTACTTCGAAATGCAGAAGTATCCACCCTCTGCGTAACAAAGCAGCCTGCTAACAGGATGGCTTCTGTAGCAGTGCGCAGGCCTAACCGGGCGGGATTCCAGTTCTGATCGATAATCAGATAGACATATTGCGGAATCAGAAAGACCAGTTGTATCTTCATCCAGAATACCAGGGTATGAAAAGGATTGCCGGTTTGCCCTAGCAACACGGCAGTACTGTGTTCCAGATTCACCATGTTGAGAATAATCAACCAGGTAATCGCAGCAACCACTGAAAAAATCGCGCCCCAGGCAGTAGCCACTGCTTCATCTGGTGGCGCCGTTTTGGAAGGCGACCAGCTGTCCAGGAAATGATTCCGTTCGATGACTATTTCGGCAAGAAAAAAGGCGCCAGTAATAATACCGAAGATATAGATGTAGGTATTAACAAACATCCATACGCGCGAAACATCCCCGATATCCAGCCCGAAGAAAAAGTCGATGGCAATGAGAGCGATTAGTATTACTGTTGAAATGCTCAATGAAGCGATAATTGCAATCTTGTAGAAGGGATAGAAATCAGGACCTATAAGCGAGCGCCCTGTGCCCTGATATTGCGCTGCTACTCGCAGCGGATGACCGTATTCACTTAGCAGTTGGATTACTCCCGCATCATCCTGTGCTGCACCTGAAGTCTCTTGCATGTCACTAATTTTGGCTTCAATATTTGTCTGCAATTCCTCAGCAATGTCGTTTCTGGATTTTCTGGGAAGATAGCTTTTAACTTCGGCTATGTATCTCTCCAGAGGAGTTTGTTCTTTAAACAGATTCATGTACTTATCTCCGCAATAGATGTAATCGAGGTGTTTAACTTTTCCCAGTCAGATTTGAGCACGGTCAGAATTTCTTCGCCTCGTTCAGAGATCTTGTAGTAGCGCCGTTTTCGTCCTTCTTCGTTACTCCAACGGCTATTCAATAATCCATAGGATTTGAGACGCCTTACCAGCGGATAGAGGGTTCCCTCTTCGATATCGATATTTACCGCCCCCAGAGCCTTACGCAATGAATAGCCATATTGTTCATTTCGTAGTGCAGTCATTACGGCAAGGATTAAGATACCCCGACGCAGTTCCAAGCGCATGGCTTCGACTTTTTCGCTCATTTGAAATCTCCACTGCACTTACTATGTACCGCACAGTGAGGATACTGTATACCACACAGTAAGCAATTGCAAGCCTACTCCTGCAGTCGAAATTGAGCCAGATCATTAGCGCTGGATTTTTCTATCTTATTGATATTGTTCATGCATTTTTCGGGCAGCACTCAGCTGTTCGAAGCGGGCACCGATATCGATAAGGTCTTGTTCGCGAAAGGAAGGAGCGATCAGAGTTAATCCAATAGGCCTGCCGCTTGCTTCATATCCCATGGGGATAGTCAACGCAGGAAAATTCGCCAGCGCCGCAACACCGGCATGGCGGTTGTTGATGGAGAGCAAAACATCCAGGTTGGATTCATTGAACAACTGCTGCAGGGCAGCACGAGCACCGGATTGCAGGTCGTCAGCCAGGGATCCCAATTCTGCCGCACTGAATTCGAGAGCATCCATCATATCGACGAGTCCCTGGCCGTAAGGTGCACGTGTATCCATGTCACTGTTGTTAAAAGCTCGCAAAGAAGCTATCGAGTCAATCTGTACTTCATCCGCGGAATAGGATTCCAGATAAAGCGCCAGGTCTCTCACCATCTCTCCCCCCAACAGCTCGCTGAAGCCTTCGCTACGTTCGTAATCCAGTAGTACCTCAACAATGGTGGCGCCATTCTCAGACAGCAAACCCAGAGCAGATTGATAGAACATATTATCTGCAAAACTTTCTAACACACCCAGGCGTTTGCCAGTCAAATCCACTGTGCGGTATTCCAGGGCGAAGTCGGCACTGAGTAACGGCATCGCCAAATCATTCTCATCATAGCCGGTCATGGCATTGAATAGGATCACCGCGTCAGCAACCGAGCGAGTCATCGGGCCGGTTGTGTCCAGGGTTGCCGAGATAGGCACCACCCCGCTCCTGCTTATGGTGCCCGTGGTGGGTTTCAGACCGACCAGGGAATTGGCGCTGGCGGGTGACAGTATCGAGCCCGAGGTTTCCGATCCGATGGCTACCGTGGCGTAGTTCGCCGCAGTCGCGGCGCCGCTACCGGAACTCGAGCCGCCTGTACCAAATTCGAAGCGACCGTAGGGATTCAGGGTTTGACCTCCCATTGCGCTATACCCGGACGGGCAATCGTTGCAGAAGAAGAAAGCCCACTCGCTGAGATTGGCTTTGCCGAGGATTACTGCGCCATTTTCCAACAGACGCTCGGTAACGAAAGCATTGGTTGTGTAATTATTCTGCAAAGCAATCGCGCCGGCGGAAGTGGCCATACCCGCCGCGCCAATATTGTCTTTGAGCAGTACCGGGATGCCAAATATTGAATCCGCAGGAACGCCTCTCCCCTGCCGGCGCAGCTCATCCAACATGCGCGCACGATTTATCGCCACCGGATTCAGCGCGATGACAGCATTGATAAACCTTGAGTCGTCCGATTCAATCTCCCGGATTCTGTAAATATAAAAAGTGGTAAGCGCCTCATATGTCAGCAGACCCGCTGCTACTGCATTCTGAATAGATGAGATCGGCCGATCGAGTATTAACGGTTTGAGAGCCTCATAGTTTTCAGCACCGAATCTGTCCAGTTCTCTGGAGTATGGTTCCCACAATGAATTCTTATCCAGCACTTTAGAATTGAGCAGCGAGTAATGCATGCTGTCGTTTTCATGTGCCGCCAGAGTCGCCAGATCCGTAGATTCATCGTAAGGCATCCACATTATTGAGTTGTCAGCCGCAATGGCCTGGAAGCTTAATACGCCAGGTAGGAAACTTTTGAGAATTAGCCGCACAACGCTATTCATGGTGAAGTATTACATTCCATAGTAGTTCATGATGGTTTCCCGNGTAATGACACCGATGACCTTATAGTTGGGGAACGAAGATGAATCCAGTACAAGTAATGCCTCGGCACCACTGCTGCTGATCAGACTGCTGGCTTCCTGCAAATTGGCCAGTGAATCCAGCCTGCCGGTATTTACCATTTTCTCACTCAGATCTGCCAGATTTANGTCTTCGCCAGCTTCTTCAGCCGCAGTTTTTTCATCCATCAAGCGCGCAAGTTCTGCTGTCGGCAGCAGCGCTTCTCGTTCCNCCTGATTAACTACCNACCAAAACTGATTACTCTCAACCAGCTCTTGCGCCTGCTGCCAGTTGACTGTCGCCCCGGTTTGCAGGAATGAGCTGTTCATTACACTACGCACGCCGATGCGACTCAAGAAGCCCTTGCCCGCTTCAGCCGACAGATTGAGTCCCTCGATCTTGAGCTGTTCTGCGAATATGCCTTTGTATTTGAAGAGATGCTGCACGCCGAGACAGGCCACCACGACAGTCAGCATACTGGGAAAGATAATACCGGGACTGTTACTCAGCTCAAGGATGGCAACCAGTGCCGCCAGGGGAGCATTGAGCACTGCACCCATCATCGCCACCATCCCAATAGCCACATAATAATCCGTATCTGAAGCAGACGGGACCAGCACATTGCCGAGTATGCCCAATAGTCCACCGAGGCAACCACCAATTACCAGCGNCGGCCCGATCAAACCTCCAACCATCCCCATGCCAGTTGCCATGGCGGTTACGACTAGCTTGGCCAGCACGATTAAAATTAGCAGCCACACACNGATATTGCCGAGCATGGCCGCGTTGAGTGTGTCATAACCGGTACCCATGATCTGCGGAACGAAAACAGCCACAGCACCAGTCACCAGTCCGGTAAAAGTTAACCTCAATACAATCGAATAGGACTGAAGCTGGAAGAAGGCGAGGTGCAAGCGGATAAATCCGGCGGCCGCCACCGAGAACACTAATCCGCAGAACACCATGTATGGCATTTCCAGTAATACATTGACCTCGGAAGCTGCGATCATGAAATTGATATCGCTGCCGAACACCAGCTGACTGGTTGTCGCGCCGACAACAGACGCGATTATCACCGGGACGAAACCGACAACGGTGTACTCCATCAGAATGACTTCCATGACAAACACCACACCCGCCATGGGTGTATTAAAAGAAGCAGCAATGCCCGCGGCCGAGCCACAGGCAACCAGCGTACGCAGACTATTGTTCGTCAGCCGCCACCATTGACCTAACAGGGAGGCGATCCCGGCCCCCAAGTGAATTGCAGGACCTTCACGTCCCACACTCTGGCCGGAAACCAACGCCACGAACCCGCCCAGAAACTGCACAAGAATATTTTTCACGGGTAGCTTGCCCTGGTGATTATGCAAGCGGTCGAGTACATGGGTTACGCTGACGGAGCGGTCCTGTGCACTCACAAAATGCAACGCTACACCGATTAACAGCGCACCAGATAGTGGCAACAGAAAGCGCACCGAAAGCGACAATGATTCGAAGCCATCCCCGGTTCCTGCCAGCATGAAGAAAGAGGCATTTTCTACCAACCAGCGAAACGCGACTATCAGCAACGACGCTGCGATGCCGGAGATAATCCCCAGCACAACCAACTGAGGAAGCGCATCGTGGTATGCGAGCCGGTTCTGAAATTCTCGAAAGGCTGTTCTTAGGGTAGTTTTTAATGACATCACAAAGCTAAGAGAATGTCCTGCAAGACAATCTTCAGGGTTATGCAGTTATTCGGCTCGTTACTCGTGTCGTAATGCTTCGACCGGATCCATATCCGCTGCGCGCATGCTTGGGTAAATCCCGAATACAACCCCAATCATAGCAGAGATAGAAAACGCCAATATCGGAGCAACCGGCGTCACGATAGTAGTCATACCCCAGAAGATTGAGATGACAAACGGAATAATAATACCCAATACCACGCCAATCAGGCCTCCAACGCCTGACAAGATAACTGCTTCGACGAGAAACTGCGCAATAATATCCCGCTTCTTGGCACCCAGGGCGCGGCGAATTCCAATCTCTCGCGTGCGTTCAGTGACGCTGGCCAACATGATATTCATGATGCCAATACCGCCCACCAACAGTGAGATACCGGCAATGGCACCGGCAACGATTTGATCACGCAAGGCGCTCTCCTCTGCCTGTCTTAACAGTGCCAGTGGTATCTCGATCGTGTAATCAACATCCCGATGTCGGCGCTGCAGGATCTGATCGATGATTTCACCGACTTCAATAACCGCTTCCTGGTCTTCCACCTGGATAATGGCTTCGTGCAGCTCGACTGTCTCCGACTCCATCCCACCAGCTGTCTGCCGGGTAGTGGTCTCACCGAAACGACTTTTCGATGCAGTGAATGGAATAAACACTCGAGAAGGCGCGGCGTTAGAACTTCCCGCCTGATTCTGGCCCAGGTTGGAAAATCCTTCGGACTCCATGATGCCGACGACGTTGTAGTAATCGCTATCAATCTTGATGGAATTTCCGAGAGGATTGTCAATTGGAAACAACTCGCTGGCGACCTCGTCACTGAGCACCACCACATTGGCATGGTCCCGCATTTCCGATTCGCTGAAAAATCGTCCGGCACGCAGGTTGTAGTTGCGCGAAATAGGATAGTCCACCGCAGTGCCAACAACATCTGTGTTCATGCTGATACCGAGGTTCCACACGTTTTTCTTCACAATACGCGAAGCGATAACATTTGAGACTCCCGGTATGGTGTCTCGAATGGTAGTGATGTGGGCATTAGTCAGTCCGTATATCACCGCCTGTGGAGGACCGAAACCTCGCTGGGTACTTTCTTCGACTGCGGCTGGTTTGACACTCTTGATAAGGATATTGCTGGCACCCAGATCGCGAAACTGTTGCTGAGCTTCGAAGCTGGCGCCTTCACTCACTGCCAGCATGGCAATAACTGCGGCGACACCGATGACGATGCCGAGTACGGTCAGCATGGAACGCAAGCCATGGGAGAAAATACTCTTGACGCCAACCTGGGTGATTTTCTTGAAACGCACCAGGTTGAATTTCGAGCGAGATGCTGCCCGAGCTTGATGTTCTACAAATGTATCAAGCGTGAAGTCGCTCATCGCTCTCCACCGTGCCATCAATGAGCCGAATTTCCCGTTTGGTTCGCTCCGCCAGTTCATCGGAGTGCGTCACCATGATCAGGGTCTTGCCCTGAGCATGCAGGTCATCAAATAGTTTCAGAATCTCGGCGCCAGATTTTGTATCCAGATTACCGGTCGGTTCATCCGCGAGGATGATCAGTGGATCTACCGCTAGCGCCCTGGCAATTGCTACCCGTTGTTGTTGACCGCCGGACAATTCGAAGGGTTTGTGATCCAGCCGGTCCTCCAGGCCCACCCGTTCGGCCAGTCCCATGGCAATCTCATGACTCTCAGATTCGGAATAGCCCTGGTAGAACAGAGGCATCTCGATGTTCTCCAGCACATCCAGCTGCTGAATAAGGTTATAGGATTGAAAGATAAATCCCAGCCTGGCTCCTCGAATGCCGGATAGCTCGTCATCTCCCAACTGCGAAGTGTCTTCGCTACCAAGGTAGTACTTTCCTTCGGTGGCTTGATCGAGGCAGCCCAAGATATTCATGAGGGTTGATTTGCCACAACCGGATGGACCCATGATGCTGATGTAATCTCCGGCATAGAAATCCAGTGAGATGCCATGCAATACCTCGACCGACAATGCTCCCATGTAATAAGTCTTGCGAATGTCTTCCAGTCTCGCGACGACCGATTGGCCAGCAACGAGTCCGGGGCTAGGGATTGCCCCTTGAGCGGAATGGGAATCGAGGGTAGTCATGGTAACGGTCGAAAATCAGGCACCGACATCCGTCAGGCTCTGTTGCGGTGGCAGCAGCAGCACTTCTTCGCCTTCCCGCAGTCCGCTGGTGATTTCGATATATGATTTGGAAAAAGCGCCGATCTCCACTTCTCTGCGTTGCGGGCTGCCGCCGTTTGCGACGTAAACTACTCGCTTGTCGTCCCAGTAAGTCACTGCCTGCACTGGCACATAGATCACATCGCCAAGACTCTGTACAAGAATTTCAATTTCGGAGCTCATACCGGGGCGAAGCCAGTCGTGGGTGCCATCAATCTTTATAGTGGTGGGGTAAACTTTAAGATCAGGATTCATAAATGCATTGGCCGAATCTGCGACTACTGCCACTTTGATTACAGTGCCTGTGAGTTCCTGATCGGGAAAGGCGTCAATTGACACTTTTACACGCTGCCCAACCGCAACTCGCTGCACTGCCGATTCATGAATATTAGTCTTGACCGCCATCTCCCGCATATCGGGAATAGTGAGTATCGCCTGGCGTTCCCGGATGGTAGCACCTTCCTGGATCGCTTCCTGACTACTGCCACGGTAGCGCTGCGAATTCTGGTTCGACGCACCATAGACCACCAGGCCTGGTCTTTCTGCCCGGATAGTAGCCAGCTCGATCTGCTCGTTGATGTCCGCCAGTTTCACCCGCTCCAGGTTGAACTTGCGTTCGGCGGAGCTGAACCTGGCTTCTTCCTGGGCCTTCTCAGCAATGTTTTCCTTGAGCTGACGCTGATAGCCCATCACGGCGTTTTCAAAATCGGACAGTTTCTGCTCCGCGTCTTTAGGAAACGTGTATTGAATGTACAGGCTTAGCGCGGTCTCTTTCTCCGCCTCCTTGTTGCGCGACTTGCTCAGATTGAGTTCTTCTGCCTCCAGTTCTGTCGGTGTGATAAAACCGCGGTCTTCCAGCCGGCGTTGCCCTTCGATACGGTCCTGGGCTAGCAGGTACTCTTCCTGAGAAACCTGCAGGTCATCCTGCAGTGAGCGTAGTTGCTGCTTGGCCTCGCCATCTTCCAGATTCTCGATATCCGCATATTGAGTGAAGTCCAGGGTATCGCGGATTGCCATGTAGCTATCATCCATTAGCAGGGTCACTTCAAAGTCCGGGCCTTCCGCTGCCAACGGCTCCAGTCTCAGCTCGGTGGGCTCACTATTGCTACGTGGACCATCCGGAACAGACACAGCAGGTGCCGCCGCAATAGCCTGACCCCTGTCCTGACCGCGATTCTGGCCACGGCCGGGCCCACCCGGTCCGCGCCCTCCACCGGGAAAGCCTCCCTGTGTGAAACTCTGCATTCTCTCCAGCATCTCTGCCGGGAGCACACCATCATTTTCGGCCATCATCTGTTCGATACGCTCGCGCATCGGCTCCGGGATGGATGACAGGTCAGTAGGATCGAATGCAGATTGGGCGCTTCTTTGTGAGGCGATGTTTTGCAGTGTGCTATCGTCTGAAAGTGCCGATGTAGTTGCTACTGCCGCCAGATCGGCCGCTTCGACCCGAGCCAGGCGTTCTTCGATTTCCAGCTGTTCGATGATGTCTGTAACCACGTTGCCTCCCAGAAATTTCTCGAAATCCAGGCGTGCAAAGCGCATCTCCTGACGGGCATCGTTCAGCTCGGTCATGTTTTCATTCAGCTGAATTTCGTATTGGGCCCTGCGTTCGATAAAGGTGGCTTCTGCAGTCTCAACCGCAATTTCCTGGTTGAGTTGCTGGTCGATCAGCTGGGACTTATCCAGTTCCACCAGAATCAGTCCATCGTCTACATCGGCAGGGGTCACCTGATACCCCTCTTCGACGATATTGAGAATCTTGACGCCTTCACGCCCCTTGATGCGGGAGCGGATTTCCTGGGATTGCATGGCCTCGAGCGAGCCCCCTTCCAAAACCGTAATATCCAGGTCGCCGCGGCGCGCCTGAAACGTGATGCTGCTTTCAAAATCTGAGGAATTACCACCAAAGCTGAAAAGTACCAACAGTACCAGCACACCCGCAGCTCCGCTGACTGTGTACTGAACAGGCTTGCTGGCGGCAAGAAAGCGAGACCGCATAGCTGCCGCTGATTCCTGCACCGGTTGAGGAATCCGGTCTTTTAACTGCGACAGAAAACCTGGCTTATCGAGGCTCATCGATACCTTCCTCCCACTGTCCATTGTCATCGACGTAGAGTAAGCCTACGTCTCTCCAAAATTCCAGTTTTGCAATATTATGTTCGACGATAGAACTCACCAGCTCGGTTCTCGCTGCCGTCAAATCATTCTGTGAATCCACCGTGTCCTGAATATCACCCAGACCCAGTTCCGCCCGGAGCTCCGCCTCTTCGACACGCCGCTCGTTGATCTCCACGCTGGTCACGCTGATATCGTAACTCTTACGGGCCTCGTTCATGCGTCGCCAGGTGTCTAATACATTGAGTTTTATCTCGTCCAGCGCCAGAAGATAGTCTCGCGTTGTCGCATCGTAGTCGATCAGGCTGCGCCGGTAATTATTCCGCTCCAGCTTGGTATCCACCGGCAGGTCCACATCCAGGCCTGCGCTATAAACGGTGTTTTCGAAGTCGAGCTCTCCAGGTGTCAGCGAGGTGGAACTCGGTACCGAGGCTACCAGGGCGAGATTCAGAGTCGGGCTTAGAGCATTGGCGGCGACTTCAATTCTTCTTGCACTGTCCTGCACGCGGTCCAACTGGGTGTATAAATCCAGACGTGTCTGGATCGCCATTTCAGTGGCCTGCTCCAGGCTGATATCGGGACTGTCCATACCCGTCTCAGTAATCAGCGTCATCTCGTTATCGTCAAGAATAATAGTATCATCGGCATCAAGACCGATAAGTATCTTGAAATTGTCCAGACTGCGTTTGTAGCGGGTAATCGATGAGGTCCAACGCAGGTCTGCCTGCAACGAAGATTGTTCCAAGCGCCCCACTTCAAGCAAGGTGGTGAGTCCCTCTGCCTGAAAAGCCTGCTCTCTTTCCAGTGACAGGTTATTCGCCAACAGGCCGGCGTAGTTGTTCGTGGCAGTCTCTCGATTGAGCAGTATCGAGTAGTAATCAGAAGCAACGCGCACGGCAAAACTCTTGCGGAAACGGGTGAAATCCCGCAGCTGATAAAGCAGGTCGCGTTCAGCCTGCATCAGCACTTCGGTTTCGATATCAGTTCCAAAATTTCTGATCAACGGTTGGGTGAATGAACCAATCAATGCGCCGGTACCGAATTCGCTGACGTCTCCGGTAAGAAAGCGGGTGAAGTTGCTGGTCAGGTTCAGGGCGATAGCCCCACCGCTCTTAAGAAAATAGCGGGCACCGAGGCTGGTAGTAGTGAAAGTGGATTCACTGGTATTCAGGTCCTGCATGCCAGTCAATGCCTGCATGTCGGTGACGAATTGATCCTCAGTGTCCCATTGGTAGTCACCGCTGCCCGTGGCCGTGAACGCAGGGACGTAACGGTAGCGATCCAGGGTCAGTGCCAGCGCTTCCAGGTAGAGTCGTTCCTTCTGGGTCTGATAATCCTTGCTGTGCTGAAATGCAAGGTCCAGGGCAGCATTGAGAGGGAGTATGCGCGCGTCAATCTCGCTGTCCGCCTCGTTGTCGAGGAATTCGAAGGATTCACTATTGGTCTGGTAAGCGCTGAGATCGACGATCTGTTCCTCATCGACGACCACGCCCGAGTTCATGCCCGGGACCAATTCGGACTTGTCTGCTATCGCCTGGTAGCTCTCATCGTCGGCGCTGCGCCGGTAAGACGCATTGGTACAGGCCGCCATGAGACAGCTAAAAATAAGCATTATCAATAAGTTACGAAAAGTAGGCATAGAAATACCGGTGTTTCTAGAATCAGGGACTCAACTGAAGGATTATACGCCCCAATTCGCAATTTCCGTCACTATTTAGCGACCAAGTGCCTGTGAGGTACGAGGGATAACAATATGATTTCTGTCCCGTTTTTCTTACACTACCCCACTGCTAACTCGCTGGAGCAAGAATGAAGCACAAGACCTTGCTAATATTGAGTTGCCCGTTCACTTATTGGGGCGGCTACGCACAGATGGCTCAGGTGCAATAGTAGGCTAGAAACTAGAGAAAAGAATAAAAAGTGTAGTGCGAAACAACAGTGGAATTCTTCTGGATGTATTCTGGATTGCGATTCACTACCAATCCCCTGCTGACTGACTAACACTGACAACGAAGAGGATTTAACGATGCGATTTTTATTGGCTGCCTTAGCCTTCTGTTTTTCATGTGGCCTGCTGGCCGATTCGGTTGTATTGGATACTCCCCAGGGAGCACTTATTGGAGAAACCACCGGACCCGGCGATTCCGTCAGCGTTTTCAAGGGTATTCCCTTCGCCGCACCCCCCACCGGCAACAGACGCTGGCAACCACCGGCCGATCCCAGCAATTGGGGAGGTGAACTGGTTGCGACGGCATTCGGGCCGAATTGTATGCAGGAGCCGTATGCGGAGAATTCATTTTTCTATCGTCCGGCACGCCTCACCAGTGAGGACTGTCTGTACCTAAATGTCTGGACTGCAGAAGAAGCCAATGCAGAACTGCCGGTCATGGTGTGGATTCACGGCGGTGCCTTGACCCGGGGCAGCGGTGCGACTGCGACTTACGATGGAACGAACCTGGCGCAGAAAGGCGTGGTACTGGTGACCATCAATTACCGGCTCGGTGTATTTGGATATTTCGCGCATCCGGAGTTGATCGATGAGTCGGGCAACAACGCCGCTGGAAACTATGGCGTGCTGGACCAGATCAAAGCCCTGCAATGGGTTCAGAGCAATATCGCTGCCTTCGGCGGCGACCCGGACAACGTGACGATCTTCGGCGAGTCAGCCGGTTCCTGGAGCGTGAATTTATTGGCGGCTTCGCCGCTGGCAAAAGGTTTGTTTCATAAAGCAATCGGAGAGAGCGGTGCCCGACTCGACCCTCGAATGACACTCGGCCAGGCTGCCAGCCAGGGAGCCAGCCTGGGCGAATCCCTGAATGCTAATTCACTTCAGGCATTACGTGCTGTTCCGGCACTCGATTTACACAACGCGGCGGTAGAAACTCGTTTTCGCACCGATGGCATTGTCGACGGCTGGGTTATTCCAGATCAGCCTTTCAATCTTTTTTCCGAAGGCAAGCAGAACAAGGTGCCAGCTCTAATTGGTTATAATGCCGAGGAAGGCACCACACTTGGAGCACTGAGTCGTATTCCCGAGAATGACGATGTGCACATTTCGCGCGCTAGAGAGATTTACGGTGACCTTGCAGACGAATACCTTCAACTGTATCCCGCCAGCGATCTGCGCAAATCGACCCTGGACGGATATCGTGATGGTGGCTTCGGCTGGAACTCGCTCACCTGGGTGCGGATGACTGCCAATGTCGATGAAGACGCTTACCTCTATTTCTTCAGCCACCGCCCACCGGGTCCCATGCAGGATGAGCTGGGTGCTTACCATGCTGCTGAAATAGCCTACGCATTTGATAACACGCATACATTGCGCAACCCGGCCACCGCAGAGGATCGTCAGATCGCTGACATCATGTCCGACTACTGGGTAAATTTCGCCAGGACCGGCAATCCAAATGGTACGGGACTACCGCAGTGGCAGCCCTATACGCGTGCCGATCCAAACTACGTGGAATTGAATGTAACCGCCCGACCTGATTCAGACCTCACTCCCGGGGCATGGGATCTATTTGACAAAGTAATGCAGCAACGCCGGCAACGATGAGGGAACATGGGTACTAACTTACAAGGTCAACACATTCCTGGGTCAGCACGCCTTGATAGCAGAATTGGCTGTGGGCCAGAGTGGTCAACTACTTGTTCAGAGGGTCCTTAGTCATGAAATCACTGCCTCTATTTGTTGGTGGGATTATCGTAGGCGGTCTCAGTCTAATCACCTGGAACCTGCAATCCAGTAATTCACAATTGCAGGGTCAATTGGAGTCTGCCATAGGTTTTCGCGAACAGCTGAATGAGCAGGTAGAAGCGAACACTCGCTTGCGCATGGAATCCGAAGCCCAATTGGAGGAACTGCAGAGTCAAATACAGTCTGCTGCTATCCAGCTTTCCAATTTGAGCCAGGCCCTGCAGGAAGCGCGAGAGCAGACTGACCCTGACTACGAAGCCTTGCTGGAGCAGGCGCGACAGGAAGTCGCCCGCACTCGACCAGTGCGCAGAAGCGGCTCAAGCCCGCTGGCTATGTTCAGTGACCCCGATATGACCCGTTCACTGGCGCAGGCAGGTGTCGTGCTGTATAGCGATTATCTCGATTCTCTGGGTATCGGCTCTGCAAATCGGGAAACCATAGAAGATGCGTTAATTAACTATGCCGACTCGCGTTACCAGATGATGGGGCAACTGCTGTCTGGAGATCTGACACAGGAACAGGCCGCCGCCATATTCGGACCGGATGCGCTGTTGAGCAATCTTTCCAATGTACTGACCCAAGAGCAGAGTTCATTGCTGGGTGATTATGATCTGATCGTACGGGAGGAGGCACTGCGGGAGCTGTATTCCAATTCCTTGCCAAATTCCGGCGGCAGTCTAAGCGGTGCGACTCAGGATCTGGTATTGGATGTACTAATGGATGAAGTGTTCTCCCAGGCCAATAACTACGGCGCCATTGTGGCAGCCGATGGCAGCATGACTACTGCAGTGGCGGATCGCAGCTTGGCTTTCGATCGTGCCAGAACACGGCTGCAAGACGACCTGGACGGGACACAATTGTCCCAGTATGACCAGTTCGTGGAGAATCAGAGCAATGCCGTCAATGTGGTACTGGACGCGATTCCCGATGGAAATGGCCAGACAGCGATTAGAAATATGCGCGTCAGCGTGGATAATCTGCCAAACTAGGGATTATTAGCCCAGGATCACCAAATCAGGAGTTTCAACATGATTACCCGCTTCGTCAAAAGGCAATGGTACAGCGTTTTTCTTGCGCCGCTTTTAGTACTGGCACTGGCGGCCTGTAGTGAGCAATCGCCTTCCCAAGTATCTGTTGCTACTGAATCTGCCCAGACGGCGAGTACCCAGGCCGTCGAAGAAATGGTGGGTTACCGGCGCATCAATACGCCCAATGAGGAGGATCCGCTGGATGCTCACATCTACGAACTCGATAACGGGCTGCGGGTCTACCTTACTGAAAACCATGAAGAACCACGCTTTTATGCAGAGATAGCAGTGCGCGCCGGCAGTAAACATGATCCGGCCGATGCCACGGGACTGGCTCACTATCTCGAACACCTGCTGTTCAAGGGAAATCAGAATCTCGGCACCCTGGATTACCAAGCCGAGCGCCCCCACCTGGACCGAATTGTTGAGCTTTATGAGGAACACTTCCTGGAAACCGACACAGCCAGGCGCGCCGAGATTTACGCGGAAATCAACAGCGAGGCACAGCAAGCCGCCGAATACGCAGTTCCTAACGAGATCGACAAGCTCTACAACGAGGACGTGAACCCAGACACTGGCAAGCCCGTCTTGCAGGACGGTTGCGCCAGACCCCAAGACTTGATTGACGACATCACTTTTCGCGACGAATTCGGTCACGATTG
>PBYU01000036.1 GCA_002730035.1 Gammaproteobacteria bacterium | reverse complement strand
ACCACTTTTATACTTATCCACTATCCATTGTTTATATGATTGTGGGTCCACATATTCTATTAATTTACCAACAGTTGTGCCTTTACCACAATTATGGCATTTATAAAACATATCATTTTTAACTCGATATACAAAACCACGAGCTTTAGATTTTTTCTTTTTGGAATCACCACAATACGGACACCTAAAATTATATAGATTTTGTGACTTCTTTTTAAATCTATCTAATTTAGGTGATATTTGGTGTAAATATTGAATATCTATTTGTGTCATAATAAAAATACTATTATATCATAAGACCACTAAAAAGTCAAGCTTCTTTACATCTTCTACAACTTGACAAGCATATCTTCACACCATTGACAACCTTTACAAAATCCTTGTAAAAATGTAAGGGTTGTTAAACTAAATAATTATATGATTGACACCATAAAAATTTTATCAGATATGACCAAACAAGAAATAAAAAGAAGTATAAGTGTTAATGCACATTATAGTCCTCGATATGGTTGGCATTTAACCAAAAATATCCATATTAGTGATAATGAATCCAAGAAGGATAGCACCACCAATAATCAACCACCTCCACTTCTCAAGGATACCAACTCTCCTATCTAAAGTTTCATTTATTTTTCTCATAGCTTCAGCGTGTTCTTTATGCTGACGCTCACCTACCATAGTTGTATCTTGGATTGCCTCTCGTAATTCTCGTCCTTGTGTACTGATACGATTATGTAATTCTTTTAAATCTAATTCCCATTCACGGCGTCTAGTTTCAAAAGTACTATATAAATCCTCTTGGGATGTATCTACTCTATTAATTTTTTCATCATGTACAGCCAACATAGACTTAATACTTGATGATATGTCTGTTAAACGAACTATAGCGTCATCTAATCGTTGATGTATTTGTCCAGATGCTTTAACATCTGCTTTAAGAGTAGCGATGTCCTTAACCAGACTATGTATGTTATTCTCCACCATTTTCGTAATATTCCTTATAAGACAATATGATTTGTCTTTGTTCTGCTAGTTTATTTCGTATATCCGCAAAATTTAATGCCAACTTTTCATAACCCTTATCAGTTAGCGCAAACAAAGAATATTCACCGCCATCTTCTTTTATTTTAGAAAACACTTCTTCAGCGTTATCTTTAGTAATAATAATCCAATCAACATCTCGTAATTCTAATGGAAGAGGATCCTCTAAATTTAAAGGTTCTCTTTTCTTCTCAATTTTATAACTCCTAATTTCTTTTACAGCACCAGCACAACTACTCAGCAGTAGTAGTGTCAGGCCAAAAACTAGGACATTCCCCATTAGGCGCACCATTCAATTCCTCTTCTGTTAAAGGACTGCCAGAAGCAATTTCCATACATCTAACAGCGCTATCACTTGCTTTGTTTATTATCTTTTCAACTAGACCTGGTTTCTTTTCTGCTAATTCACCAATATCATGTTTACCAAGTTTTTTGGATAAGTTATCCTTATCAGATTGTAACTTTTTATTTAAGTTTTGGACTTCTTCTATTGTACTTCTAATCTTTTTTAAATCTGCTGTCTGTTGTTCAATAACTTTATTATTGTCATCAATAGCAGTTTCTAATTTACTTTGATTAATTTTTAATGTTAGATTATCCTTTTGTAATTTCTTCACATACAGATAACCGCCACCAGCACCTGCTAACATAATCACAACTAATGCAATTTTAAACTGTAACATCCTCTACCATCTTTTCTCTAACTAGACGGTAATATTTTCCCATATTATGGTCCTGGAAAGCATCCCAAGTTTTATTTTGAAACAATCCTCGATAAGTTCCCTTCAACCATTGCGAAAACATAAACCCTCTACTAAATCCCTCTCTTGGTAATCCATCTACATCAAAGTAAATGAAATGACCACCATTACCAGACATATGTTTATAACCTAATATTTCTGGTGGGACCCTTGTTACTATATCATTATTATTCCTAAATCTATATCGTTGATCCGTTAATATGCTTTTAATAAATTTTGATCCACCAACCCTTGGAGAACCAAATGTATATAAGTGTGTTAATTGTGTATTCCATCTGCTTGCGGCTAATGTTGCTAATGCACCACCTAAAGAATGACCTGTAAACCAAACAAAAATAGGTTTTGACATATTTTCTATATCTTCAATCCATTTTAATATATCAGGCCAAATCTTGTCTAAAGCGTCTTTAAAACCTCTATGTACAAAACCTGTAGGACATTTAACTTTTCTAACTTTTAAATCTGCTTTAATATCACTCCATTGTAATGCTTCTGTACCACGAAAAACAACACACACATTCCTACCATCCTGCCAACCAAACGCTTGAGTACCTTCTTTATCCCAAAGCACACATTCTGTAGAAAATTCTTTATCAAATGCTGATTTATTTGAATAAGCATAAAAACTTGCCTTCGCCATAATAGTGGCGTTCTTCCAACTCCCTTTTTCGTCTACTAAACCTANCACTATTTTTTCTTTTTAGAAATTAAATTAATTGGNCGTAAAGTNCCTAAANCAGGACCTTTTGCNGTTGCTTTNANTTTTTTCTTTTTTGCNTTTANAGCATATGNTGGACGACTTCTTGGTGATTTCATATTACCTATTGAAGCAATAGGTCTTNCATTACCTTGAGGTTCGCCATACATTGCNGTTTCATAAGCAAAATTAGATAAAGTTTTAAGACCCATTTGATTAAGATTAAGCATTTTTTNNAATTTTTCTTGTAANGGTTTANNNAATTCTTCATATAATCCCATTAATGCCTCAGCAGTAGCTACATCAACTCTCATTGTACCNCNTTTATAAAATTCAANTTTCTTNACTTGCTTTGTTTCAATGATANTTTTTAATATTAATATATTNNNATCATTNGCTNCAGCAGGTGTTTCATATAAAGTNTTTTCTGCTCTTGTGTTTATNTCTTCTTNTTTTACACCTATTNTTNNAATACTNTCTTTAATCTTGGTAATAGTTGCACCAAATTTTTTCTCACCNATTCCATGTTTTTTCTTNGCNTGTGTCATAGCNGTACCATANATNACATCTTTCCACTTATCACCATANCGTTTAACAAAGTCTGCCTTNTTCTTTTTTAAATCTTTAACANTTNTTTCAGCNTCATCTNTAACTTTTTTTGGTAAATCNGTTGCTTCTGTTTGTTCTTTTACNAAGCGGGATATCTTNTGCCATTGACCNCCACCCATTCTATTNTGNCGTATTGCTCNAATTTCACCTGTTACNGAATTTTGTAAAATACANANACCTTTTGGATTTCTNATTGCCCATTGATANAATGCTTTATGGTTTTCATCTGCTAAATCAAGATATTTGGACCATCTTTCAAATTTTGTTTTACCTCTTCTGAAGGCATCAAAAAGTTTTGGTGAAACATTAAAGGTTTCTTTTTTTCTTTTGATTGGTTTTTTTCTAGGACCGGCACTAGGTGCCATATCAACTGCACCNTCGCCAGCGACATTAGCAATNTCTTCTTTCTTNTCTAATCTCTCTTTCAGCGCTANTAATTGTNCTGAAAAATCTGAAAAACTTTTTGTCATTATGCTTCTTCTATATCCTCTATTGTTACTAATAANACATCTTTTGTNTTATCATGTATCACTTCAAATACATCTTGTCCCATAACATTATCTTTGGCGACACTATCTGAATAAACAGTAACTATATCACCTTTTTTTCCAATCACTTTATCATCCTCATCTGTTCCCACATCATTAATTAATTTNTANGAACCTTTTAATAATCTNTCNCCAAATCCAATTTCTTCCTTAATNTCATTATCATTNNTATCAATTAAATCATTATCTNTTAAATACTTATAGAACTCNTTTTCCAGNAAAACTCCATCACTATCGTGGTATTCATTGATATGCTCTTTAATTAAAAATAAAGCAGCAGCATATGTNGCCAAACGACTTTTACCACCAGGTANTTTNTCAATTAATTTCTTAATATTAAATACTAACCTGTGTAATATCGTATATGCTTGCCTTTCTGCAATNCGTTCAAGTGTNNTATACNTTTTTAATACTTTTCCTCGTTCATCAATAATTCCCATTTTAAAAGCTTCAGTTTTATTGAATGGTGTTACCAACAATTTTAAAAAACGAAAAGTAATAAAAGCATCTATTGCTGTACTTGCCATTTAAATTCCCTTTAACTTTTCCATTAATTCATCATTTGTATCTATTGCAACCATTTCACTACTATCCATATAATGCAAAAACATCATAAAAGTTTTCAATANTGGCCAATGTTCTTGGTCTATTTTGTGGAAGAGTAATAATTTTACCGGTTCCACAGTAAAAACATTTGCTAANACTATAATATGGTTCATTATCAATCGTTCTTTCANAATACCTGTTTTAGAATGTTTTTTAAACAATCTTTTAAGATATTTAAACCGTTTCATATCATCATAAAATTCTTTTTCACCCACNGCTTGTGGATTATCATAATGTTTCATAGCAAACATAAGGACATTGTCCTTTGTCAGTCCTTCAAATTTCATTTGTGCCTACACTAATTTAGCGTAAACCTTGCAAGCTCCAGTTTTTAATGTTTCATATTTTACTTTTAGTTGTCTTTTCACACCATCATCATTAGTAACATCACCTGCAGGTTCTTCGCCTGTTTTTCCATATACACCACCAAATTTAGATAACGGTATTGANACCGTACCTGATTCNCCTGGCATATCATATTTCNCCTATCATTTCNATACCCAAACCATGTAATTTACTTCNNAAATGATTGACAGCAGCTTCAGGATTAATATGTTCCCTTTCTGCTATTGAACCAACGAAATGATTAATTCTTTTAACAATTTCTTCATCCGCTATGTCATTTAAATTTAAATCACTATCGCTTGGAGCTTTGACAGGAGTAGTTTTAGCTAATACTTCTTGAACTACTACTTTATTTTCATTAAATTGCTTAAATGATTTCATCTAAAGTCTCCTTTTCCTCGTTCAGGTCATCTCCCATGATTTCCTGGATTACTTTCTTTTTTTTCTTTTTTGGTTCNTCTTTTNTTTCAGGTTTCACTTNNACTTTNNNAATTTTAATATCTTCATCTTCTTGNACATGNTANGGAACCCCACCTGCACCGTATCTAATNTTTNCCATCNCNNTCTTCCTTTTTCTTNTCAGGTTTCTTTACATCTTTANTATCATTNNCTGTTTTCAATTGTTCACAAACCTGTATNGCACCAAGGATAGCATTCAAATCNGCTTGTCCTTTTTGNACTAATTCCTGACCTTGTCTAATNTGTTCAACAACTTTAANTTTATTTTCTTCCAAAGCTTTTAACTTCGCTTCAATTTGTTCTTTCATTTTTTTATATCTCCATATTAATAGGGCGCCACAAAGGCGCCCTTGTTAAATTAATTATTATGCTATANTTGTNNCAANATTGGATAACAGATACCATTTAGCATTAGTAAATACTAATATAACGGCATCACCAACATCTTGCATAGCCAAAGTTGTACCATTACCAAAATTTGATGGAGTTATAGTTCCTACACCACCATCAGTTACCATAATTANAAACTTTATTTGTCCTTCAACACCATCAGCAAGTGTNAATGCATTAGTGCCTGTAGTTGTAACTTCTGTAATAGCAGATATTACATCAATAGCACCTGCACCTGAAAGTGCCTGTGTTAAACCAAAAATTGGTGTTGCATTGATTTGGACATTATCAGCAGAAGCATCCACTAATAAAGCGCTAGCNTANGCATTTGTTTCAGCTCTAAAATCAGTTTGACCTGAAGCTTCGTTGATAACAACTTCTCTATTCGCACCATCTACTCTCAATGCTTCTTCATTGTCATTTGAAACAACAAAGTCACTATCTGTAGCAGAACTGTTAACTGTAAAATTAGCAGAAGCACCTGGATTGAAAACTACTCCACCAGGTATGTTTGCGAAAAAATTTCCTACGGATATTTTTTTGTTAATTGGCGTTCCTGAAGGATCGTCAATAACATGTAGTAAGTCAGCAGCTGCAACATTACCTGAACCCAGGTCCGTCAGCGCTGTTATTTTCTTGTCAGCCATTTTTATTCTCCTATAAACCCCGTATGTATTAGGGGAATGCTACTGGCAGTATGCATATGCTTAACTGCCATCATTATAAGGGGGACAATTCCCCCTTAATTCTTATTTATACTCTTATCCAAATACTACACCAGTTAATACTAAACCAGATGAACCACTATCTCCTCCAGCGGTTGTAGTTAAAGTATTTGCTGTAGAACCTGTTTTCTTAATTGCAGTACCCCAAATTGCAGTACCAGCATCCGGTCCGCCAACAGCACTACCACCCATGTGGTCGCCATCAACAGCCGTAACTGTTGTTCCGTTAGCGTCAACAGCAGCACTTGTTCCGTTAGTATTCATAGCAGCTGTACCATCTGCAAGAGCAATATATCCACCTGCAACAGCAGCCGCAGGTATTCTTCCTCTAAATGTTATTTTATTAGTACCTGTACCAGAGTAATATTGCATTTTCATGTCAGCGTCTGAAACCATATCAGTTGGCCCTAAACATTGCATTGACATATTAATTTTATTTGATACTGTATTATCTGCTGTAGCAGCTGCGGATGTTACTGTGATTGCTTCGTCAAAAGTATATACTATGTCGAAGTCAGTAGCACCAGCGTGTGCATATGTTCCAGCAGTAAAGTCTACTGATAATACATTAGCTGCTCCTAAAGTTGCTGATAGTCCACCTAAATGGACCAACACTTCAGGTTGAGCATTTATATTGTCGTTTCCACTAGCAGCAGTTCCCGGTCTTAATTCCCATCCTCTAGTTGTGGCAAAAGCATCTTCTTTTGCTCCACTAGCACCTTGAGCACCGTCACCACCTAACCATTTTGGTCTACTAGCTGCGGAAGTTGATTTTCCCCATAATGCCATTTTAATTCTCCTTATTAATAAGTTTATTTGTTAATTTGTTATATAACTTATACTATTTATACATACCCAATTTTTCTCAATTGCGATATGGTTTCAGAAGCACTCTTGTGTTTTACAGGAATGCCCTTGTTTTTCTTCCATTCTTTAATATTACGACCATAATCATCAATTAATACATTATTTTTTGCGTAAACTTTCTTCTCACTTCTTCTCACCAAGTGTACATTACTTGCTGATATACCCAAATTTCTCTTTATCCATAACATTTTACCCTTCCTCGAATTTTTATCAAATGGAGTATAGGCGGAAAGTATATGGGGTTTGAATTTTTTAATATAATTCCATACTAGTTTACCGTCTTTC
>PBYU01000035.1 GCA_002730035.1 Gammaproteobacteria bacterium | reverse complement strand
GCTAGTTCGTCAGCAGGACAGGGTTACACGTGGGTCAATTTTGGGTGCAAATATATGGGCTTAGTGGGTCACTTTTGGATGCAATTTAACAGGATTGGCAATACGAACCGGGGTCGATAGCGCTTCCTGGACCTGTTCTGCCAATCCCTCAATGGCGGCGACTCCGCCGGCCAATAGAATATGGTCAACCTCGTTGTAGTGACTGGACGAGAAGAAGAACTGCAGCGTCTGGCTGACTTGCTGCACTACTGTATCCTTAAAAGGGGTCAGGATTTCGAATTCGTATTCGTCCGGCAAGCCGCCCCGCTTCATAGCCTGTTCCGCTTCTACGGCGCTAAGCCCGAATCGACGCTGTACCTCTTCTGACAACGCATTACCGCCAAACATCTGCTCACGGGTGTAAATCGTGCGGCCCTCGAATATCACATTCAGGGTGGTCATGATCGAACCAATGTCAACGATGGCCACAGTCTGCTCGTCCTGCAAGCCAATCTGTTCGGATAACAGCGTGAAGGCTCTTTCTATTGCATACGCTTCTATATCAACTACCTTCGCTATGAGTCCGCCGATCTCCAGCGCGGTCACCCTTGAGTCCATGTTCTCGCGTCGACAGGCAGCCAATAGCACTTCCACCATGTCCGGATTACGCTCTGACAAGTCCTGTCGCTCGAAGTCGATGGCGACTTCATCCAGTGGATAGGGAATGTACTGGTCAGCCTCCACTACGATCTGGTTTTCCATTTCTGTATCAGTCAGACCGGCGTTCATTTCGATGGTCTTGGTGATTACCGCGGAACCGGCAACTGCAACTGCCGCGTCTTTGAGGGCAGGCCTGAGAATGTTAACAGCCTGGGAGATGCACTCACCCACGGCGTCGATATCACTGATGTTTTTCTCGACCACGGCATTCGCTGGGAGCGGCCGAATTATGTAGTTTTCAACCTTGTACTTATTCCCACTGGGGCTGAGCTGCAATAGCTTTACCGAGGTCGAACTGATGTCGACCCCGAGTAAGGTATTGCTCTTTTTGCCTAAACTGGCGAAAGCGCCAATTTTGCCTAGTTTCTCCAGCACTGCAATATTCCCAATTAGCTTTTCTTAGCAGACTAAAAAATCTGGTTTCGGGGTACGCATCCACACCATATGCACACGGGGTCCGAGACCAGTTCCTACCTGTTGGAGCAAAAATAATACTTGCAATTACAGCAGCTTAGCAGATTCTTGCCCAAATTTTTATCTTCCAGATTTCAGTATCGGCCGAATAAAAATTTGCTATAGATTTCAATTGATTATCAAACTTTCAGAATAAACAACTTTACCATTGAATAGTGAACTACGGCCGGGTTCAATTCCTTGACTCAGTTCACGTTTAAGATCTAGTCCATTCCCCGCTAAGCCTCATTCTGCTTGACATACAAGCTTTTGCCACAGCATTGAACCCAAATTCTGGCTCACTTAAAGTTTGCTGATTGCTGCAGCCGACTCCAGGTGATAATTCCTGGAGTAATTTTGTATTGCCAATTGAGGGTTCTGACAACAGCGATACCAAAAAGACCTAGAATATCACCGATTTATCGACACCCAGGTGTATAATGAACGGCCCTGCTTGTCCTATATTGAGTGCCCTCCTGGGCCTTTTGGGACTGGATTTGGCAAGACAGCTGCGACCTGGTCAGAGGCATAAAGCGAGTGCAGTCTAAGCTACGGCTCTACATTAAATGGGCAGCAATGCTGGGTATTGCAGCGCTCGCCAGCGTAGCCATGGTAGCGACCGCTGCCTACTTGTACCTTGCTCCCCTGCTACCATCAGCCGAGACGTACAGGGACGTGCAGCTGGAGACTCCGCTACGCATTTACACCGCCGACAATCAGCTGATTGATGAGATCGGCAATCGTCGCAACCCGGTAGAATTCAAAGATATTCCTCAAGTTCTGACCGATGCTCTCATTGCGACTGAAGACGTGCGTTTCTACTCACACCCTGGGGTGGACATTCAGAGTCTGCTCAGAGGTTTTTACGGATTTGTTCGTGGCCAGCGCCTGGGTGGTGGCAGCACTATTCAGATGCAATTGGCCAAAAAACTCACCTTCGACAGCGATAATGTCTATCTGCGCAAATTCAAGGAAATTCCATTCGCGATGCAGATTCAGAGGGAACTGACCAGAGAAGAGATCCTCACCCTCTATCTCAATACGATTTACTTCGGCGCCGGGTCAGACGGAATAGGCGCCGCAGCCTTCGTATACTACGGAAAAGATGTCAACGATCTAAGCTTAGCAGAAGCGGCGATGATGATATCCCTGTTGCCTTGCCCCTCCACCTGTAACCCCTTGAGCGATCCCGATCGAGCCATTAACCGGCGGGAGACGCGGCTGCGCAATATGCTCAATGAGGGCATGATCAGCCAGGCCGAGTATGATACCGCCAATGCCGCTCCAGTTACGGCGCTGCGGCGCAATCGCAACATCGAGATACCTGCACCCTACGTCGCCGAGATGGTGCGACAAGCACTATTTGCCCAATTCGGCGAAGAGACATATTCGATGGGCTTCGAGGTAACCACCAGCCTGGATAGTGAAAAGCAGCTTGCCGCCAACAAAGCCCTGATCGATGGCCTGGAAATTTATTATGACAAAAGCCATGGTTATCGAGGTCCGGATGCCAACTATCCTGCGGACGCGCTGGACCCGACCACGGCCTGGCTAGAGCAGCTGCAAGCTGTCCCTACCTATGGGAACCAACAGCCTGCAATCGTCACCGAAGTGGGAAACCGATCTTTTACAGCATTGCTGAAAAGTGGTGACACAGTAGCTATCGATTGGGAAGGCATGCGCTGGGCGCGCAGCTTCGTCAATCGGAATTATGCCGAGCCAATCGAAACCGCCGCCGATGTCTTGCAACTCGGAGATCTAATTCGAATCAAGCAGGGACCGAGCCGCTGGGAGTTGGGGCAGGTGCCGGAGCTGCAAGGTGCGCTGGTGTCGATATCGCCTTCCAATGGCGAAATCCTGGCGCTGGTAGGGGGTTATGATTTCCAGCGCAGCCAGGTAAACCGGGTGATTACACCCCGTCCACCGGGTTCAAATTTCAAACCATTTATCTATGGAGCCGCCCTCGAACAGGGCTACTCGCCTGCCACGACGATCAACGATGCCCCCTTTACACGCGGTGATTACCGCCCGAACAATTTCGAGAACAATTTCCTGGGCCCAATTACGCTGCGGTTTGCCTTAAAAGAATCCCGCAATGTGCCTACAGTAAGACTCTATGATCAAGTGGGTTCGGCTGCCGTGTTGCCCTTCGCTGCAAAGTTTGGTTTTCAAACTCAGAACTTCCCGGGCAACGATCTCACCGTTGCACTGGGCAGCCAGGATGTACAACCGCTGGAGCTGGTGACCGGCTACTCGGCAATTGCCAACGGCGGTTACAAGGTTGATCCCTGGTTTATCAAACAAATCAGCAGCCTCGCTGACGGCGTAGTCTATCGAGCCAATCCGGTGGTTGTATGTGAAGACTGTAGTCAGAGCAATAACGAATCTGGCGAAGTGGTCTATCCGGCACCACGCATCATCGACGAACGGATAGCCTACATCCTCAATTCCATGCTGGAATCCGTTGTACGCGAAGGCAGTGGCGCTCGGGTGTGGCGAGACCTACAGCGTGGCGATTTGCGCGGCAAGACCGGTACTACCAATGGCCCGCAGGAACTCTGGTTTTCCGGTTTCAATCACGACATCGCGACAACCGTGTTTGTCGGTTTCGATCAACCCGAACCCCTGGGCGAACGGGAACAGGGAGCAACCGTAGCGGTGCCCATATGGATTGATTTTATGCGTTCTGCCCTGAAAGATGCACCGGAAAACACCATGAACCGCCCAGACGGCATTGTCGACCGGCTGATCGACAAGACCTCTGGAGAGCCTGCCACCCCAGGCGATCCCAACGCATTTTTCGAGTATTTCCGAGCTGAAAATGCCCCCGCAGTACCGGAGACGCAATTGCCAGGTGTTGAGCTGGACGAGGAAGAAGNGCAGGAGTTGTCGACCGAAACGATATTTTAGGGCTGTTCTGAAGCCCGCAGATATCGAATGTACAAGGGGAGACCCTAGAGCTTGCGGTTTCCGAAGCGCTTCTTGAATCTATCGACCCTGCCGCCGCTATCCAGGATTTTTTGTTTGCCAGTGTAGAAAGGATGGCAATCAGAGCAAACCTCAATCAGGATGTCCTTGCCCAGCGTAGACTTAGTCTCGATGACGTTCCCACAACTACAGGTCGCCTTGATTGGACCGTAGCTTGGATGGNTATCAGCTTTCATGTCATTTCCTCTCAGTTGATGCCGCCACACCGGATTGTTCAGGGATGCACCACATCTGCTTTACTGTCCAGCTCAACCCGGCTGCTGCAGTTGAATGGGCAGGGCTAGGCTAACAGGGGCGTGCATTCTAACAGAGAATCTGCCAGACACAAGAGTAACAGGGGTAACCGTNCAAAGACTGAAANAGCAGCAGCCGGCTGCTGCTGAGCGCTTTACGAATCNTGCATCACTCTATAGCTCTTGCAGGCGTCGATGGTTACGCACAACCTCTTCCATGATACTGGTAAATAGCACGGTAACGAAATCAGGATTAAGTTCATATTCCTCACAGAGCGCCCTCAGATTGGCTAGTTTTTGAGCTTCGCGGACTGTATCGACGGCTTCGAGTTCCAGGTTCGNCTTCAACAATCCTACCTGATGCGTCAATGCGAATCGCTCCGCCAGCAGTTCGAGCAGCTTCCGGTCAATTGCGTCAATTTTCTCTCTAACTTCCAGCAACTCGGTTGGTACGGTGTTTGAGCCCATCTTGCTTTTCCGAATCCTGTTAAAATCGATTGTTCTGTGTTGTTGTATTGCAAACAGCCTCAACTTTGGGCTGGTCTGCAGCTTGGGGGAGTATAAACTATCATAATTCAGGACTCGCTGATGACATTGAATACCCGAGCATAATCTGAGGACCCTCTGCCAGATGAAATCTACTCCGGTTGTTTGCAATAGNGATTAATCTTAAACTGCTTCATTCTCGGTTTCTCCTGTACTACTAATGCCCGCAAGTGATTCCCTCAAGCATCGCGCCCTGATTATCAGGGTAGCGATACCCTCACCCCTACGTCGGCTTTTCGACTACCTGCCAGTGGCACATTCTGAGCAATCCCTGCAACCCGGCATCCGCGTACTGGTCCCATTCGGCAAACGGGAGCTGGTAGGCATCGTGGTCGAATGTGTCTCAGAGAGTGTAATTGAAAGCGGACGACTCAAAACCATTAAGTCCATACTCGATAAAGAATCGCTGTTTAGTCCGGCACTGTTTAAGACTCTGTTATGGGGGGCGAGCTACTATCAGCACCCGATTGGAGAGGTGTTGCATTCAGCGTTGCCGACGCGCTTACGCCTGGGTCGGCCGCTACGGGCTGAATCAACTCTGTGGCGAGCCGTGGCTGTAATAACTGAAGCGCAAAGGAATTCACTGGCCCGCGCGAAAAAACAATACGCGCTTTTGCAGTTAATCGAAAACGAGCATGGACTTACCGCTGCTCAAATTAAATCCCATGGTTTCAGTAGCCAGCTCCTGAGTCAATTGCATCAAAAGCAGTTAGTAGAAAAGCACGCGATCCCTGTAAAAACTGAGGAGAGCTTTCAGGCCACTGGGGAAAACAACAGCAAGACGCTGACACTAAACAGGGATCAGCAAACTGCCTTGCTGTCGATTTCAAATTCCTCCGAGCAGTTCTCTTGTTCTCTGCTCGATGGCGTAACCGGCTCTGGCAAGACTGAAGTCTATATGCAGCTTATGCAACAACAGCTTGCCAACGGTCGACAGTGCCTGGTGCTGGTTCCGGAGATTGGATTGACGCCCCAGACTGTGTTCCGATTTGAAGAACGATTCGAGCGTCCCGTGGTCGTTCTGCATTCCGGGCTGAGTGCGACGGATCGGTTGGCAGCCTGGAATCAGGCTCGGGATGGCAGCGCAGCGATCATCATCGGCACGCGATCAGCAATTTTTACACCGCTGGCAAATCCCGGCCTGATAATCGTCGATGAAGAACACGATGCCTCCTTCAAACAGCAAGATGGCTTCCGCTATTCGGCAAGAGACCTGGCCGTAGTACGAGGCAAGGAAGAACAGGTACCCGTCATACTGGGATCAGCTACACCGAGCCTTGAAAGCCTGCACAACTGTGCCACAAAGAAATTCGCCCACCTGAGGCTGGCAGACCGTGCCGGTGGTGCTCAACCCACTTCCATGGAATTGATCGATATATCACAAGCCGACCTCGACAGCGGTTTCTCGGAACAATTGCTGTACAGAATTCAGCAACACCTCGCAGCCAAAAACCAGGTTCTGGTGTTTATTAATCGCAGGGGATTTGCACCAGTGCTCAGTTGTAGCGCCTGTGGCTGGATGGCGGAGTGTGACAGATGCATCGCCCAGCTAACCGTGCATGCCAAACCGCTGGGATTGCGATGCCACCATTGTGAGACTGTTCGAGCCTTGCCCAGCCATTGCCCGACATGTAAATCCCATGACCTCGTAACGTTTGGTATGGGTACACAGAAAATAGAGGCGTTTCTGAAAACTCGATTTCCTGACACGCCGGTGTTAAGAGTCGATAGAGATTCCACGCGCAGCAAAGCCCGCTTCAATTCCATGCTGGAACAAATAAACCGAGGTGAATGCTGCTTGTTGCTCGGCACGCAGATGCTGGCTAAAGGACACCATTTCCCTAACATTACCCTGGTAGCGGTACTGAACGCCGATGGCGGGCTATTCAGTGCCGATTTCCGCGGCCAGGAACATATGGCTCAGACTATTATCCAGGTCGCCGGCCGAGCAGGACGGGCCGAGAGAGCCGGCGAAGTATTGATTCAATCCAGACATTCCGCTCATGCCACGCTGCAATCTCTTGTACAGGGTTCTTATGCAGAGTTCGCGGATCTACTTATGGCTGAAAGAAAGAGCTCGGCAATGCCGCCCTATTGTCAATTGGCGCTGCTGAGAGCTGAGGCAAGGGAATTAAAACCTGCACTCAAGTTTTTGAGACACGTAGCTTCGCTGGCTGGTGAGCTGTGCAATCAGCAGGGGTTTGAAATTGATCGAATTGGACCGGTTCCGGCACCCATGGAAAAGCGCGCTGGCCGCTTCCGGGTACAACTTCTACTAAGGAGTGAATCGCGGGGCATGATGCAGGAGTTCCTGTCACAGCTCTGCCTGCAAATAGAAGCCATGCAACAGCCTTCAGGGCTTCGCTGGGGAATCGATGTGGATGTTCAGGATCTCATCTGAGTGAGGCCGTGTTCACACCTGCACAAAATTCGCCTATAGCTTCTCCATAAACAACCGATAATTGAGGGTGCTAATATGCTTTTCTTCAAAAATAATATAAATAAAACAACAAGTTATATTCAGTCACTCGAAATGATGGAAATTATCGGGTAGAGAATTAGATGACCCAGGACTTCGCCAAGATTCGACCAGAGCCGCTGCTGGAGAGAAAGCCAGTGGAAGCACCCCCTGCATGGTCACTGATGTTTACCGGCATTCTCGTCGGCCTGACAATCGGTGTGTTTGCCTGTGTGCTTTTCTACCTTTCTGGCAACGTGCCGCCACTCAATCTCGGCCCCGCTATGCAGCCAGCTATGGCCAGTGTGGTGCCGGAGCAGATGCCCGAACAGGAAGAATTGTCGGCTGCGGACGAACTGGAGCTGGAGTTCTACCATGAGTTGGCGAATTATGAAGTTTCAGTCGATGCAACCCCTGTCGAATTGACCGCCGAGCAGGCCGGTGAAACGCTGGATAACAACGCTCAGCTTGTTGAACCACTCCTCGTCAGCTACATGCTGCAAACAGGTGCTTTTGAGCAGCAGGACCTGGCCTACCGGGAAATGGAACGGCAACGATTCCTCGGACTGGATGTTAGCGTTAAACCAGAGCAGTTACCGGGACGTGTGCTGTTCCTGATCCAGTCAGGGCCTTATACCACCCCATCCCAACTCAATGAGGTCGAACAGTTATTAGGCCGCAACAATATACCTAGTAGCCGATTGAGGCTGCAATAAAACCCCGCCNGCCAGCTAATCATGACTCCTTGCCCGCTCAAGCTGGCACTCCCTGCTTGAGAGCAGCGACATTCCTGAAAAACACCGCTTCCTGCACTTGAATTTCCGATGGGCCCCCATATCTTCTATGGTCTGTGGTATTTTAGACTCGGGTCTGGAACGGGAGAATGAGCTTGGAACAATACAGAGGCACCACTATAGTCTCGGTGCGACGAGGAAACAAAGTAGTCATTGGTGGTGATGGCCAGGTCTCTCAAGGCAATACCGTGATGAAGGGAAATGCCCGCAAGGTACGCAGGTTGTACAAAGATCAGGTCATCGCGGGTTTTGCCGGAGGCACTGCCGATGCCTTTACACTATTCGAGCGCTTTGAGGNACAGTTGGAAAAACACCACGGTAAACTGGTGAGAGCCGCGGTAGAATTAGCCAAGCTGTGGCGAACGGAACGCGCATTGCGTCGACTCGAAGCATTACTGGCCGTCGCCGATGAGGAAGCTTCATTAATTGTTACTGGCAACGGTGATGTCATCGAGCCCGAAGATTCCATCATGGCAATCGGGTCAGGTGGCCCATTTGCTCTCGCCTCGGCCAGAGCGCTGACGCAGAACACCGAATTAGATGCCCGAGAGATTGTTGAGAAGAGCCTGACAATTGCAGCGGATATCTGTGTTTATACTAATTTGAACCTCACTATTGAAGAACTGGTTGTACCTGATGATTGAATTCGCAGGTAACTGACTACTGGAAGCACTACATGTCCATAATGACACCAAGAGAAATTACTTCTGAACTCGACAAACACATCGTCGGTCAGGATGCCGCCAAGCGAGCTGTGGCGATAGCGCTCAGGAATCGATGGCGGCGCATGAAACTCGATGAGGAACTGCGTAATGAAATTACGCCCAAGAATATTCTTATGATAGGTCCGACTGGCGTGGGCAAAACCGAGATTGCCCGCCGCCTGGCCAAATTGGCTCAGGCACCCTTTATCAAAATCGAAGCCACAAAATTTACCGAAGTCGGGTACGTAGGGCGCGACGTCGAATCGATAGTACGTGACTTAATCGAGATTGCGGTACAAATGATTCGAGAGAAAGAGATCCAGAAAATACAACACCTGGCGGAAGATCTGGCAGAAGACAGAATTCTCGATGTTCTGCTACCTCAGGCTCGTTCGGAAGAATCAGAAAATGAAGAAGATACACAATCGAGTGCCCGACAGATATTCAGGAAGAAAATTCGCCAGGGTGAACTCGACGACAAGGAAATCGAGATTAAAATTTCTGAGTCGCCCGCCGGCATAGAGATCATGGCGCCNCCTGGGCTGGAGGATATGACCAGCCAGCTGAAAAGCATGTTTTCGAACATGAACACCACTCGTAAAANANCCCACAGGATGACCGTTCGAGCCGCATTGAAACATGTCAAGGAAGAAGAAGCAGCGAAGCTGGTCAACGAAGAAGAAATTAGGAATCGCGCAGTAGAGACAACTGAGCAAACTGGCATCGTGTTCATCGATGAAATAGACAAGGTGACCAATCGCCACGATCAAGGCAATGCCGGCGTATCGAGAGAGGGAGTCCAGCGGGATTTACTGCCGCTTATCGAAGGGTCTACCGTGTCGACCAAATATGGCAGTATCAAGACGGACCATATTTTGTTCATCGCTTCTGGAGCCTTCCATCTCTCCAAGCCTTCGGACCTGATACCCGAATTGCAGGGCCGCCTGCCAATTCGAGTGGAGCTGGACCCATTAACTGCAAAAGACTTCGAACGCATACTCGAAGAACCGGATGCCTCACTCACCGAACAATACCAAGCCCTGCTCGCTACAGAAGACCTGCAGATTTCATTCAGTAAAGATGGCATCCAGAAAATCGCCGAAACAGCCTGGCAGGTAAATGAGCGCACAGAGAACATCGGTGCGCGTCGTTTGCATACCGTGATGGAACGCTTACTGGAAGAAGTATCTTTCTCTGCCTCTGATCTGGCTGTCGGCAGCAAGGAGGAACTGGTTATCGACCGCGCCTATGTCGAGAAGCAGCTGGATGAACTGGCAAAAGATGAAGACCTGAGTCGGTACATCCTCTAAGTAACGTACCTGAAATGAAAGTCAATCTGCCAACAGACATAAAGTTACACAAGAAATCTTCAACACTCGAAATGGTTTTTGCCGGTGAAAACAGCTATCAATTAACTGCCGAGTTTCTGAGGGTGCACTCTCCATCAGCCGAAGTCAGGGGCCACGGAAATGGCCAGGAAGTATTGCAAACAGGTAAGCGCCAGGTGAAACTTCTTAATATTGAACCTGTCGGAAATTATGCGTTCAAGCTAAGCTTCGACGATGGTCACAATAGCGGTTTCTACAACTGGTCTTACTTGTATGAATTGTGCACTAAATTCGATTCACTCTGGGACAAATATCTGGCGCAACTCGAAGCTGCTGGCGCGAGCCGGGATACATTTCCTGAAGGTGTTCAGGTAGTTAATATAGTGCCATCCCCTCCCTAATAGCAGCGCCTCGATATGACCAATCCACCAGACAACAGCGATACAACTCATTTCGGCTATGAAGAAATTCCCGTAGCCGAAAAGGAGCAACGGGTGGGTCAGGTCTTCAGATCTGTGGCTAGCCGTTACGACCTCATGAATGATGTCATGTCACTGGGATCACATCGGCTGATCAAGCAATTTACTATCGAGTTGAGCGCGTTGCGATCCGGTCATAAGGTATTGGACTTGGCTGGAGGCACAGGAGATTTCAGTATCCGCTTCTCATCTATTGTTGGAGAGACCGGGCAAGTCATCCTCGCCGATATCAACGAAGCGATGTTGAAAGTAGGTCGAGATCGCATCATCGACAAGGGAATAAGCAACAATGTCGATTTCGCCCAGGTAAATGCCGAGGAACTACCCTTCGCCGATAACACTTTCGATTGTGTGTGCATCGCCTATGGGTTGCGTAATGTTACCGATAAAGATGCGGCACTNGCATCCATGCGCCGCGTACTCAAGCCAGGTGGAAGAGTCTTGGTCCTGGAATTTTCCAAACCCAAAAACGAACTGATAGGCAAAGCCTACGATGCCTATTCGAAGCTATGGCCGGTAGCCGGCAAACTGATAACGGGTGATGCCGATAGCTATCGTTACCTGGTGGAATCCATTCGAATGCATCCAGACCAGGAAACTTTAAAGACCATGATGGAGAATTCCGGCCTGGAAAACTGTAAGTATCAGAATGTGATGGATGGCATCTGCGCGATTCACGTCGGTTTCAAGCCGGCCATCCAAACAAGTCAATAAGGCCGGTCAGTGAACCAATTACTTGGATCTCTAGCTCTCTTTCCCTTCGAACAACTGGTCAACGGGTTACTTACTGCTGATTCACATCTTCGCAATCAATTGCATCCATTTATCGGAAAATCGCTACAGCTAAGAAGCAATATGCCCAGAGTAACCGTAACGGTATTGTTTGAAGAGAGCCGTGTCAGGCTTTTGTCCGCCGACCCAGGCTTACTGGAAATCAAACCAACTGCAAGTATCAGCGGCAGTGCGGCAGATTTATTATCATTGCTTGTACAGAGTTCGGCTGATAAGCCCTTAAGCAATCCTGCAATTGTGCTTGAAGGAGACGCTACGTTCGTTCAGGATCTCTACACAAACGTGCAGAGCATGGATGTCGATTGGGAAGACTACCTGGCACCTTTGCTTGGCGATGTAGTTACCAACGAGATCAGCCAACTCAGAGGCAATGCCCGCGAATGGTCGCATCAGGCAGGAACAAACNTTCAACGCAATGTCGGCGNTTACTTGAAAGAAGAATCTCAGCTCTTTCCACGCAGCGATCAGCTTGACAGTTTTAGCGAAGAGNTGGATCANTTAAGACTTCGTATCGATCGGGTCAAGGCTAAAGCTGACCGTCTGTACCAGCGATTGGATAGACTAAGCACCTGAAATATCAGTGATTATTTCAAGCTGCTTGCTTGTTAGCATCCCACTCAGATGTTATCTTTGCAGCCCCTTTTTTTATAGTTCTGTCGTTTCGCCGTGTCCTATTTACCCCGCCTACTCAGAGTCATTCGCATCGCCGCCAAGTATCGGCTCGATGAATTCTGGTCTGGCCAGTCAGGCGCTATATGGTTGAGCTTCATTCTCCTTCCATTTCGTAGTCCAAATTTNCTAAGCAATCAGTCGTCAGTTAATAAGAATCANCGTTTGCGAGAAGCACTCGAAGAGCTGGGGCCGATCTATATCAAGTTTGGTCAGCTGCTTTCAACCAGGCGTGATTTTCTCGACGCAGGTCTGGCCGACGAACTGCAGTCCCTGCAAGATAATGTCCCACCGTTCCACTCGCCAACTGTGGAGAGCATTATAGAAGATGCGCTCGGTGCCGAGGTCGACGAGCTCTTTAAACAACTGGACAGCGAACCCTTTGCCTCGGCGTCGGTGGCACAGGTCCATAAGGCTATTCTCCCGAACGATGAAGAAGTCGTCGTGAAGGTCATCCGACCTGGCATTGAAAAAACAGTTAGCGATGACTTCAAGTTATTGAAGTGGGTGGCGAACCTGATCGAGTCGCGCTCAGATATCGGTAAGCGATTGCGGCCAGTCGAAGTTGTAAATGATTATGAAAAAATCATATTTGATGAACTGAATTTACAAGCTGAAGCGGCAAATACCTCTTATCTGAGACGCAACTTTGAAAACTCTGATGTTCTCTACGTACCTAAAATTTATTGGGACTACACTCGGAAAAATGTCCTGGTCATGGAGCGCATTCACGGAATTCCAGTGACAGATCTGGATTCACTCAAAGAGAGTGAGATCGATCTAAAGAAGCTCGCCGAAACCGGAGTCGACATATTCTTCACACAAGTATTCGAACACAATTTTTTCCACGCAGACATGCACCCGGGAAATATTTTTGTGTCACGCAAGAATCCTCAATCACCACAATACATTGCCATCGACTGCGCAATTATTGGATCACTGAGCAAAGAAGACCAGGAGTACCTGGCTAAAAATCTATTGGCCATTTTCAAAAGAGACTATCGGCGTGTTGCAGAGCTGCATGTAGCGAGCGGCTGGGTTCCAAAAAATACCAGGATTCACGAATTTGAATCTGCGATGCGCAGCGTATGCGAACCCATATTTGAAAAGCCATTGAAAGACATTTCATTTGGCCTACTGCTGGTGCAACTGTTTCGGACAGCTGGCAGGTTTAATATGGAAGTACAACCTTCGCTGGTACTGTTACAGAAAACCTTGCTTAATATAGAAGGACTCGGCAGACAGCTATACCCGGAATTGGATCTCTGGACGACCGCGCTTCCTTATCTTGAAAATTGGAATGCGAAGCGGCTGAATCCTATTACTCTCATCTCAAGAATCCAGGAAAACATTCCAAACTGGATAGATCAACTTCCAGACTTACCGCTGTTNTTGATTAATGCAGCTGCGCAAAGTGCTCAGCTAACCGAGATTAATGAGTCATTGGTGAAGCAGCAGCTTGCAGCAGAACAGAAGTTACAAAGACAACGCCGGCTGACTCGTAACGGCGGAGTTTTTGCTCTACTTGCCGCAGTTGTTTCCCTACTCCCGCCGATAACTGAGGCACTCGGCAACGTACCAATAGTCACACTATCACTTGGTCTGCTCGGTACCTACCTTTTGTGTTTTAGGCGGTGAAAGCGCATACTAAGCTGATGTCTTCTTACCTTGATCAAGTCAATTGGAACACTGATGGACTCGTGCCGGTAGTCACACAGGACGCGGAGAGTGGGCGTATTCTGATGCAGGCGTGGATAAACCGCGAAGCCTTACAGACTGCAGTTGAAGAAAACCGAGCCGTGTACTGGTCACGCTCTCGTAGCAAGCTGTGGCGCAAGGGTGAAGAATCGGGAAACGTGCAGAAACTTGTGGATGTATACNTGGATTGCGACAATGACACGGTTTGTTATCAAGTACTGCAGATTGGCGGCATAGCCTGCCATACCGGGCGAGAAAGTTGCTTCTTCCAGAGACTGGATAATGAAATCTGGAAAACTGAGGAGCCGGTATTGCAAGAACCATCAACTATCTATGGTAATGCTGGAATTTAGAATACCTGACCGCCGCCATAACGAAAACGAACTGAAATGAGTGACATACTACGAGAATTGGCCAGTGTGCTTGAGCAGCGAAAGTCGGCATCAGGTGAGAGTTCTTATGTGGCCAGCTTACACAAACAAGGCCTTAGCAAAATTCTACAAAAAGTTGAAGAAGAAGCTCTGGAGACAATTGAAGCAGCCAACGAATGTGACACCGGCAGCGGCGAAGGGAAAAATGCCGTGATTCATGAAACGGCGGATCTCTGGTTTCATACCATGGTCATGTTAAGCCATCTTGAACTAGGTCCTGATCAGGTATTGGAGGAACTCGAAAAACGCTTTAACATATCCGGCCTTCAAGAGAAGGCGTCTCGACAAAATTAATTTCCGACAAGATAGTTTATAATCACTTGTTGGTACTGGAGGTTTATTATGGGTGTAGGCGGAATTGGAATTTGGCAACTACTAATCATTTTAATGATTGTAGTAATGTTATTCGGTACGAAGAGGCTACGAAGTCTGGGCTCAGATCTTGGTGGCGCCCTGAAAGGATTCAAGAGCGCGATGAAAGATGACGAAACCCAAAGCGATCAATCTTCTGAAACTGCCGAANAAGATAGCAGCGATACCATTGATGTAACTGCTAAAAAAGTCGAGGAAAAATAGTTTCACTGATTGCTCTCGCGCCAAAACGCTCCGAGGNGTCTCTGTAATCAATCGTAAGACTGGAGATTGTTTGCACCAGAGAGGTTGACCAGTACAATCCCTGTGGCATTTGGCAGCCCATTTAAATAGAGGTTTCCCGAGTGAAGCTGCGCTCTCCGAGTTGACTGGAGCGCTTACCGTTTATGTTTAATATCCATTCAACTGAAGTACTTCTAATTCTCATAGTGGCCCTGGTAGTAATTGGACCGGAGAAACTACCTATGGCAGTTAAGACGGCAGGCTTGTGGATAGGCCGCTTTCGTCGCTCCTTTTACAAGGTTAAATCAGAGATTGAAAGGGAGCTCAATGCGGATGAGATCCGCAGGCAATTACATAATGAATCTATTATGGCGGATTTGGAAGAAGCAAAGACCGAAGTAGAAGGCATAGCGAAAGACACCGAAGCCTCGGTAAACAAGATCGTAAGCACAGAAAANTTCGATCCAGGCGCCTCCCCAGCCACTGAGGAACAAACTGCCACAGAGAAATCCATGCAAGAAGAAATTAGGGAAGGCGGCGAACAGATCGAAGAAGCGGGTGAGCAAGTTAAAGAAGTGGCTAATCAAATATATGGAAGCGGAAAGAATCCAAAATTAGCCCAGGAAAACACCACTGCCGAAGAAAAATAGAACGATGACATCAGCTGAAGACGAAAAAGAACTGACCCTCATCGACCACCTGGTCGAACTACGCGATCGTATCCTGAAGTGTATAGTCGCTATAGTCGTATTGTTCCTGGCATTATTTACCTGGGCCGACCAGATCTACCTGTTTGTCGCTGGTCCCCTGCTGGACGTCTTGCCCGAAGGCACGAGTATGATCGCCATCGATCCGACCTCACCCTTCTTCGCGCCATTTAAATTGACCTTTTTTGTAGCCTTACTTTTGGCCGCTCCTTATATTCTCTACCAGCTATGGTCATTTATTGCGCCGGGATTGTACAAGAAAGAGAAAACATTGGCGATTCCATTATTCGTCTCGAGCGTAGTTCTTTTCTATTCAGGAATCGCCTTCGCTCGCTATATCCTGTTCAGCATCGTGTTCTCTTTCTTTATCTCGATGGCACCGGAAGGTATTCAGGTGGCACCAGATATCAGCAGTTTCCTGAGTTTTGCGCTGACGATTTTCTTCGCCTTCGGAGTAGCCTTTGAGATTCCCATCGCTGTGTTTCTCTGTATCTGGGCAGGCCTNGTTGAACCTGACTCATTGACGGAAAAACGTCCCTATGTAGTGGTTGGCTGTTTCGTGGTGGCGATGTTGCTGACCCCGCCCGACCCCTTCACCCAATCCATGCTGGCCTTGCCGATGTGGGCNCTATTCGAAGTCGGTATATTGGCCGGTAGAATGATCAAAAAGCGGCAGTCTGAAGAAGAACAGCAAGCNGCAAGTTAACCCGGATGTTTTTCAAGCATTCAAAATAAACGTAACGGGTCCGTCGTTTTCCAGTGCGATCTGCATGTTGGCAGCGAACTGACCGCTACGAACCAGTTGGTGTTTCTCCTCAGCCTGGCTCACCAGATAATTGTAGATTTGTTCAGCTTCCTTCGGCGGCTTGGCGGAAGAAAAACTGGGCCGCAGTCCCTTATCCGTAGCGGCGGCCAGGGTGAATTGAGAGACCAGCATCAAGCCGCCATCGATGCTTTTCAGATCAAGATTCATCTTGTGCTCGGCATCGGCAAATACGCGATATGCCAGAATCTTGCCCAGTAACTTATCGGCGTTTACCTGTGAGTCTGCTTTTTCAATGCCGATAAACGCCAGTAAGCCGGGACCAATTTCGGCATGCAGATTTGCCTCAATCTTGACCTGTGCCCAACTCACACGCTGTATCAAGGCAATCATGGCTGCCCCCAGATGGCAAACACGACAACGATGGGTTGGGACACGACAGGGACCGCTCTTGCGCATCCCTGCGCTNGCGGCATTAATGCGTCCATGCATGTCGCCGCTCCTGCGCCTCGATAACAGTTTTGGCTGTAAGCAAGAGTGGTCTTGCTGTAAGCAAGAGTGGTCTTGCTGTAAGCAAGAGTGGTCATATTCTTGTCCAGAGGATCCACTCTAACCAGCCGACTCCAATTTCTTGGCAATTTCCTGGGTTGCCCTGATCAGAGCATCCACATTGCCTGGCTCGGAAGCCGAATGGCCGGCATCCCTCACGATATGCAACTCGGAATTGGGCCACTGGTGATGCAGGTCCAATGCATTGTTGAGTGGGCAGATCATGTCATAGCGCCCGTGAATAATAAGTCCGGGAATATCCGCAATTGCACTCATGTTATCCAGAATCTGGTTTTCTTCGATGAAGCCCCGATTCATGAAGAAATGGGTCTCGATACGTGACAGAGCTAGCGCGTTATGCGGCTTGGTGATTTTTGCCATGGCCTCGGCACTGGGCCTCAGCTTGGAACAGTTGCCCTCCCATGCCGACCAGGCCTTCGCCGCCGCCATGCGTGCCAACTCGTCTTCTCCGGTTAATCGAGCGTAGTAGGATGCAATCAGGTCGCTGCGCTCACTCTCCGGGAGTGCTTTATTGAAATCCTCCCAGAAATCTGGAAATACACGATTGGCACCGTCTAGATAGAGCCAATCGATATCACATTGCCTGCATAGGAAGATGCCACGCAGAACCAGCGCCAGTACCCGCTGCGGATACTGCTGGGCATATAGCAGGCTCAGCGTCGAACCCCACGAGCCACCAAACAAAGTCCACTGCTCGACGCCCAGATACTCACGGATTGATTCAATATCNCTAATCAGGTCCGCTGTGGTGTTCTCATCGAGTGTTCCATGGGGCGTGGAGCGGCCGCAGCCCCGTTGATCGAAGGTGATTATTCGAAACATTTCGGGATCGTAAAACCGGCGGGAACTGGCATCGCAGCCAGCACCGGGGCCACCGTGAACGAACAGGACTGGAATACCATCGGCATTACCGGCTTCGTCCAGGTACAGCCCATGTGTCTCAGACACTTTCAGCTGATGTCGTTTGTAGGGCTTTATTTCCGGGAACAGAACTAGCAAGTGACTCTTCCTTCCAGGGGCCTTCTGTTCAAGTATGTTCAGAGCNAGCCTGGCNTTTCGAGTTATCAACAGCTCATGGTAGGACACCGGACTGTGTTTCGCTAGTTTCTCTTGAGGACTCGCTGATTGCTGAGAGGTTTCCTAAGCTCGCGGTGTGGTGCCACGGCTCATGCGCCTGCGTTCATTTTCTGTGAGATATTTCTTGCGCAGCCGAATATATCCAGGAGTCACTTCCACCAATTCGTCGTCGACTACAAATTCCATGGCCTGTTCCAGGCTATGATTAATGGGTGGAGAGAGCAGAATGTTTTCATCGGTTCCTGAAGCGCGGACATTGGTAAGCTGTTTGGCCTTGGTCGGATTGACCTCCAGGTCGTTGTCACGACTGTGTAAGCCAACGATCATCCCCTCGTAAACTTCCGTGTTTGGTTCGATAAACAGCCGTCCCCGGTCCTGTAAATTGTAAAGTGCATAGGCCAGAGTCTTGCCTTTTGCCATCGATACCAGAACACCATTGCTGCGTCCAGCCAATTCAGCATCCCTATATTGACCGTAATGATCAAAGACATGGGTCATTAGTCCTGAGCCTGATGTCATACTGAGAAACTGAGATCGAAATCCGATGAGTCCTCGGGTTGGAACAATGAATTGCAACCTGACACGTCCTTTCCCATCCGGCTTCAAATCCTGCATCTCGGCTCGACGCTGCCCCAGTTCCTCTATTACAGCTCCCTGATGTTGTTCATCACAATCGATTACCAGGGCTTCGAAGGGTTCCTGCTTCACACCATTCTCTTCATGAATAATAACCTCAGGTCGTGATACAGCCAGTTCGAAGCCTTCCCGGCGCATGCTTTCTATGAGTACTGACAGGTGCAATTCACCACGCCCGGAAACCCGGTATTTGTCGGGAGTTTCACCCTGTTCTACTCGGAGCGCGACGTTGTGCAGTAGCTCCCGCTCCAGCCTTTCTTTTAATTGCCGGGTAGTGATGTACTTGCCTTCCCGGCCGGCGAAGGGTGAATCATTGACCTGGAATGTCATACTTATAGTTGGCTCATCTACCGTCAGCGGCATCATCGCTTCGACCCGGGCAGGATCACACAATGTGTCGGAGATGTTGAGATTGTCGATTCCGGTAATACAGATGATGTCTCCGGCGGTCGCTTCGTCGACATCGATGCGCTCCAGGCCCAGATGACTCTTAACCTGCAGGATCTTCCCCTTACGTTGCTCGCNGCTTCGATTGATGATGATCACCTGCTGATTCGAATGAGCCTTGCCACGAGTAATTCGGCCAACGCCGATGACCCCAACATAACTGTTATAATCCAGCGCGCTGATCTGCATCTGGAAAGGAGCATCGGTAATTACATCCGGTGGCGGCACCTTTGTCACAATGGTCTCAAGCAATGGCAGCATGTCCTCTGCCAACTCATCGGCTTCCAATCCCGCCACGCCCCGCAGGGCCGAGCTGTAAACGATGGGAAAATCCAGTTGTTCTTCCGTAGCACCCAGCTTGTCAAACAGGTCGAATACCTCTCCAAGCACCCAATCCGGCCTGGCACCATCTCGGTCAATCTTGTTGATTACTACGATCGGATTCAATCCCTGGGCAAAAGCCTTCTGGGTGACGAAGCGGGTCTGTGGCATGGGTCCTTCCACCGCATCGACCAGAAGCAGTACGCTGTCCACCATCGAGAGCACCCGTTCTACTTCGCCACCGAAGTCGGCATGTCCGGGTGTGTCGACGATGTTGATACGATAACCCTGCCAGTTAATCGCGGTATTTTTGGCCAAAATGGTTATGCCCCGCTCACGTTCCTGGTCATTGGAATCGAGAACGCGTTCCACAAGCGATCCTCTACTCCCCAAGGTTCCGGATTGCTGGAGCAACTTGTCCACCAACGTAGTCTTGCCGTGATCGACATGGGCAATGATTGCAATGTTGCGAATGGTATTGGGCACGATTTCCTACGCTGGCCAGTTTATGTTTGATTGCAGTTCTGCTGAAAGCAAAAGGCGGCGAGTATACACGAGATGGTGGAGCTTATTGAAATAAATTGAGGGATAGGTTGCGGAGAGTTTTCAGCGAGTTTCCGGTGTTGCCGATAGATCGAGTACCGCGACGTTGTGGAATCCCTCGTCCTGCAGGTGTGCGGCATGCAGCCGACTCATCATGCCCTTGTCGCAGTAAAGCAGGAAATATTTGTCGGGGTCCAGCTCGGCAAAGCTACTACGCAGCTGATAGAACGGGATAGTAAGTAGCTCAGCGGCACCATTCACTCGCAGTGGATTGAGTGGGCTGGTGTCCAACTCGGCAGGATGGCGTATGTCGATCACGACGCTATCTGGCTGCGCCTCATTGACAACAGTTACCTCCGCAGCAGCGTGATTGAAGTCATCTACGACCTCAGTTATGAGCTGGTGACTGGCGGAATCGAGCGCCGTATCCAGCACTGAAAAATCAAAATAGGACTCCTCCCTCTCGATTCGTTCCAGCTTCGCTCTAGTGGTTGGTTTTCTGGAAATGACGGCACAGTATTCCGGGATATTCCTGGAAAATTCCTCGGTGCCGATGGCTCGGGCGACATCGATAATGTCCTGCTTATTGCTGGTACTCAGAGGCCGCAGCACCAGGGAGTCCGATACTGTGTCTATAACTGCCAGATTTGTCAGTGTCTGACTGGACACCTGGGCAACGCTTTCCCCGGTGACGAGCGCTTTGACATCCAGACTTTTCGCCACCTTGTCCGCCGCTCGCAACATCATGCGTTTGAGGACGACGCCCATCTGTGAGTCATCAATTTTCTTGAGTATTTCTTCCACCACCGCTTCAAAAGGAATGGAGACGAATTTAACGCGATGAGAGCTGTGATATTTCATCCACAGGTACAGCGCAACTTCTTTGACCGCCAGTTCATGGGCCTTTACACCCAGGTTGAAGAAACAGTAGTGAGTCTGTAGGCCCCGCTTGATGCACAGGTAGCTCGATACGGTGGAGTCGAATCCACCGGAGATCAATGACAATACCGCATCCTGGGTACCCAGGGGGAATCCCCCCAGCCCTTTGCTACGTCTGTTCAACATGAACAGGTCATCGCCTCGAATTTCTAATGCCACGGTGACATCGGGATTCACCAGTTTAACGCCCGCCGCCTCAGTATGCTGGTTCAATCCTCCACCCACATAACGCTCGACATCGATGGATTTAAAGGCATGTTTACCGCCACGCTTGCAACGCACGGCGAAAGTTTTATCGCGTAGCTCGTCGCTATAGTATTGCAGCGCCAGCTGCAGTATTCCATCCATGTCCGGAAGAGGATACTTGTCTACTTGCAGTATATTACTGATGCCCGGAGTGCAGTTGAGGCGCTCCGCTATCTTACGTAGGGTATCTGGCTGATCACAGCTGGTTTCGACTTCCAGAGCGTCCCACTCGCCGCTAACCGACACGGATTCATCGAACTCCCGCAATACGGCCCGCAGGTTTTTGCGGAGTTGACGGATGAATCTGCGTCGCACGGGACGACTCTTGATGGTTATCTCAGGAAATAATTTGACGAGGAACAACATGGGTTTTCTCGGATATGCGGCTGCCATCTTCTGGCATGCGGCCGGGCCGGTAGATTCTGGCAGATGATGGTGCACAAAGCAGCTAATCTTGCCAGAAATGCACAATATTGAGGCCTAATGATTCTATGCGCACTCAGTTGGTGCTTTTTTTGTTGAAGTTTCTTCTCAGCTCCAGTAAATTCGGGCCTTGCAGCGGTGTGGCTGCTGGCATACATTTTGCTCTTCCCCATACACACAAGGCAAGCCTTAGAGAGATAGTTTATCTGGCTATACGGCACCCCCTTGCAAACGTGGCAGCTAGTGTGCTTCGAGGCGTGCCAATTGACGCGTCGCAGATTCGGTTGTCTATGGCACGGACGGATCTGGAATGTAGTTACGAGAGTTATGAGCAGATTTTTTAAACAAGAGTCATGAATATCAAGTAGTCGAAAAACGATTAGGAGAAAGATAGAAAATGAAATCAAAATTGGAATACATATGGCTTGATGGCTATAAACCCACGCAGGGCCTACGCAGCAAAACCATGGTAAGAGATGACTTTGACGGTACTCTGGAAGCGTGTCCGGAATGGTCATTCGATGGTAGTTCTACCGAACAGGCAACAGGCGAAGATTCGGACTGCCTCTTGAAACCGGTCGCAGTCTTTCCCGATCCTGATCGTGCCAATGCCTACCTGGTCATGACCGAAGTACTAAACGCCGATGGCTCCCCCCATGAATCCAATGGGCGCGCCACGATCGATGATGACGACGATGACTTCTGGTTTGGTTTTGAGCAGGAATATTTCTTGTGGGATGTTAAAACCAATGCTCCTCCGGGCTTCCCTGCTAACGGATACCCAGGACCTCAAGGCCCTTATTACTGCTCAGTTGGCGCCTTTAATTGCCATGGGCGTGACTGTGTCGAAGACCATCTGGATCTTTGTCTTGAGGCTGGTATCAATATCGAAGGAATCAATGCTGAGGTAGCTGCAGGCCAATGGGAATATCAGACTTTTTCCAAAGGGGCCAAGCGAGCCGGTGATGAAGCCTGGCTTGCCCGCTATCTGGCGGAGCGTACTGCCGAGCGCTACGGACTGGCTATCGATTGGGAACCGAAACCCTTGGGTCGCGACCTGGACTGGAACGGTTCCGGTATGCATGCCAATTTCTCCAATGGCCCAATGCGTGATGTCGGTGATGAATCAATCTTCACCAAGATCTGTGAAGCCTTCAGTCAGAATATCGACCGTCACATCTCCGTGTATGGCGCGAACAATGACCAGCGCCTTACTGGACTGCATGAGACACAGGCTATTGACCAATTCAGCTATGCGGTATCAGACCGAGGTGCATCCATTCGAATTCCTGTCGCTACTGTGCAGGCAGGCTGGAAGGGACGATTGGAAGATCGCCGCACGGCATCGAATGCAGATCCTTACAAAGTAGCAGCAGTCATAATCAAGAGTACCAAGGAAGGACTCGCATAGTAGTTCCGGAAAGTTTGAAAAAGCCCGGATTATCCGGGCTTTTTTTGTGCTGATCGGATTGCTGCCGACCCTATTGATAAATGCACTATTTTGGTGCATACTCCCACTCCCTGCTGTTGCCAGGGTGCTCCCTACCTCTGGAAACCCCTGATAATCGGCCCTCCAACAGGATTTTTCAGTCCTCCTAGTTGGTTTGCTTATTGCATTAGCAAATGTGTACTGGACACTGAAAAGAGTGAAAAACCGGTCGCAGGGGTAATCAATGACCCTTATCAAGAATGTGCCGTGCTTTGGTACGAAATCGATACACAAAAGTAGGATTAGAAGGGCTGAAGCAGAAGCACGATGTTAATGAGTAGAAAAGTGTCCCCGGATAATGTACACAAACGCCTGCTGGATAACCTCAAGACCGGGGTCATGCTACTGGATAGCAAGCTCCGCTTGCTTTACATCAACATGGCGGCAGAGACCCTTTTGGATATCAGTGATCGTAAGGCAAACCAATTATTTATTGGTGATGTATTTTTTAACGCAGAGGAAGACATCGGCGAGATGCAGACTGCACTTGTTAAGAATGTGAGTTTTACTAAACGGAGGGTTGAGCTTCAGGTGATGCACGAAAAAACCATTTTCGTGGACTACACCATCAGTCCTTTCGACGAGGATGGTGAGACTCAGGCGCTGCTGGAATTGAATTCCCTGGAGCTCTCCCATCGCATCAGTCGTGAAGAAACGTTGCATTCGGCACATGCCACTACCCGTGAACTGGTGCGCGGACTGGCCCATGAGATCAAGAATCCCCTGGGGGGAATTCGCGGTGCCGCCCAGTTGTTAGCGCATGAGATCAAGGACGCCGACCTCATCGATTACACCAACGTCATTATCGAGGAAGCAGATCGCCTGCATAACCTGGTAGATCGCCTGGTGGGCTCACGCAAGCCCCTGGAGATTAAGGACATCAATATCCACGAAGTACTGGAGCGTGTCCGTAATCTGGTTGAAGCAGAGGTAAGCGGCCACGGTATCAAGCTGCTGTATGACTATGATCCCAGTATCCCGCCCGTACAGGCTGATGCTGAACAACTTATCCAGGCCATGTTGAACATAGTTCGCAATGCCCTGCAGTCCCTGGATAGCCCAGACGTGGATCATGAATTGGGAGAAATATTGCTGCGCACCCGAGTGTTGCGCAATACCACTATTGGAATAAAGTTTCATCGACTCGCCGCCAGCATCGAAGTGATTGATAACGGGCCCGGAATTCCACCCAATATGTTCGACACAATTTTCTATCCAATGATTAGTGGAAGACCCGATGGCACTGGTCTTGGATTACCGATTACCCACGGCATTATCAATCAGCACAAGGGCATGATCGCGGTTGAGAGCAAGCCCGGTAAAACCAAATTCTCGGTAGTGCTACCGATTTCGAATTCCAACCATTGATGACTTAAAGACAACCATCTAGAGAAAGGTTAAGTAAGAATGAGTACACATAATTCAGTCTGGATACTCGACGATGATCGATCGATCCGCTGGGTGCTTGAAAAATCACTCGGCAAGACTGGCATGAATACTGTGAGTTTTGAAAATGGGAACGATCTGTTGCATCGACTCGAGCATGAGTCTCCCGACGCTATCATCAGCGACATACGCATGCCGAGCATCAGTGGTTTGGACCTGTTAACCACTATCAAGGAGCAACATCCCGAGCTCCCGGTTATTATCATGACGGCACACTCGGACCTGGACAGCGCAGTTTCATCATACAGCCGTGGCGCCTTCGAATACCTGCCCAAGCCTTTCGATATCGATGAGGCTGTGGCGATGACACAACGCGCCCTGGACCATGCCAGAGAACACAACATCGAGGACACCGCCGAGACAATTGAGAAGAACCAGGAAATCATCGGCGAAGCACCGGCCATGCAGGGAGTTTTCGGGGCCATCGGGCGGCTGTCCAACTCCAACATCTCGGTGCTGATCAATGGTGAATCCGGAACCGGAAAGGAATTGGTGGCGCATGCCCTGCATCGCCATAGCCCTCGCAAGGACAAGCCGTTTGTGCCACTGAATGTGGCTGCAATACCCAAAGAACTCATCGAGTCAGAACTTTTTGGCCATGAGAAAGGCGCCTTCACTGGCGCTACACGGCAACGCACGGGGCGCTTCGAGCAGGCAAACGGCGGTACCCTGTTTCTCGATGAGATCGGCGATATGCCTTCCGACACGCAAACGCGGCTACTTCGTGTGCTCTCTGATGGAGAATTTTATCGCGTCGGTGGGCACACTTCGATCAAGGTGGATGTGAGAATCATCGCAGCCACTCATCAGAATCTCGAAAAACTGGTAGAAGAACACCAATTCCGGGAAGACCTGTTCCATCGCCTGAATGTAATCCGCATTCATATTCCCAGGCTGAGTGATCGCCGGGAGGACATTCCGAAGCTGGCCAATCACTTCCTGAATATCGCAGCGGAAGAGTTGGAGGTAGAACCCAAAGTTCTGCGACCGGAGACCGAGCAATACCTGACCGGGCTCAGCTGGCCCGGTAACGTACGCCAACTGGAAAATTTCTGCCGCTGGATTACGGTGATGGCGTCGAGCCGCGAGGTCTATCTCACCGACCTGCCACCGGAGTTTTCCGAGCAGGAAATAGATACTGCCAGCACTGGTAACTGGACGCAGGCCCTGCAGGCCTGGGCCGATCAACAGTTGAATCTGGGTAATACCAAGATCCTCGATGAGGCCACGCCGATGTTTGAACGCACTCTCATCGATATTGCCCTCAAGCACACCGCAGGCAGACGGCGTGATGCCGCAAATCTGCTTGGCTGGGGGCGCAACACCCTAACCCGCAAAATTAAGGAACTCGAGGACGTAACAGAAGAAGGCGGCGCCGAACCGGCGGAAGATCAGCCAGCGTCTTGAAGGCCTTTGAATCCTACTGACTGTGCAAGCGAAACGATTCCATATACTTGTTCAGAGGCTCCCTGGTCAGGGGCCGATATAGATTTCCTGCCAGTTGATTACCCGATCATGACCGCGGTATGAGCCGAATTCTACCCGTGAGCGTGGATTGTCCGAGTAGTCCGCGTCTTCGTTAACATCCTCCGTTTCTCCCACACCGCGCCAGTCATACGAGAGAAAATCCAGTGAGAACGGCAACGAGACATCGCTCAAGTCAAATTCGACCGTTGCAGTGCCTTCGAAACCCTCACCGGGCGCCGAAGTAAACAGTGCAATGTCATCCTGCTCGTCGTTGGCGTCGCCATCGACGCCGGAACGTTGTTGAGTCTGTCCCTCGAAGATGCTGATTATCACGTCGCTGGAACCGTTTACGGCATCCACCTCAATGAAGGATTCTCCTGGCTCCACAACATCATTGGCATCTTCCACCAGGTTTTCGGTGAAGGTGCCAGTCAGGTACTTCAGCACCCGGTTAGCTCCAGTATCAGCAGAGCCGTCAGCGGATCTTTCTTGACCTTGAATTCCGGAAAATACAGATTGATCTGCTGCTTCATCAGGCCGCTTCCTGTTCATTAGGATCCGGCAATTCCAGCGCTTCCGGTTTCTTCATGTCACGCAGACAGGCGCCTATTGGTGCCATCGCCAGCTGTTGTAATTCTGATGTCAGCGGCACATCGCTCTGCAGGTAGTCTGCCAGATTTAGCGACATCACCTGTGCAGCCAGTAATTCATCCAGTGTCTTTGCCATGCCCGCCGTATCGTGATGGCGCTGGGCAATAACGATTCGAGTTATCTGTCCCCCGCCAAGCTGGCTCTCGTAATAATCCAGAGAACGTTGAATCTCCAGCACAAGCCGGTCTTTTAGACTGGGCCATTCGGGCGAATCCATTACATCGGGATCGAGCTGGGTGTTGATACGCCTGGTCAAATACAGATCTCCGTTGCGAGTAATATTCATCGTACTACCGGTGCGGCGCAGATCCATGAATGCAACACCTTGTGAATCTTCGATCAACAGGGATGAATAATTCTTCATCGCCAACTCTGGAATATCGATGATAGCCAGTTCCATTCCACTACCATCTACCATCTCTACAATCGATTTGATGCGTGACTTCAGCACCGCCACCACATAAACCATCTTGCGACCACGATAGGCATCCTCGGGCACTGGAAAAGTATCGATTGCCGCATCTTCGACTTTCATGTCCAGCAAATCCTTGATCTTCCAGCGCACGGCGGAGCGTAGCTCTTCCGGTTCAACATTGGGCGCTTCCACCAGGAGCAGGTTGTAATCCCTTGGATTCAGTACATAGCTGCACTGCTCACCTTCCAGGTTCATCTGCTTAACCAGTTTCTCCAGCATCTTCCCTGCGCTGCCCGCGCTCTCCAAAGCCAGGTTTTGACAACTAATCAGGCGCGGTTCACCGCGCCTCGATTCCAGATAGGCGATGGCAATCGAATCCTCATTGATCATCAATCCAACGCGGCCTTTCGACTTTGCTTTTTTGCCAAAAAGTTGCATTATCGCCCGTTCTCAAATGTTGATTTTGCACGGTCCGCCCTCTTAAAACAGACCGTGTGATTTCTCGAAGCAGTCCTTTCTCCGAGGGGTTCGAATCCCTGTCTCGCGCGCAGGGGCACGCGAAACTTGAGAAAAGCCCTTAAGGAGTATCGGTTAAGCCCCTAAATTCTAAAACAAAATTCAACAGCTACAGGGATAAACTAGGGTAAGTATGAATCTGGATTTCGGGAACTGACAGAGGGATCACAGATCACCGGGGTGAAGCCGGGAAGAAATCGATAATGAGTTACTGGAAACAGCCCAGACGCACCCAGTTAAATGAACATCGTTAACATAGATGACTAAAAATTGATCAATATCGTCCTTTTTGAGCCAGAAATACCCCCAAATACGGGAAATATCATCCGTTTAGCTGCAAATACAGGTTCACAACTGCACCTGATTAAGCCCTTCGGATTCGATCTGGACGACAAGAAATTGCGTCGGGCAGGGCTGGATTATCACGAATTTGCTGGGATTTTCACCTGTGATAATTGGCAGGATTTCGTCAAAACTCACGAAAATCATAGGTTTTTTGGCATCAGCACCAAGGCTTCACGGCACTATAGCGAGGTGAAATATAGACCGGGTGATTTTCTGATATTCGGGCCAGAAACCCGCGGTTTGCCCGAAACAGTGCGCAATACGCTCGGTACAGAGAATTTACTTAGAATCCCCATGCTGCCGGGCAGCCGCAGTCTGAATCTCTCCAACGCTGCGGCGGTAGTAGTGTATGAAGCCTGGCGTCAGCAAGGCTTCATGGGAGGAAGCTAATACACAGAAAAGCACAGTCTCCGGTGCTGGTGGTTCACCATCGGCTACCTGCTGCACCTGGATTAGTAGAGTGAGGCTACTTTACTGCACAGTCTCTGCTGCGGGTGGCTCTTCATCGGCGGCTCCGCCTTCGGCTGCCTGCTGCTCCTGGGCCTGTTTCTGCTGGGCATAGAGAGCATCGAAGTTAATCGGCGACAACATCAGGGCCGGGAAAGAACCCTTAATAACCAACCCGTCAATCGCCTCGCGGGCATAGGGGAACAGGATGTTCGGGCACATGGTTGCGAGTAACTGCTCCAACTGGGCTTCATCGAAATCCTTGCAAAGGAACAATCCTGCCTGATGCACTTCCACCAGGAAAGCCGCCTGCTCTTCCATTTGGGCTTCGGCCGTTAGCACCAGAATCACCTCGTAGATGTCATCCTGCACCTTGCTGCTGCGCGTCTTGATGTCGAAATTGATTTTCGGGCTCCACTGCCCCTGAAAAACCACCGGACTGCGCGGTGATTCGAAGGACGAATCCTTCAGGTAGATTCTCTGCAGGGCGAATTGCGGGCCCTGCGGCTGATCAGCTCCATCTGCTGCAGGAGCAGCGGCCTGTGGATTGTTTTCGTCTTCTGCCATGGTAATTCCTATTATTTAGTAAAATCGTGCATTCCTGGGATTGGAATCGGTTATTTCTGAACCAGCGGGAGTGACTGCGACTTCCATTCGGTGATCCCACCTGACAGTCGAACCACTTCGATATGACCGGCTTCCTGTAAAGTCTTGGCGGCATCGCCGGATTGTTGACCCTGTTTGCACACCACCACTACCGGTTTTTCCTGGTGTTTCTTCAATTCGGTTATGCGCTGCTTAAGCTTTGCCAGCGGGATATTTATGGAGTCCACGATATGCCCGGTATCGAATTCTTTCTTTTCACGCACATCCACCACGACTGCGTCCTTACGGTTTATCAACATGACTGCCTGCTGGGGGCCAACTTCACTGCTTGCGGTTCGCTGGTGATAAAAAACAATGGCGCCGAGTGATACCAGCCACATAGTGGATAGTGCCAGATGATTGCCGATAAATTCTACGAATTGATCCATGTCTTGTTCGGTACCGCCTGAGCGGTTAAAAGCTGCTTAACTTGCTGTCGAAAAAAGGCATGCAGTATACACGTCTGAAGGTCGGTAAAGAAGGGTTTGATCGGGGCTTATACTGCCAATCCATCGCCTATTTGGAGCCTGCCATAGCTCGCTTAACCACCTGCTTTCGAGCATAATACGCCAGCCAATGTGAGCCCTGCAGGATCGAGCCCGACTCCATGACAGCCAAGAAAACTGCCCTCCTTTTAATCCTCGATGGCTGGGGCTATCGAGAACAGACCGACCACAACGCTATACACGCCGCAAACAGCCCAGTCTGGGACAGTTTATGGGAACAGCGTCCCCATACTTTAATCAATACCTCAGGGAAATCAGTTGGCCTGCCAGCTGGCCAGATGGGCAACTCTGAAGTCGGGCACATGAATCTCGGTGCCGGCCGTGTCGTGTACCAGAGCCTGACACGCATCGATAAGGATATCGAAGAAGGCAGCTTTTTTGACAACGCGGTGCTGAACGATGCCGTCAACTTCGCCGTCGAGGCCAACTCTGCCGTCCATGTATTCGGCCTGATGTCACCCGGCGGCATTCACAGCCATGCCGACCAGATCATGGCGATGCTGAAGCTGGCAGCGGATCGAGGCGCACCCCGGGTCTTCCTGCATGCCTTCCTCGATGGCAGGGACACGCCACCGCGCAGTGCCCTGCCCTCACTGCTGATGGCGGAAGAATTCTTAACCAAATCAGGTAAGGGAAGAGTGGCCTCAATCTGTGGCCGCTTCTATGCTATGGACAGAGACAACCGCTGGGATCGGGTGCAACCGGCCTACCGGATGCTCACCGAAGCCAGGGCTGAGTTTGATTACGCCAATGTCACAGAGGCATTGCAGGCGGCCTATACGCGCGGTGAAGACGATGAATTTGTGCAGGCGACATTGGTAGGTCAGCACGGGCACCCATCGGCAATCGTAGACGACGGTGACGTAGTGGTGTTCATGAACTTTCGGGCCGATCGTGCCAGAGAGTTGACCCGCTCTTTCCTGGACGACGATTTCAGTGGATTCGACCGCGCTACCCGGCCCCGCTTGGGCGAGTTTGTCATGCTCACCGAGTACGCTGCAGACATCAACACGAACTGCGCCTATCCATCTCAGGTACTGGACAATGTCATGGGCGCCTACCTGGCCAGCCTCGGAAAGACCCAATTGCGCATCGCAGAAACGGAAAAATATGCCCATGTTACCTTCTTCTTTAATGGGGGCAGGGAGGCGCCTTTCGAGAATGAAGAACGCACACTCATTCCGTCACCGGATGTGAGGACCTATGACCTGCAGCCAGAGATGTCTGCCTTCGAGATAACTGACAAACTGGTAGAGGCGATCGAGAGTGGCTGCTACGACATTATCATCTGCAACTATGCCAACGGTGACATGGTAGGACACACGGGTGATTTCGAAGCTTCGGTTAAGGCGGTGGAAGCAGTCGATCAATGCCTTAAACGAATCGTTGCCGCCATTGACGCTATCGGTGGTGAACTGTTGATTACCGCCGACCATGGCAATGTCGAACAGATGGTCGATCCTCACACCAATCAAGCTCTGACCTCTCACTCTAACGGACCGGTGCCGCTGATCTATGTCGGTGGCAACGACATGCAGTTTCAGGGTGAGGGCAACCTTTCTGACATTGCACCTACCCTGCTCACACTAATGGGCATTCCGATTCCCAGGGAGATGACCGGAAAAATGCTGTTAGCAGGATCCGATAGCTCGGCTCAAACACAGGCGGCTGTTCAGGCGTGACCTCTGTTGCTAAATGAGGTGCCAGGTGCCACATATGCGACAAATCTTCAGAAATCTTGTCGTTCTTTCCCAGTTGGGATTTGTCTCGCTGGGATTTGCCGCGGAACAAAGCGAACAGGCACAGCGTGACCTGGCAGCAACCAGTTCAGCCATCGAAGCTATCCAGTCCTGGCTGAATGAAGCCAACACAAGACAGAGTGACGAGGAGCAGTCTCTCAAGGCAGCGGAACTGGCACTGGCAGCAGTTAGCCAGTCAGTCACCACATTGCAAACTTTGATTAACGACACTGAGACTGAACTGGCAGTACTTCAGGACCGCCAGGAATCCCTCGCTAACGCCAGGGCACAACAAAGTAAAGTGCTCGGCCAGGCAATCAGAGCTGTTTACATGTCCGGTAATCAGAATATCCTGAAGATGCTGCTAAATCAGGAAGACTTATCGGAAGGCGCACGCATGTTGCATTACTATCGCGTGTTCTCCGAATCCCAGTTGGCAAGCATAGAAAGCTATCGCTCGCTTATTGGTGAAATAGACGAAGTCAATCAGGGCCTGGAATCCAGACTCTCCGATCTCAGCCAGCAACGCCGCAACCTCGATCAGCAGCTTGTGTCGCTTAATGATGCAAAGTCCAGTCGCGAGACCGCGCTGGCAGAACTCAATTCCGATATTGCCTCGCAACGCACCGAACTGGAGCGACTGGAGATTAACCAGGCGGAATTGCAGGCGCTTATCGAAGAAATCAGGCGAGCCATGGAAGGCATACGATCCTTCGCCGATGTGCCGCCTTTCGAGGAACAGCAGGGCACCCTGGCGCCGCCAGCCGAGGGCCCACTCATCAGCCATTTTGGCAGCCGCTACGGAGATGGCAATCTTACCCGCCAGGGCATAACAATCGGTGTTAGCGAAGGCACGCCGGTGCGAGCTATTCATCCCGGGCAGATAGTATTCGCCGATTGGCTGCGGGGATCGGGGCTTCTGGTGATCGTCGATCACGGCGATGGATTCATGAGCCTGTACGGGTCGAACCAGGCGCTGGCCATGCAGGCCGGTGAATGGGTTGATGGTGGCGAAGTGTTGGCGACTTCCGGCAATGGCGGCGTAGCAAACAGCCCGGGCCTGTATTTCGAGATACGCCTGCATGGACAGGCCCAGAATCCAACTAACTGGCTCAGATTCCAGAACTGAATACACTCCAGTGTAATTCTTATAACTCACTGATATCCGGTAATTTAACTCAGCAGAATTCGGTCTTATCGACAGAGAGTTTGCCAATTCCCATAGAAACTGAAACACTAGGACCATGCGTAGAATTGATCAGGGTGTGTCGAGCCCAGTGCTACACAGATAGCCGGGCCCTGGCAATATCACCGCGAATCGCCAATTTGAAGGCGCTTCACTATTAGGAATTATTTATGAATATGCTGCAACGGACGTACCAATGCGTTTTAAGTCTGGCCCTGACTGTGCCTTTATCCGTCAGTGCGCAAGAAGAGGCACTGCCCCTGCCGCTGGATGAGGTAAGAATGTTTACCGGGGCATTGGACCGTATCCGCATGTCCTACGTCGAAGAGGTAGACGATCGCACTCTGCTTGAGAACGCCATTCGGGGCATGTTGTCCGGGCTTGATCCGCACTCTTCCTACGTCGATGGCAGGGACTTCGATATGTTGCAAGAAACAACCGCTGGGGAATTCGGCGGGCTCGGTATCGAGGTCGGCCGTGAGAACGGCTACATCAAGGTCATCAGTCCCATCGATGACACACCTGCCGACCGTGCCGGTATTCAGGCCGGCGACTTGATCATCCAGATCGATGGTAAGCCACTCCGTGAATTACTACCGGAAGAGGCGGCGCAGATGATGCGTGGTGCACCCGGTACCGAAGTTACCGTTACCGTAGCGCGAGAGGGGCAGGAGCCGTTCGATCTCAAGATCGTGCGCGAAGTCATCGCCATCGCCAGCGTGCGTAGCCGGATACTTGAACCTGGCTTCGCCTATGTGCGCATCTCCCAGTTTCGCGTCAACACCGGCAATGAACTGGAAGAAGAAATCGAAGAGCTTTACGAAGAAAATGATGAGCTGAAAGGCATTGTACTGGACCTCAGAAACAACCCCGGCGGTATACTGCAGGCGTCGGTAGCTGTCGTCGATGCCTTCGTCAGCCAGGGTCGCATCGTATATACCCAGGGTCGACTGGAAGGCAACGACATGTCTTTCTCGGCGAACCGCAAGACTGTTGCCGGTGATGTTCCGATGGTGGTGCTGATCAATAATGGATCCGCTTCCGCTTCGGAAATCGTCGCCGGTGCCCTGCAGGATCATGGCCGCGCGATCATCATGGGCACCCGCAGCTTTGGCAAGGGTTCGGTACAAACGGTGCTGCCTCTGGATGAAATGCGCGCCATCAAACTCACTACCTCGCTTTACTTCACTCCCAGTGGTCGATCGATCCAGGCTCAGGGTATCGTTCCGGACATCGTCGTCGACGATGCATTTGTGACACGCCGCTCCAGAAGTGTCGCGCAGTATAACGAGTCAGACCTGCCGGGTCGGTTAGCTAATGCAAACGGTGAAGAGGCTGCTCAGGGTGATGCTGAAATGGCAGAGGCTTTAATCTCCGCAGAAGAAGTGCTGGTGACGGACTATCCGCTGAATGAGGCATTAAATGTGTTGAAGGGAATTAATGCCTTTAATCCACCGGCGGCAAGCAATAGCTCCGGAACCTTTGCACAACGCGATCCAAACTAGGGCCCCTCTGCCGACATGCTTAGAGACGAACCTCTATACCACGGGAGGCCATGTGTTGTTTGGCTTCCTGTATGGTGAATTCCCCGAAGTGAAATATTGAGGCGGCCAGCACGGCGTCGGCTTCGCCCAGCAACACCCCTTCCGCCAGGTGCTCCAGGTTTCCTACTCCACCGGATGCAATAATCGGAACCCGCACCGCATTGCTCGCTGCTTTGTTCAGTGCCAGATCGAAACCTATCTTGGTGCCATCCCGATCCATGCTCGTCAACAGAATCTCGCCGGCACCACAGTCAACCATGCGTTCGATCCATTCGATAACATCGATGCCAGTTGGATTGCGTCCGCCATGGGTGAATATTTCCCATTTATGCGGTTCCCCTTTGGCTGAAACCTGTTTGGCATCCACCGCCACAACAATGCATTGTGACCCAAAGCGCTCGGACGCCTCGCGCACAAACTCGGGGTTATCCACGGCAGCCGTGTTGATCGCTACCTTGTCCGCCCCGGCATTGAGCATGGTGCGAATATCATCCAGCATGCGTATGCCTCCCCCGACCGTGAGCGGGATGAATACCTGGCCGGCAATCGCGCTTACCGTGTCTACCGTTGTCGCACGATCTTCATGACTGGCGGTGATATCGAGAAAGGTTATCTCATCAGCACCGGCATCACTGTAACGCCTGGACACTTCCACCGGGTCACCGGCATCGCGAATATCGACGAACTTCACGCCTTTAACGACTCTGCCCTTATCGCAATCCAGGCAGGGAATGATTCGCTTAGCCAGTGCCATCAGTCTTCACCGTCACAATAGACCTGAGCCTCTTGAAGATCCAAAGTGCCTTCATAGATCGCGCGGCCCGTTATCACACCGACGATATCGGCACCGGCTACGGTTTTGGCTGCCGCTTTCAAGTCAACAATGTCGGCAAGCTTGGCAACACCGCCCGAGGCAATAATGGGAATCGTGGATTGCTCCGCCAATTCGACCGTTGCTGCCACGTTGACTCCCTGCAACATGCCGTCTCTTGAAATGTCGGTGTAGACAATCGCCGCGACGCCGTATCCGGCAAATTGTTGTGCTAACTCGATCGCACTGCGCTCAGAGACATCGGCCCAACCTTCCGTTGCCACCTTGCCCTCTACCGCGTCCAGACCTACTATAATCTTGCCCGGATGGGCACTACAGGCTGCCTGGACAAACTCCGGATCTTTGACCGCCTGGGTTCCTATAATGACGAAGCTTACTCCCGCATCGATATAGAACTCTACGCTATCCAGATCGCGTATGCCGCCGCCGATTTGTACCGGCAACGATGGATATGCCTCGGTAATGGCAGTGATGATTTCAGCATTTATTGGCGTGCCCGCAAATGCGCCATTCAAGTCAACGATATGCAGGCGCTGCGCGCCTTTAGACAACCACTTCCCAGCCATCTCCAGCGGATCGTCGGAGAAAATAGTCGCGTCGTCCATGCGGCCCTGGCGTAGCCTCACACATTGGCCGTCCTTTAAATCGATGGCAGGTATTACCAACATCAGCGTTGTCCGTCCCAGTTCAAAAAATTGCGCAGCAAGGTCAACCCTGCCGTCTGTGATTTTTCCGGGTGAAATTGTGTGGCAAAGATATTGTCATCTGCTACTGAGGCTACGACTTCGGTACCATAGTGAGTCGTTCCGGTGACTTGTTCCTGCGCCGCAGTTTGCACGTAGTAACTGTGCACGAAATAGAAACGACTATGGTCGGGCACGTCTTTCCATAACGGGTGATCCTGGGACTGCTTCACTTCGTTCCAACCCATGTGCGGCACTTTCAGGCGCTGTCCACTCTCATCTCTCAAATCATCTCCGAAGTAGCGAACAGTGCCGTCCATGAGGCCCAAACAGTCGACACCTCCATTTTCCTCGCTGTGATTCATCAGCGCCTGCATGCCTACACAGATTGCCAACACAGGTTTGGACTTCATGGCGTCTTCGACGATCTGGCCAACATTTAGACGATTGATCTCAGCCATGCAGTCGCGAATAGCGCCAACACCCGGAAAGATGACGCGATCAGCCGCGGCGATTTTCTGCGCATCGGGCGTTACCAGTACTTCGATGTCCTGACTCAACACACGACCGACATGTTCCACTGCCTTGGCGACAGAATGGAGATTACCCATGCCGTAATCGATTACCGCAATTCTATTCATTTGACAGTGTCTGGAACAAGACTTGGTTAGAGAGAGCCCTTGGTAGAAGGAATTACGTTTGCAGAACGAGGATCAACCTCTACAGCCATACGCACGGCTCTGCCAAACGCCTTGAAGATAGTTTCAATCTGGTGATGTGAGTTCTTGCCACGAATATTATCGATATGCAGTGTTACCAGGGCATGATTCACAAACCCCTGGAAGAATTCATGAAACAGATCCACGTCGAACTGGCCAACCGAGCCCTTGGCAAACTGGACGTGATAGTCCAATCCCGGACGCCCGGAGAAATCGATTACGACGCGAGATAAGGCTTCGTCCAGCGGCACATAGGCATGTCCATAACGCCGGATACCGGTCTTGTCCAGAGCCTGGGCAAAAGCCTGGCCGAGCGTAATCCCGATATCTTCAATCGTGTGGTGCGCGTCGATATCAAGATCACCCCTGGCAGTGACGGAAAGATCAAGCAATCCGTGGCGTGCAATCTGATCCAGCATGTGATCGAGGAACGGCAATCCCGTATCCACCACAAGCTGACCGCTGCCATCGAGGTTGATTGAAATCTCAATTTGGGTTTCTTTGGTGTTTCTTTCGACGCTGGCCTGGCGTGTGGCCGACGTGGGAGCTGATTCGCTCATAGCGTTTAAAAGAGTCCTGCTTTCGCAAAAGAGCGCATTATAATGCCCGACCCCTCTGAGGGAAAGCAGCAATAGCCTTCGGATAGGGTTCAAAGCGCTGCTAAGCCCCGGTCTTACTCAGCTCCAGCCGTGCATGCACTCAGTCAATCCGGTACACTTAAGCGCTGCTAAGTAGTTACCATCAAGAAAAAAGAATCCAGTGTGTTCTTATCCTGCTAAAACAATACGCGCATGTTGAAGAAGTCACTAAAAATAGTGCTCGTCCTGGCCCTGCTATTGATCGTAGTTGTGGTGGGCTTGGCGACATTCTTGAATACGGACCAATACAAGTCTGCGCTCGAATCCGCCATTGCCAGCAGCACCGGTTACCAACTCAATATCGCCGGCGATCTGGAAGTGGATTTCTTCCCTGCCATGGGGCTTACTCTGAACGATGTAAGGCTGCGTAATCCGGCAATCCCACAAGAACTGGCCTCCACCTCGGCAATTTCATTGAGAGTAGACAGAGGTCAATTACTCCGCGGAAAGCTGCTTGTTCAGGAGCTATTGGCCGATGATTTGCACATCAATTATTACGTGGATGTAAATGGCGGCGCCATCTGGGATGTGGATAATCCTATTAGAGACCGGCAAGCATCCGGCGAATCGACAATCACTGGCGGTGATGATGACTCCAACAATGAAATTGTCACTGTCTCCTTCGACCGTATCAGCATTGCCAGTGCCAGCATCGATTTCCAGGATCTTTCCAGGGGTTCTCGTTACAGTGTCGATGATATGAACCTGCAAAGTAGTAACGCCAACCTCGAGGGCCGGCCCTTTAGTCTCGAATTGGATTTCCTGTTTCTGAATAAAGGCATGACCGAACCGATCGGCATGGGACTGCAGAGTAATATCGTTGCCGACGTCAACAACGGCAATATCAGTATCAGTGATCTGAATTTCAATGTGACACCCATGCTGCTGCAGGGTGATTTTATCGTCAGCAATTTCAATGACGACATCCGTTTTGAAGGGTCATTCGAAACCAATAATTTTGATCCCCAAGGCCTGGCTCAATCACTGGGCTTGAATGAAATCGATGATGAATTCAGCGCAAATAGCCCTACATCCCCAGAGCTAGCTTTCAATTTCAGCTTTAGCGGTGACCAATCCCAGTTCGTTCTGGACAGTCTCTCAGCCTCGTTAGGTACTTCAGAAGTCGAGGCAGACGCCAGTGTTCGATTTGCAACCGAACTCTCTCCAGCTAATGTTAGTTATGATATTGTGACTAATGCTATCGACTTGTCCACTCTTTTTCCAGACGATGATCCTGATAACGATACGACTACTGAAACTGAAGAAACAGCAACATCAATTGCTACCGTTGCCACACCTTCTCGAGAAGAATCGGATACCGAGCTACCTCTCGATGCATTGAATGCGATGAATGTGTTGGGAAGTATCTATATTGAATCGCTCTCTACCGAGGATTTTTATTTTCAAGATATCAATATTTTCACGAATGTCGAAGATGGTGTATTGGATATCGAGATCCAGCCTACCAATGCTTATGGGGGAATTGTTCAAGGTGCGATTCGCCTGGATGGTCGGTCAGCGGATGCCGAACTTTCAACCCAACTGTCTTTTAATCGGCTAAACATTATTGAGTTCACCTCGACGGTGTCGCGCTTTAATGCCGTGACCGGCCAGCTCAATGCCGAAGTGGACTACACGGCAAGTGGCGCTACCACCAATGCATTGATCGACTCCTTGAGTGGCTCGACTACTTTTGCCATCACGGAAAACTCCGTGGACATCGGTGTCATCAAGCAGGTCTTCACTGCCATCGCCGCACTCAGCCCTACCGGAGAAGCCATTCAGCAGTGGCCGGATGTCATCCAGTTCGGAGAGCTAAGCGGCTATATCCTGCTGGACAATGGCATTGGGGAGAATCAGCAGGTCAAACTGCACATGGACAATTTTGATGTGACCGGCACCGGTGGCATAAATCTGGAAGAAGAATCATTCGACTACGATCTGTCATTCACCGTACTGGGAGAACCTCACACTCAAACGATTCCGATTAATGAGCTCTATCACAATGTATCCTGGCCAGTGGATTGCAGCGCCGCCTTCGATGCCGATGTCACCCGCTACTGCCGGCCTGACTTTACGCAGGTGAGGGAGATCTTTACCCAGATAGGCACCAATGCCGCCCGCAACCGCCTCGAAGATGTCATCACGGGCCAGGTGCCGGATGAACTGCAAGATGCCGCGCGCGGTCTTCTTCGCAACATATTCAACTAGAACCGGGAGGAACCGGGAGG
>PBYU01000034.1 GCA_002730035.1 Gammaproteobacteria bacterium | reverse complement strand
ATAAAGAGCAGGCTTAAAACCCCAGCCCCGAATACCCCGATCCTGACAGTGGGTACTTTTAGTGTGTAGCTAATCGAATGGATGGTGAAATCTTCAGACTTATCTCGATTCTTATCCAGCATTGCCAGCATTGCCAGCATTGCCAGCAAGGCACCTATTCGTGCTATTCTCAGCCTGCATCCGTCCACAGCCATAACAAGAAGCGTTGACAATAATCAGAAGCACTCTCAATAACTAGAAGCAATGCCAGAATTTTTTACCAGCATGGGCGGATTGCTCTCCGGCTCATTTCTGCAAGCAGGTGCCCTGTGGGCATTGCGCAATATTCCCGGCTTCCCTCCCATCATCCAGACTGTGCATATTCTGGGAATCGCCGTGGTCATGGGTTCGGTCGTACTGCTGGATCTCCGTATCCTGGGATTGGCGGTGCCCAGCCAGAAGATAAGTGAGATGTCCAGACGCGTCATGCCCTGGTTCTGGTGGGCACTGGCCAGTAATTTTGTGTCAGGGTCATTCTTTCTCTTTGGCCGGCCAAATCGCTATTTCAACAACCCGATATTCGGATGGAAGCTCAGCTTCCTGATACCTGCCATCTTGTTAACGCTGTTTTTCCATCTGATGAGTAAGGCTCAGACAGACTACTGGGAACTGAATTCCAAACGACTCTGGACGGCTAGAGCGATAGCCCTGCTGTCATTGGGATTATGGATCATGGTAGCGATGGCCGGCCGCTGGATCGCTTATTCCGAATACATCTACTTCCCGGCGTGACATAGTAATGATTTCAAATTTCCTGCGCTCACCCAAATGGATCGACATCGAGAACTGGCCAATCAGCTGGGAGATCGGCGGTACCTGGTTGTTCCCCTTCCTGGAATCTATCCACGTTATCGCCGCAACCATGGTAGTCGGGTTCATTCTGTGGGTTGACCTGCGCCTGCTGGGGCTTGCCGCAACTCGTTACCCTATTACCACTCTCAACCGCGAACTCGTACCCTGGACCTGGGGCGCATTTGCCATCGCAGCGAGCACCGGCCTGGGCATGTTCATCACACGTGCCGCATCCCACGTCCTCAATCCCGCCTTTCAATCGAAAATGGTACTACTCGCACTGGCCGGTATTAACATGGCCTATTTCCACTTTCGTGTTTACAGGAACATCGAGCAATGGGACAGCGTAGCCACCACCCCAGCCCGACTCAAAATCGCTGGCAGCCTTTCGCTCTTTCTATGGGCCGGCGTGATGCTGGCCGGCAGGTGGGTGGGGCATATTATTTAAAGTCGTCGACCTGCAAGTTATCTGAAGGGCTGTTGATTCTAAGCTCAGATGGTGAGATTAATCGCCCCTTTGCGTGGGCGTCTAACACCCAGCGAGGAATGGCAAAGTCTTGCCAGTTGCTTCGTTGCAATGATTACTTAGCTATCGCAAGTAGATTTTTGAATGAGTCAGAGGATTTGGCCAAATATTAGCAAACAAATCAAAGGTAATGCGCTGATAAACCCTGAAGAATCTAAATGGGTTACCGATGAAAGATTGCTAACTTTGTACGAATCCAGTCAGGGGTTCGGTCTACAGTTCTGGAGCAAGTGTGGATCGACTCTATGCGGCCTAATTAATGGATCGGTGCATGGCGTTACCCCTGGATGAGTCAATGGAGATCCAGAGGTCCAAATTGGACGGCATATTTATGTTGGCCCGAAGGCAAAATGGGAGATTATGCCGGAAGGCGCTCCCAAATTTGATAAATCCGTGCCTGAAAACGCATAGCAATTAGATCACCTAACTAGCCACTGAGTGGTCTGACGCTCACAAAATCTGCTATTTGTTCTAATAGATATGTGACAAATCGTCCCGAATGCAATATGTTAGCAGTCCGTGATAGCAGTTTCGTCACGTTTTTAATCCCTCAAACAGGAAAGTAAGCAATGAGTAAAGGTACCGTAAAGTGGTTTAACGCAGACAAAGGATTTGGCTTCATAACCCCAGAGGAAGGTGGAAAAGATCTATTTGTCCACTTCTCTGAAATTAAAAGCAATGGAGAATATGCGACACTGAATGACGGCCAGTCAGTGGAATTTGAAGTAGGTCAAGGACAAAAAGGGCCCTGCGCGACAAATGTTGTGCCCTTGTAGCTTTGCATAGAAAGTTGTGTAAAATCTTCAATACATAACAAAAAATTCAAGAAGAAAATGCTCAAATGCCGCCTATTATCAGGCGGCATTTTGTGTCTCGTATTAACAAAATACCCTATCGATATTGGCACAATATCGGTTTAGTGCGGCCAACGCAATTCTGCTAAAAGCAGTCGGTGCTTGATTCTTCATTCCAACTAGAGAATTCGGACTGGGAATTGTCGACATCGATGGCAGCTCCCCCAGATCCCCGACAATCACGGATATTTGGCTGCCAAACTATCAGCCATAATTAGATGCAAGCGGTGAGGTAAAAATCTATGCCAGATATTAACGGTATAGCCCACATTCAGCTAACGGTTAGTGACCCTGCCCGCTCTATCCCTTTTTACAAAAAATTGCTGAGTAGCCTGGGCATGCAAATAGTGAACGAAACCCAGCGAAGCATTTATGGCGTTGGCGGTAGAACCGGCATCAGTATTTCCCCCTGTGATGACTCGCATAAAGCTGATGGATTTGATCAGACCCGGCCCGGGCTGCATCACTTTTGTTTTAGAGCTCGCAGCCGCGAGGACGTGGATGAGATTCATCAACTGGCCAGGGAACTCGGCGCCCGCATAATTCATGGACCGCAGGAAGACGGCTTCGCACCCGGATACTATTCCGTGCTATTCGAAGATCCCGATGGTATCCGAATAGAAGCAAACCATGTCCCCGGAGCCGGTCTACTGGCGCCTGGCCTGGGGCAGGTTGGTAAAGCAGATACAACGTGGGATACTGAATAACTGTTAAGCTAGCAGCAAGTTGACGGCTGGTTTTTCTCTGAGCAGACTGCCTCGCAGAGCCAGGACTCAGCATCGAGACAATGCTAAAGACCTCAACAGTTATAAAGATCGATATTCGAGGTTTCGACGTAGTGGCACGACAACAAACGCCAACCGAGACTGCCGACTATCTTGCCGAATACTACAAGCTGATAAGCGAAGCCCTGTCCAGCCATGGATGGAGATTCGTCAAGGCTATTGGTGACTGTGTCTTGATTTCAGCCGAGTAGAATGAATCCGAAATCAACATTCAAGAATTTCTGGATTGTATTCGAACTTGCTTCGAGGTTGATCTGCACTACCGGATTTGTCGCCATGAAGAAATACCATTTAGCTATGGCGGCTATTCCTGCCTCGATACGATTGGAAAAGACATCAACAAGCTGTTTCTACAGGATGCCGAAACAGTACGGCTGGAGTAATCGAGGGACACTTAATGCGATTGTGATCTCTTCAGTTCCTGTGCGCATTGTTAATTGGTTGGTTTTCCGTGCCAACTCTCTACTCGCAGACAATCGAAGCAAATAATTCGCAGTCTCCTCAGGCCATTAACAGCGCCGATATCCTGTCGATCGCAATCAGTCACACCGGTGGTACACCGCTCGCCGGTCATGACTGGTGGATAGCCGTAGTTACCTCACTACCCTCCCCGAATGACATCTACTATTACGATGGCACGAGCTGGAGCACCGAATTTTCCGTGGCCTTTCAACAACCACTTACTGAAATCAATTCGCTGGAACTGCTCAACGGTAGCGGGCTACCCCCCGGCAATTATGTTTTCTATTTCGGTATCGATTCGATTGCCAATGGGGTGCTCGATACTGATTCCTTGGTTTACGACAGCATCAGTGTCGTTTCCGAGGCTGCCATTGCAGGCAATGAACAGAGCTGCGGTAACAGCAGGCAGATATTCAGCGTGGATCCCCTGCCGAGTGATGCCTATTTCCAAATAGATCCACTGGGTGCCACCAATCCTTCCAGCCATAAGTTTCCAACTGTGCACACCTACATGATGTTGCAAGACAGCTCGCAGCCGCGCGAGGTCTATGCCCCGACTGACATCTCCATCAGCAATATCAGTGTGATCGAAAGCCTGACCGCCGGCGGCACCGACTTTTCGCTGAATTTTACACCCTGCCCTGAAGTCACCGGGTATTTCGATCACCTATCAGCCGTTAGCGAGACACTGCAGAACCAGCTAACCGGGGCAGGCAATTGCCAGCAGTATGTAGCTGGTACAGATGAGTATCGCTTCTGTAGTCACTCGGTCAGTGTAGAAGTTGCTGCTGGCACCATACTGGGCAGCGCCGGTGGAGGCATGGGGCAAAACTCCGCTGCACTGGATTTCGGATTGAGAGACTCTCGCACCGCTCCGCTGTGGTATGCAAACCTCGAGCGCCTCGTTAGTTCTGATCAACACCATGTAGTCTGTCCCTATGATTACTACGTGCCGGGGCCAGTAAAAGCCGGCCTGGTGGCTAAGCTCGGCGTGGCAAGGCAAAACCTGCCAATTTGTGGCAGTGTTGCCCATGACGTGGCAGACACGGCTCAGGGGCGCTGGTATCTGCTGGGATCTAGCGATTTCGGCGAAGCCGATCACCTGGCGCTGGTGCCCTCCAACAAGCGGCCGGATGACGTCGGTGTGCTGTCGGTAGGTAATAGTGAACTGGGAACCGATGCCTATTTCTTCGATTACACTGAGACGGGTCTGGTCAACAGGCGGTTTAGCGAGATCGGCCCGGGCTCTGCGATTTACTGCTGGGACACCCTGCGAAACCGTGAGTCATCACTGGCCAGCGGAAATGCTCAGGCGATCTCTGGAATCCTTTTTCTGCAACTGTCTGACGCGACCCACCTTAAGATACAACGCTCAAGCCAGCACGGCAGTTGTCCCGCCACTACAGATTCGCTGAGCTTTGATAATGCAGGGCCGCAATTCGAGCGCTAATCTGCGCAAAAATCAATCAATTGCAACCAGGGATAGCGGTGATACACTGAGCGGTCTCACCGAACAACAACAAAGGAGTGGGCATGGGCTTTTACTCGAAGTTTAAGTGGAAATGGCTCCTCGCCGTTGCCGTCTGCAGTCTTTCTCTATCTACCCTTTTCTCTCTACCGGCGACGGCAGAAGACGGGGGAGCTCTCTACGACACTTTCTACGACATTGGCCAGGGCAATCGTTATTTCGAGCGCCAGTGCTCACGTTGCCATGGCTTCGACGCCAAGGGCAATGACGAAACAGGCGCTCCTGATCTGACAGGCAGGCTACGCCGTGCCAGTACAGAGGTAGGGATTTTCAATATCATTCGCGAGGGCGTTCCCGGCACAGCCATGCTGCCAGTGGATGCCGACTTGCCGGATGCCAAGGTGTGGCAGCTGGTGGCGTACATTGGCTCACTGCGCTACGACCCTTCTACGGTGGAATTGGACGGCAATGCCGACGCCGGCGTGGCGTTGTTTCGTGGTAAAGGCGATTGCGACAGCTGCCATATGGTACGCGGTCAGGGCGGTCGGCTGGGGCCAGATCTGTCACGGGTTGGCGAAAATGCGACTCCAGACGAGTTGATGACCTCCATGACAAACCCGCACGACGACGTCGATCCGCGTTGGTGGACATTACGTATCACCGGCCGCGATGGCGAACCCCGTACCGGTTTCCGTATGAGCGAAGACAGCTTCTCGGTGCGCATCATGGACAATGATTCCAATCTCTGGTCCTACCCCAAGAATGAGGTTCAATCGATGGACAGAATCGAGCAATCCACCATGCCGAGTTACGATCAAACAATGTCAGAGAGTGAGCTTGACGACCTGGTCGCCTTCTTGTTCTCTCTGAGAAGGGAGGAGAATTAAGATGATTCGCGCAACTATAACACTAGGGACGGTGCTCCTGACAGTCGCCACAACCCAAAATCTCGCGCAGGAACAACAGTTTGAAACTGTAATGACACCGGCCTTCTCCCCGATTACCTGGGAGCGCCTGGTGAATGCGGAACAGGAGCCTGAAAACTGGCTGATGTATTCCGGCACTCTGGATAGCCAGCGCTACAGTGCGCTGGATGAAATCAATACCTCCAACGTCTCACAGCTCGAAATGAAGTGGGCTTATCAGATTCCAGTAATCGATCGAGCGGAAACCGTGCCACTGGTGGTGGACGGCATCATGTTCATCACCGAAGCACCGAGTAACGTGGTTGCAGTCGATGCTCAGACTGGTCGCCAGTATTGGCGTTATGACCATGAGGTGCCGGACGATCTACGCATCTGCTGCGGTCGTAACAACCGGGGCGTGGCGATTCTCGGTGAGACGCTCTTCATGAGTACTCTGGACGCCCATCTGGTTGCCATCGATGCACGTACCGGCAACCTGCTGTGGGATGTGGAAGTGGCGGCGCACGATTCCGGTTACAGCAAGACGGCTGCACCACTTATTGTGAAAGACAAGGTGGTTACCGGTATTGCCGGTGGCGAATTCGGAATTCGCGGATTCATCGATGCCTATGATGCAGCGACCGGCGAACTGGCCTGGCGAACTTACACGGTCCCTGGCGAAGGCGAGCCTGGGAATGATACCTGGGCAGGCGATTCCTGGAAGACCGGTGGCGCGGCGACCTGGATAACCGGCGCCTATGACGCCGAGCTGAACCAGGTTTACTGGGGCACTGGCAACCCGGGTCCGGACTGGAACGGCGATGCACGCCTTGGCGACAACCTGTATTCCGACTCTGCCCTCGCATTGGATGGCGATACCGGTGAGATCGTATGGCACTTCCAGTTCACTCCCCACGATGTCCATGATTGGGATGCCATCCAGGTGCCGATCCTTGCCGATATCAATTTCGAGGGCCGCGAGCGCAAGGTCATGATGTGGGCCAACCGCAACGCCTGGTTCTACACTATCGACCGCACCAATGGCCAGTTCCTGAAAGGCGCACCCTTCGCCACCCAGACCTGGGCACAGGAACTGGATGTAAATGGCCGCCCGATTCGGGTACCCGGTATGGAGCCCACCTATGAGGGCATCATGGTGTCACCTCCAATCACTGGAGGCACGAACTGGTATTCAGCCGGTTTCAGTAAACAGACCGGCTTGTTTTACGTGACTTCATTCGATGGGGAGCAGATCTTCTTCAAGCGTGATGAGGATTATGAGGAAGGCGAACGGTTCACCGGTGGCGGTGGACGCTACGATCAGCCGATGGATGCTTTCCACAGCTCGATTCGCGCTATCAATCCGGAAACGATTGAGATCGAATGGGAATTTCCCATCATGCCCCGTTCATCGGCCGGTATTACCACAACCGCCGGTGGGCTGGTTTTTACCGGTAGTGCCGATGGTTATTTCTTCGCACTGGACGCGGCAAGCGGCGAAGAGCTGTGGAATATTTCTCTGGGTGCCCGGGTTCACGCCGCACCAATTTCCTTCGAAGTGGAAGGCAAGCAGTATGTCTCTATCGCATCTGGTAACGTGCTGTATACCTTCGCATTGAGAGATTAAGCAGACATATAAATGGGGTCAGAGTAAAAATACAGTACCGTATTTTTACTCTGACCCCATTTATTTGAAGGGTCTAAATCCTTCCGCCTTTTTTATTGCCAGCAATTAGCCCTGGGATTCGATCAATTCATTTACCGCCCGGTAGGCTTCGTTGATCGCTGCATCGGTATGGGGGCTGGCCGAGGCATCTACGTTTGCGATGGCGATGCGGCCAACGCGTTGACGTCCTACTATCACCGGGCGATCGGCAGTAGTGCTGTAGGCCCATTCCTCAGGATCAGACAAGGGATTATAGGAATAGGTATAGCCGTGGGGCCATCGATTAACCGTTATACCAAGAATATCATTTTCGTCATCGAATCCTGCAGGCCCCAGAATACGTGTTAGCTGATCGCGGATATTTTCCTCAAATGTATCGAAAGACGTAGCGAGCATTCTGCTCCTACCCTGCAGATGCTGTTCCCGACGGGATAAGCCACTACCAGGGACATCGAAATAGGCCGACATGCGTAGGACAATCGGCTGGTCGGGTGTCCGCGCGGTGCGGTAGTCGCCCATCTCCAATGCCGCCTGCAAGCCAATCGATGAGAAGAATCCACCGGGAGCGGTGACGCGTGAAATGCCGGTATCGATAAACGACTGCCAGTTGGACAATAACACGCCGGTGTACACCAGAGGCGATTTCACGCCATAGGCAAGTGCCTCCTTCTGGGCAGCGGGAATTTCTGGACAGATATAGGGGATCACCGAGTTCCAGCAGGCCATCACAACTGCCTTACTCCCCACGGAATAGGCTTTGTCATTAGTTACGAAACTGGTGGCAACGCGTCGGTCTGTGTCATGACGCATATTTACTACGCTGCTGTTCAATCGAATCCGCACGTCGTTGGTCGGAAGATCCAGTTTGCTGTAGTCCACCGCTGCCGTGGCGATGTCCTCCATGTCGCTGCCCGTGACTGCCCCTGGAATCAACGAGCGCACCAACAGCCGGGTAATCGTGGCATTGCCGTCGGGAAAGTACATGTCCGGATCACCGCTTCTGGCTCGGGCCGCATTCTCCCGGCCGTGCTGTCCTCCCGGCTCATTCGCCAGCAGGTTCGGCGACAAATCTTCCAGCTGCAATCCGTCGAATCCTGGAAAGCCACTGTCCCGATAATAAATCGCCGGTATAGCATCCGGACCGACCACGAAGGAGCCATGAAAAGAAGCCTGGAACAGCTTGGGAACGTCAGCATGGCAACCCACCACGTCGATGATGTAGTCCCGATAACTCATGTGACTGAGCCGTTTGCGACATTGTTCGGCAGAGAGTCCCGGAAAGTAGTTTTGACTGGTCCTATAGAGTCGCAGTGCGTCGCGCTTCGCCACATCGTTTAGGGGTGACTGGGCCAGGGACTGCTCCATGTCCTCACCATAACCCACCACCAGTTTATCCCTGCCAAAGGTTTCTCTATCGAAGAACATACTGCCTTTCAGGCCCATGTCCCGATAGAAGGAAAACATGCTGCGATTCTTTGCAAAGTAACGGCTACGATCGATGCCCAGTTCCCAGAGCAGACCTGCGGCTATAGTGCTGTACTGGGAAGGCGCTTCCACGTTCAAGGTGCCACCATTGACCAGATACATGTTGCCGTCATGCCAGAACTCATTACGTTTGGCATGGCCGCCGAAGTCATCGTGATTCTCCAGTATGAGGATTTTCGAGTCGGGGCCATGCTGCTTGCGGTAGAAATAGGCCGCGGCGAGGCCACTGATGCCGCCGCCGACGATAATCAGGTCGTATTCGCCCTCTCCTGAATCAATCGNCTGCCAGCTACCACCATCGCGCATAGTGTGGCCGATCTCGAAAGAACCGGCATGACTGCCACGCAATCCCTGTCGTGTCGGCGGGTAGTAATCCGGAGGCAATGCCGTAGAGTCCAGCAAGCCCTGCGCCATNGCCTCCAATGGTGACAGCGCACTGCCAGCCACCAGACTGACCGCACAGCCATTGAGGAAATCCCGACGCTTCAGTGTTTGTCGTTTGTTTTTCTTATTCATAAGACACTCTTGTTATTCNAGGGAGCGTACAATGCCTCGCTCCAGCTCCACTGCCNGGTTGTCGCCGATGGCGGAACCGACGATCAGTCGATCACCCATTACAGCCGGTGGTGAGGTGATGCCGNAATTCCCTATACTCACCTCACCGACTCCGATACTCATATCGGCACGCCCACCATCGGCAAAATCACGGCAACGCTCACCGGTCTCGGCATCAAGAGCAAAGATTTCACCAATAAGAGTGCCGATAAACAGGCGGTGGGGGCAGACTGTAGATTCGCCGTGCCACAGGCTTACGCCGCGAGAGGCACTTTCGGAATATCCGATTTCTTTTGGCAGGTTCGGGTCGAATCGCCACAGCTCAGTTCCTGTCTTTGCATTCACCGCCAGCACCCAGTTAGACGTTGTAGTGATAAAGAGTGCGCCATTCCAGAACAACGGATTAGTCTGGAAGGAATGGCCCTTGCGGGCAAATCCCTGGTTAAGATCACCCGTCTGGAACGTCCAGGCAATCTCCAGATCGTCAAGGTTTTCTGCAGAAATCTGATCGAGTTCGGTGTACTGCTGCCCGCCCACACCGCCATAACTATCCCAGTCTGCGGCCCGTACAACAGGAAATGAGAAGGCGAGCATCAACAAGGTCGATGCAATCAGCTGTTTGTCGTATTTCACGGGCTCCTCTCCATGGCCATCTGAGACCTCTTGATTAAGCCATTATAGGTTCAATCAGCGCTAACTTCATCGTGATACCTGAAAGCTCATTGCACTTAAAAACAGNCCTCACCCAGTNGACCATTAGATGAGCCAGTAGTATGGCTGGCTCATCCAGCCAAGCCATGCAAGCCAAGCACTATGAAAACAGCGCGACCCAATCCGTTGGAAGTTGAAGCATGCCAACATTAATGAGCTTAGCATCACCAGGGCCACGGTCAGTCGAATAGATAGCCTTTTACACGCTGCGTCAAATTCATTATCCTGTGCCGACAAGAACAAAGACTTCGGCAATCCCTTTCCTCGACTGCCGATGAATCAGGAGGGATTTTATGCCAGCCAACTCCACTCAAGACAGTAAGTTCAATATTCCTTACTTACCACTTATACAGGTTTTTTCGTTGTGCGCCTTAGTGCTGTCATTCAGCTCCGGCTATGCGCAGCATGTCAATCAGCGAGATAATCCTGAGGAATGGCGTTATATTGGCGGTGATGCAGGGCATACCCGCTCGACACCGCTTAACCAGATCAATCCGGCAAATTTCGAGGATCTGGAAATCGAATGGGNCTGGAACGATTCCAGCTTCGGTTCTACTCCACCCCGCTCCACCCCCGTGTACGCCGACGGTAAGCTGTTCACCGTGGCTGGCTCCCGGCGTCATGTCGTCTCCATCGATCCGGTTAGCGGCGAAACCCTCTGGTCTTTCCGCGAACCTAATACCTTCCGCTGGGAATACTCCATGCGCGCGCCCTGGGGTAAGGGTGTCGCCTATTCGGAGATCGATGGTCGGGGCGTAGTCTTCATAGTCACACCCGCCTTCTTTCTTTATGCACTCGACGCCAAAACGGGTGACCTGTTAGAAGACTGGGGCACGCCGATTCCTTTGGAAGACTTCCCGCAAACCGGTGGTGTCGACCTGATACCCGATCTTGTCTCAGNCTGGGGCCCATGGATAAATTCAGGCCGTACCTATGATCCTTACGAAGGCATACCTCTGGAACTGGGCTATATCACGAGCTCCTCGCCGCCGATCGTGGTTAACGACACGGTTATCGTCGGTAATTCTGCCGAACAGGGTTATAACCAGACACGCACCGAGAACGTACCGGGTGATATTCTCGCCTACGATGCACGAACCGGTAAATTCAAATGGAAATTTCATGTCATCCCACGCCCGGGCGAGGTAGGACACGAGACCTGGGAGAACGATGCCTGGTCCTATACCGGCGATGTCTCATCCTGGGCACCACTGTCGGTAGATCCGGAACTGGGCCTGGTCTATGTCCCCACCAACGCGGCGACGATAGATTTCTATGGTGGATTTCAACCCGGTGATAACCTGTTCAGCGCCAGCCTGATTGCGCTGGACGTCGCAACCGGAGAACGGCGCTGGCATTTCCAGATGGTGCACCATGATGTATGGAACAATGACACACCGACTGCGCCCCTGCTAATGGACGTTATCGTTGACGGCCGAACGGTGCCAGGTGTCTTTCAAGCTACCAAACAGGCATTTCTCTACTCGTTTAATCGGGAAACCGGAGAGCCTATCTGGCCAATTGTAGAAAGACCGGTCCCACAATCCACTGTGCCGGGCGAACAACTTTCGCCCACCCAGCCGTTTCCCACCAAGCCGGCTCCCTATGACGTACAGAACTTAACGGAAGATGGCCTGATCGATTTTACGCCGGAATTGAGAGCCGAAGCCCTGGCGATCGTGGCGGACTACAAGCTGGGCGGCATCTTCAACCCGCCGATGCAGAAAGACAATCCCGAAGGATTAATTGGCGCGGCCTGGTGTCCGGGAGAATTGGGNGGTACGAATATCAGCGGACCTCCTGCCGCCGACCCGGCCACTGGCATCATCTACACGATTTCGCGTACCAATTGTGGCTGGCGAACCATCGTACCTGGTGAAGAGCGGGATTTACTGCTGGAGCAACCGACCGGCACGACGATTGCCGATTACGCCGTGGGCATGGGTACGCCGAATGGCGTGCGTGGACCGCAGGGTCTGCCACTGGAGAAGCCCCCCTACAGCCGCATTACTGCCATCGATCTGAACACTGGCGATCATCTGTGGTGGATACCCAATGGCGGCACGCCGCGGTTCGTGCAGGAGCACCCCGCACTGCAGGGAGTCGATATTCCACCCACCGGCAATATCAATCACTCGGCATTGATGGTGACACCCGGCATGCTGTTGCATACCGCGATCGGTGACGACGGTCAGACGCCTTACCTGTTTGCCATCGACAAGGCGACCGGTGAGCGTATGGGCAGCGTCGAATCACCTGGCCTGGGAATGTACGGCATGATGACCTATATGCACGATGGCCGGCAGCGCGTCGTATTACAGACTTCCGGGCAGCTGGTTGCCTACAGTATCCCGGTTGAGGACGAATAGAGTAAAGCGGGCGTTATCGAACAAACGGCTGAATCAACTCGTCGCTAACGCGCCAGAGTTGTTCAGCCGCTGCGTCGGTGGCAAATGCCGCGCTGCGGTGTTTCTTACAATCGAAGAAGTAAGCACCCCTGGCGTTTATCGCATCCTCATCATTAGCGGCGGCCAACCAGATCAATGTTTCCGCTCCTTTGTCGCTACTCCGCATGAAGGGGTACATCGCGAATCCCAGCAGCCCGGCAAGCACGCCACTCTTTCTCCATATCGGGGTTCTAACAGTGCCGGGATGGAAGGAACTGGCGATAAGTTTCTGCCCACCAAATCGTCTGTCTAATTCTCTGGCTGTTAACAGATTCATTAACTTGGAACGACCATAGGCCTTGAGGGTGCCATAGCCAGTGACCAGGTTCAGATCATCGAAATCCAGAGCGCTGTTCGTATGTCCTACTGAACTCGTGAATACGACACGGGNNGCACCTGTCTCGGCCGCTTTCAATAGAGAAGGCATCAGCTGCTGTGTTAGTGCGAAGCCTGCCAGATGATTGACTGCGAAGGTAGTTTCGAATCCGTCTGCTGTTAATTGGCGTGCAGAATTGGCTCCTCCAGCGTTATTGCATAACACATCAATGCTGGAGTAGGTATGCATTAATTCTTTCGCCAAACTGGCGACACTGTGCAACGAGGCGAAGTCTGCAATAAACAATTTCAGTTCGGCATCATGAGTACTGTGTCTGATCGTATCCAGCGCCCTGTTTCCCAAGTCGGTGTCGCGGCACACCANGGCAACTGTGGCACCACGACTCGCGAAATTATCAGCGGCCACAAAGCCAATGCCACTATTGGCACCTGTCACCACGTAATGCTNACCGGTCAGATCCCGGCTAGTCTCAAAAGTCATTTTACTTCCATTGTTGCGATCGGATTGCTGGATCGGAGTCGATCATGCCACTACGAACTAAATCAAGCAAAAAACGGATAGAGTCGACATTACGAATCGGATGAGATAAAACGCCATTAGACAATCGAAAGGTACCGACATGGATAAATCTGCAGTGAGCCGATTTCCCGTTCCCGAACTGGAATCATTACCGAAAGATATTCTTCAGCGCATTCTAAAAGTACAGGAGAAGGCGGGTTTTATTCCCAACATATTCCTGTCTTTGGCTCACCGACCCGATGAATTTCGCGCATTCTTTGCCTATCATGATGCACTCATGGAGCGGGACAGCGGCCTCAGCAAGGGAGAGCGCGAGATGATCGTGGTTGCCACCTCCGGTCTGAATCAATGTATCTACTGCGTGGTTGCCCACGGCGCCGTACTGCGCATCCGCGAGAAGAACCCCCTGCTGGCGGACCAGCTTGCCACCAATTATCGCAAGGCAGATCTGAGCGATCGGCAACGCAATATGCTCAATTTCGCCGTCAAGGTCTCACAATCAGCCCATGAAATTAACGAGTGTGACTTTGATCTCCTTAAAAATCAGGGGTTTAGCGATGACGATATCTGGGATATCGGGGCCATTGCCGGGCTGTTCGCACTGTCAAACCGCCTCGCCAATATGGCGGGCATTCGCCCTAATGACGAGTTTTACCTGATGGGCAGGAGTAATATTGAACCGATTCAAAATTGAAAGAGCCGAATAATCAGTAAAAAACAGCTCACTAGTGCCCGAATCGTGGACCAAACTNGCGATTCGGCTATTTTGCTGCTCCTGAACTGGACTCGCCGGGCGCCTTTCGCTGCACTGCAATTTATTCCCCGAATCACCCCACAATTTACTTCCTCTGCATGCTGCCAATCTGTAGTCTTGATCATTAACTGGCTGATTTACTACCTAAAAATACCAACAAGTAAAACAAAACACAGAACATCAAAATGCGCATGCTGGAGCCAGATCAGCAAATGGATTAGGCACTTGGCACAGTCGACATCCTTAACTAGGGACCCTCAGGCTTGATTCGATTAATCCGTTCAAATGATCAGTCGCTGATTCTCCTGACTATTTCGGTTTTATGAACTCTCCCGTTTCTACATTTCAAATCCTGGCACTTAACGATGCAGAGGCATCGGAAAACAGGATTCATAGTGATGAGGTGGCAGAGAAATATGGATTCACNGGCGCGCTGGTCAGTGGTGCCAATGTGTTTGCTTANATGTGCCANCCCCTGCTGCGGACTTATGGTGAAGACTGGCTATCCAGAGGCATCATGGATGTGGTGTTTCTCAAGCCTGCCTATCAGGACAATCTACTGACGATACGCACCGAACAACTGGCATCGGAAACCAGCAAGCGAAACCATTTAACGAGCGCCTACAATGAACAGAATGTGTTACTTGCTAAACTGGAATCCTGGCTTCCCGAACAATTATCACCGGTCAGCAAATTGGCAACAATGACTGGAAAGAACCGCAAGGAAGAGCGGGTCGAGATAGCATGGGATCTAATCGAGCTTGATGAACCCGCACCGGCGCACCTGTGGCAACCAACAGAGGCAAACAACCTAGAGCATGTTAAAGCACAGCGTGACCAATCCCCGCTGTTTAGCGGAGAGCATGCGCTAATTCATCCCTATTACTTGATGGATGCCTGCAATAAGGCATTGAAACGACTGTTCATTGTTCGGGCATGGATACATACCGGGAGCCGCATGACGCTGCGTAAACCCATCAGAGTCGGCCAGCTCGTCGATGTGCATGCGATTCCAATAAAAAAATGGCAACGCAAGGGGCATCAGTTCATCAAGCTTTACATCNCCATGTGGATCGACCAGGCAGTAGCCCTGGAGGTTGAACATACTGCGATATTTCGAATCGCTGACTGAACNAGCGTCACGAGTCAAAACACTACTACCACTGGTGCAGGTAGAATCGAATACCACAGATACAAACGTGGCCCGTGTTGTCGATGCAGCCAAACCGTTCTGCCATATTCAGAATAGCCTGTTTATCATTGACGCGCAGGTCGATGCCGCTCAGGCCGGGACTACTTGTGTCGGACAATTCGACAAAGCGGAGCATTGCATTACTGAGCTGCAGTGAATGCTCGCCATCATCAAGAGCATTTCCTTCTCCCAGGACTTTTTCCCACTTCGTTTTAACGCTGCCTGGCTTATCGCTTCGTAGCTCTACCCCAATGATTCCTTTGCATAGCTGCTGGTCCACGAATTCTTTCCAGTTGAGCTCTCCTGCTGGATGCCAGCAGCCGGCAAATTCTTGCTGTTGATCCCACTCGATATCTAGAAAAGCGGTCACCATGTCCGCCGGGTGTAGCTGACAAAAACTCCAACCGATTCTGTCTTCCTCGTGTGCAATGCGAATCCCCGCATCAATAGCCCGTTGGCGGGCTTCGATCTGAGTCGCACGGTTATCGGTCTGAACAATCACCATATAACCAGCGTTTCCACCCATCTTTTTCAGATAACGACCGGCAGCGGTTTCAGCGTGCAGTGGTGCAACAACCTCGAGAAAGTCCGTGCCAATTGGAAGTAATACATTTCTCAAGCCATACTTTTCGACTCCCGGATCGATGTGGCAAACATTAATACCAAGGATCCCAGTCAATTGTTCGACAACTGGTTCGAGTTCGCTGGCAACCAGGCAGAGCTGGCGTAGGTGAATAGTCATTAGCGTGTATTCAGTCAGCCGTACACTTACGCACCAGCATTTTTTGCTCCCCTTCCAAGACCAGTTGCCGATGCTGATTGTGCACCGTCGATCGCAGGGTAATTACTCCCGTGGTGTTACCAGGGGTCAGGTCTACTATTTCCAAAGCCGGGTAAATAGTATCACCACAATAGACCGGCTTTAAAAATTTTGAACTCTGTTCGAGAAGACCGATAAGGCTGTCTTCCAGCACATGGGGTAGCATTCCGGCACCCGGTGCTGTCTGAATCGCTACCTGCATACCATGTGCGAGTAGATTGGGATGCCCCCGGCGACGACAATATTCCACATCATAATGAATTGGGTGATTGTCGCAGCAGGCCATCTGGAAGGCGGCAAAGCTGGCTTCCCCCAGGGTGCGCGAAGGGGAGAGAAAGCGCTGACCTATCTCGAGATCCTCGAAATAACTGGAATCGGTGAGAGTGTGTTTGCGAGGATCAAAATCTGGATCTATATCGTTCATCATTATTCGTCCATTACTGGGCACAGTTTGTTTTCGGGTAAAAGATTACATGATACTCTCAACTGGACTGCAAGNGTGCTCCCTCTAGCAGCCGACGCCGAAATTGCCCCCCATGGGTTTAGGACGGACCAAAAATCGAGTATATTCAGCCCTGGCACTCGCGTTCCAGATACCAAAACGCGCAGTAAATGCGAAAAAGTCATAAGCCAATAGGACAAGACCATGCCACTCGACATTACCTTCACATTAAGTGACAGAGATCTGGAAAGGTTTAAGTCAATAGCAGACAATGCTATGTAAGCAAGAGTGGTCTCGCTATAAGCAAGAGTGGTATCTAGATGATCTTTCGACCCTATGATCCTGTGCAAGACCGCCCGGCTGTGCATCATCTGTGGCAGGAAATCCACTGGATAGATCGTGAAGCCAAAGAGNATACCCGATATATGGATATCTTCCTCGGCGCGTCGAAGACCCTGATCNCCGAAGTCAACGGTGCAGCAGAATGCCTCGTGTCATCTGCACCTGGCAGCATACTTCACCTGGAAAATGAGCATTCCATGGCCGCAGTGGTCGCAGTAACCACCAGCCTGGTGGCTCGTAAACAGGGACTGGCCTCACGTCTGACTGCACAGCTGATAGCCGAAGATGCAGCGCAAGGATTCAGTACTTCAGCTCTTGGTATGTTCGAACAGGGCTATTACAGCAGACTGGGATTTGGCACCGGTCCTTATGAGCACAAAGTCGGATTTAATCCGGCACGNCTGAATGTTGCCGTAAAAGCAGCTGTACCCTTGCGTCTGACAGAATAAGATTACCTGGACATTCATCGGTCTCTTATGAATCGTTGGCGAGCACACGGCAGCGTGCAAGTGTTTCCTCCTGAACTTACCCACGCAGATCTAGGTTTGACGGACAACCCCTACGGCTTTGGTTATAGAGATGACTCTGGAGAGCTAACACATTTTATACGGGGAGACATGAAGGATGGGNATGGGCCGTTCAGGATTAACGCAATTGCCTATCAAGATCGCAAACAGCTGCTGGAATTATTGNCCCTCATTAAAAACCTCAGTGATCAGCTTTATGTGGTAGTCCTGATCGAATCGTTTCATTTACAACTACAGGATCTACTCGTCGAACCATTCAAAGGNATGAATACGACAAATGGGAGCAAGTATGTTGAGATAAATCGTGCCGAGGCATTCTGGCAATTGCGTATCAACGACCTGATTGCCTGTCTGTCCAACACCCATTTACCGAACAGATCGACACTCTCGTTCAACCTGGTGCTGACAGATCCAATCAGTCAATTCCTCGATACCGAGCAATCCTGGCGGGGAATATCCGGCGAATACACGATTCATCTGGATGAAAATTGTGAAGCGCAGGCTGGCCACGGAAAAGGACTTCCTCAATTGGAAGCATCGGTTGGCGGATTCAGTCGTCTGTGGCTCGGCTGTGCCAGTGCCAATGCTATCGCTATTGCCGGGGAAATCAGTGCGACCCAAACGCTACTGGACTCTCTCGAGAAAACCCTGTGCTTGCCGCTCCCCAAGACCGGTTGGGATTTTTAGAAGATTCCCCGAGGCAATTATTGGCCCTGCCATTGTTGCTGAAGTACCGCTCGGTCCACGGGTTTACCCTTCAAGTACACATCCATAATGCTGCGGGTATTGCGAATATCTTCAAGAGGGTTCGCATCCAAGATCACGAAGTCGGCGCTATAACCTGACTGTAATAGCCCCAAATCATCCAGTTGCAGGTGGTTCGCCGCCTTGCTGGTCGCTGCCTGCAGAGCCTGCATGGGTGACATTCCCAACCGCACGAAGATTTCCAGCTCACGATGCCCCGTATAGCCGAAGTGGTGGTTGGGAATCGCGCCTGCATCGGTACCGAGCACTATATCGACTCCTGCATCGATTAAGGCAGCGAAACTCTCCCGTTGTTCTGCTTCCAGCTGTGGACTTCTGGAAACACTGAGCTCTCGCCGGTTGGCACCCGGCAGTAATTGTGATCGCAATTCGCTGGATAATACCTGGCCCAGAAATCTGTCGGCGCCGATCGCTTCACTCCGCAACTCGCCGAGACCAAGATTTGGAATAACAAACACATTTGACTGACTGAGTTGCTCAGCAATTGCAGCATTCAATGATGATCCTATGCGGCCGTGTAGGAAGCCGTGCGCGCCGGCGGTTATCAGATCAGGCATGTCTTCGGCAAATTGTTGATGGATAAACACCCGAAGCCCTGCCGATCTGGCTGCTTCGATTACCGCTTCATAAAGCGATGGTGCCAGCTTCTGTTGGCTGCCTCCTCTATCGTCTACCCATAACTTGATAAATTCAAAATCCTGCGCAGCTACTTCCCTTACCGCTGCCCTAGCTTGTTCAGGATTTTCCAGGCCCCATAATATGTTCGCACCTGTTGATTTCTCCACGGCAAGCGCTTGATCCAGGAATTGATTGTTAGGTCCCTGCCCTGGTGGCGCCATGCCCGCCGCATAAAGTAATCTGGCTCCCTGGAATTGTTGAAGTGCTAATCTGGATTGCACTTCGATTGCCAAACCCGGTGCATCGCTTCCAGCTGAAAACACCGCAACGAATCCGTAGTAAGCATATTGCTGTAAATTGTCGATGAGGTTTTCCTGCGTATAGTTCTCAGCCCCCCAGCCATTTCTACCCTGGTAACCAATATGGGCATGCGCATCGATCAACCCTGGTATTAGAGTCTTACCACTCAGGTCAAACGTAGTGCCATTCTCGGCACTGCTTAACTCGCCGGCGTCGCCAATAGCAACGATCGATTCACCATCGACGAGCATGGCACCCTGTTCGATGACACTACCATCACCGACGATGATTCGCGCATTTGTAAACAGCATGGGTTGCGCAAGGAGACCCTGACCGAGCAGACAGAACCACAATGCGCATAGCGTGCTAAAAAGCTTACGCCGTTTTTGCAAATGGAAAAGCAAGCTGCTTGTTAAGTGGGTCACAGAATTAGTGATTCGCAGTCGCATCGAAAACTAAGTGTAAACCAAATTTTCAATCACTCGTTAGGGATTATTAGTTCGAATAGATTTTCAGACTCAAACCAACAGGATAAGGAGGGAGATATCTCCAGTATGTTGTTCCCGGTTGGCGCCATGAAATAGCGGCCGGAGATTAGCCTTTAACTACAAGTACAGAAAATTGGTCTGGTTTTCTGTACTTTTTTGAATATACACGGCGGGGTTGTTAGATTCACTCTTGGTGTACGAGCTCCTTTCTGCTCTCTCTGTGTCTGCCAGTCCTGAAGTGTCGCTCCCTTTTTGGTGGTCTTGCTGGTAACCTTGCAGCTTGGGTATCACCTACGGACCCTCTAGATGAGAGCAAGGAAACACTGTGCAGCTTGATTTAGCAGCGACTGACATTTTGAGCGAAGACCAGGCACTGGCACTAGCCGATTGCGAGGACACCGCTGAACTGGCAGAGCAGGCTTGTGTGCTGCGAGATGCGCATCACCACAAAATCATCACCTACTCACGCAAGGTCTTTATTCCCCTGACTCATCTTTGCAGGGATGTGTGCCATTACTGCACTTTTGCAAAGACACCGAAACGTATCGGCCAGGCCTTCATGAGTGAGGAGGAAGTGCTACAGCTGTGCCGGGACGGTGCACAACTCGGTTGTCAGGAAGCCTTGCTAACCCTGGGTGAGAAACCCGAGTTACGCTACCGGGCAGCCAGGGAAGCCCTTGCTGAAATGGGCTTTGAGACCAGCATCGACTATGTCACGTCGATTGCGGAGAAAATCCTCGCCGAGACAGGCCTGCTCCCCCATATCAATGCGGGCACCATGACTGCTGAGGAAATTGCCCAGTTACGCAAGGTAAGCGCTTCCATGGGCATCATGCTGGAATCAGCCGCTGCACGCTTAGGCGAGAAAGGCATGCCCCACTATGGTTCGCCGGACAAGAATCCGGTGCTGCGCATCGAGACTATGGAACAGGCGGGCCGCGCGAAGGCTCCCCTTACCACGGGCATTCTCATCGGAATTGGTGAGACCAGAAGAGAGCGCATCGAGTCGCTGCTGGAGATCCGGCGATTGCATGAGCGCCACGAACATATCCAGGAAATCATCATCCAGAATTTTCGTGCCAAGCCCGACACCAAAATGTCCGAGGCACCGGAGCCGGATCTTAATGAATTACTCCACACGATAGCCGTGGCGCGATTAATATTTGGTGCGCAGATGAGTATCCAGGCGCCGCCGAATCTCAGTCCTGGCGTGCTACCACAACTGGTACAGGCCGGCATCAATGACTGGGGAGGCGTTTCGCCACTCACTCCGGATCATGTCAATCCTGAAGCGCCATGGCCACACCTGGATAAACTCGCCCAGGAGACGCAGGCCGCCGGAAAATTCCTGGAACAACGCCTTACGGTTTATCCATCCTATCTCAAGAATTCTGACAAATGGATAAGCGCTAATGTTTTACCTACTGCCTTGAATTTGTCTGATGCCTACGGATTCGCGAAGCGAGACGACTGGAAGCCCGGTGAGCGCAACGCGGCTCCAGAATTGGAGCTGAATCTTATCAGGCTAACTCCTGATCTCGAGTCAGTGTCCGACGAGATTAAGGACATCGTATCTAGCTGCGTCGATCAGGCACCTCTCGAATGTGAAGCAGTTACAAGATTGTTTGAAAGTCGCGGAGCGGATTTCGCTTATGTCACATCGCAAGCAGACGCCCTGCGCAGGCAAGTCAATGGCGACCAGGTCAGCTACGTTGTCAATCGCAACATCAATTACACAAACGTCTGCTACTTCAAGTGCCAGTTCTGCGCTTTTTCCAAGGGCAAGCTTAGCGAGAACCTGCGCGGCAAACCCTATGACATCAGTGCTGAAGAGATTGCTCGTCGCAGCCAGGAAGCCTGGAATCGCGGTGCCACGGAAGTCTGCATGCAAGGCGGCATTCATCCTGACTATACCGGGCAGACCTACCTGGATATTATGCAAACGGTAAAGCAAGCTGTTCCCGACATGCATGTGCATGCCTTTTCTCCATTGGAAGTTTGGCAAGGCGCCGAGACACTGGGGTTGAGCCTCGAAGAATTCTTGATAAAGTTGAAAGATGCCGGACTCAATACACTGCCAGGGACCGCCGCAGAAATACTGCACGATGAAATACGCGCCCAAATCTGTCCGGACAAACTGAATACCCGGGAATGGCTCGAAGTAATGGAGACTGCTCACCGGGTCGGATTCAAGACTACGGCAACCATCATGTACGGGCATGTAGATCGCCCCGAGCACTGGGCTAGTCATCTGCTGGAGATCAGATCGTTGCAGCAGCGCAGCGGTGGCTTCACCGAATTCGTGCCGCTACCTTATGTGCATATGGAGGCACCGATGTATCTGCGGGGCAAATCACGTAGCGGGCCCAGTTTTCGGGAAGCAATTCTAATGCACTCCATAGCCAGGCTGGTCTTGCATGGCTTGATACCCAATATCCAGACCTCCTGGGTCAAGATGGGTCAGCAGGGTGTGGCCGCCTGCCTGAACGCCGGTGCCAACGATCTCGGTGGCACGCTGATGAATGAGAGTATTACACGGGCAGCCGGGGCCGATTATGGCCAGGAATGGCCTCCGGCTATGGCAGAAAAGTTCATCGCGAGTATAGGTCGAGACCCACGCATGCGAACTACACTCTANGCCGATGCGCCACAGGCTCGCCGCGATCTTGCCTTCGACGCAGCAGATCTGACACAAATAGAAAATACCAGCGCGAGTAAACGCCAGCGTAACAAAAAACTGGAAAACCTGGCGCAAGTCAGTTAACAAGCGAACACGAGCCGATAAGAATTCCCAGCCGCTAATGGCGTAAAATGACCAGCAAACTGAATATTGCCGGTGCCGAATTGCTATTGGCTATTCTGCCAGTAACACTAAAGATCAATGCAGTGATCACAGCGACTCAAGCTGAGAATGACCTTCGTCGAATTATGCAAACCAGAGTGGGCCTGGGGGAGTATTCTTTTGGACAGCACGCTAACAAGGAAAGTCTAAACTCATGAAAATTGCTATAACCGGAGCCAATAGCAGCGTTGGCCAACACCTTTTATCTCGATTCGCCAAGGAATCTGACGTCGAAATCGTGGCCGGAGTTCGAAGCAAAACNGCGTTTGCGACACTCCCCGAATCCTCTCGAATCACTCCCCGGATAATCTCCTATGCCGACCTGGCCGATCTCGCAGCCGCCTTCCAGGGGGCCGACTGTGTTATCCACCTGGCCGGGATTCTGATCGAAAGCAAGCACTCTAACTATGCCAGCGCCAATGTCGCCGCTACTCAATCGGTCGTACAGGCGGCTCAGCAGTCCGGCGTCAATCACATCGTTTTCATCAGTGTAGTTGGCGCGAGTACAGATTCCCGAAACAGTTATTTCCGCTCCAAGGGATTGGCAGAAGCTAGCGTGGTGAAATCCGGGCTCTCGGCAAGCATCATCAGAACACCCATCCTGCTAGGACCGGGCACTGCCGGGNCTNCCTCGCTGTTGGCGACCGCCTCCAGGCGAAAGCCCAAGGTATTGGGTGGGGGGCATTACACCCAGCGCCCACTGGATGTGGATGATCTGTGTGGCGTACTTTTAAACATTTGCCGAGAACAACCCGATGGTGTCACTATTCACGAATTGGTCGGGCCGGAGGCGATTAGCTACCGCGATTTGATCGCCCGGGTTGCCGAGATGCAGGGCAGCGACGTGGAGGTGGGATCGATCTCAATTACAATCGCCAAACTTGGGGCCGCCATTACCAGTAAAATAAAGGGAGGCGGTATCACCCCGGCTGTGATCGACGTCATTACCATGAACGAAATTGTACAATGCAACGCAGATACAACACTCGGAATCGAGCTGACCCCGCTGCAATCCACCCTTAAGAAACTCATTAGGACACCCTAGTCATATGACCGAACCAAGCGAGCAGGCAGAACAGCAAGAATCTGAAATACTTGAGCCACCAGAAGAAGCGGCACAGACCCGCAAACCCAGTCCGGTGGGGAGGGTTGTATTCCTGATCATTACCGCTGGTTGTTTCGGCTACCTCTACTATCGACTCAATGGGGCAGCTGCCAGGGAAGGAATGTCGCTGCTGGCGTACATGACCGAGGTATTCGCCAATGTGAATTGGATTCCCTGGCTAATCCTGATGATCGGCTATTCGCTGTTCTATTTCCTGATCGATACATTGGTAGTAACCAAGGCACTTAACTGGCTGTTGGCTGACATCAAGTACAAAGATATTTTGCCAATTCGCGCCAGCGCCTACATCATTTCCATTTTCAACGAGCAGATTGGCAAAGGCGCCATGGCGTACTATCTGAACAAGCGCGATCAGATACCAGGCTGGGAAGTNGGATCGGTGATGCTATTCATCATGTTCTGCGAAATCTTCTACCTGCTTATCTGGGCAACCATCGGATTTGCGTTCGGTGGCGGAGACCTGCCCGAAGTGTTTAGCTTGGTGCCCTATATCGCTGTTGGGGCGGCAGTATTCTTCGTTATCTGGCTGCTGTATTTCAATGGCAAATTGCTGCCCAATAATAAGCTGAAAGATAGGCGCTTAATGCATGCCTTTCGCAGGGCCAAGCCCTGGCACTATTTCATGTTTTTTGTGCTGCGCTCGCCCGCCCTGCTGGCTGCTATTGTTGTCTACACCACGGCATTAAATCTGTTCGGTGTTGAAGCATCTTTTACCAGTCTNTTGCCGTACCTGCCTGTAATCTTTTTCGCGGCTGCTGTACCCACTCCGATGCGGGCCGCTGCCATTACATTCTGGGTGATTCTATTTCCCGAGAATGAGGGACAGATGGCTGCCTTTGGCTTTGTACAGCACAACTTTTTTATCCTGTTTAATGCGGGAATCGGGCTGGTTTTCTGGCGGCGCGCACAGCGGGAACTGCTCACTGACTGATGGCCAATCTGTTGACGGCAATCCGCCTGCTGCTGATCATTCCAGTGGCGTGGGCCATTGCCGATGCGGAATTTATCCCAGCGNCGATCCTGCTATTACTGATTCTCATTGCTATCGTGACAGATTACTTCGACGGCATCGTTGCGCGTGCCACGAATACCGCATCGGCGCGCGGTCAGCTATTCGATCATGGCACCGACTTCCTATTCGTCACCACCGGGCTGAGTGGGGCCGCTTTCGCCGACGTCGTCAGTCCTGTCCTGCCAGTTCTTATTATCATCGCCTTCTCTCAATATGTGCTGGATTCCTATTTCCTATTCCACCAGAAGCGATTACGTATGAGTTTTCTGGGGCGGTGGAACGGTATTTTTTACTTCGTACCGTTGATATTGATCGCCCTATCTCGGGTGAGTCTGCTCGCCGAGATCAGACAAATCACAGAATTTGCCATAGGCATTGTCAGCCTGATGTTAGTTATCTCCACAATTGCCTCCATTATTGATCGCGGATTAGCGCCACTGCATCGATAGACTGCCAAAAAGCAGTGACCGATCATTGAAGAATGCCGCCAGTACGGGCACACTACCCACCACGTGAATAGTGATGATCACAGAGCAGCACAGCTCGACAATGCTTGTATCGACCTCCGTGACGCTGGCGAAGCGATGAGAGTAGAAATACCCCACGAAACCACAGAAATAAAAATACGCGAGCGGGAACAAGAAGAAGGACAATAATATGCCTATCGACATTACCATCACCCTTAGTGATGAAGACCTGCAGAAATTTCAGCAAAGTATCGATAAAGGCCAACTGACAATCGAAAATGTCGCTACAGCAGAGCAGGTCGAAGAAGCTGCGTCTGAATTGATTGTCAGGGCAAGAGATCTGGAGCTGCCGCAGTTCGTCTCGGATCGCCTCCTCAAGTTACAAATCCTGCTCAATATGATTCGCGATGAAGAATGGAGACTGACCGAGGAAGAGTGCAACAGTATTCGGAGCTCTCTGTACTACTTCATCGATCCTGATGACGTAATCCCGGATGACATTCCAGGAATCGGCTATCTCGATGATGCCATGTACGCGGAAATCGTCATTCAGGAACTGGCAGTGGAAATCAAATTGTACCAGGAGTTCTGCCCGTTCCGTATCGCCGAAGAGAATCGACGCCGTAATCGTGGCCTGGATCCCCACGTCGGAAGAGAAGACTGGATCGCCGATAAACGGGCCGTATTACATTCTCGCATGCGAGAACGGCGCGCATTGAGTTCCGGCGGGCGCGGTTGGCGTATGCGACTCCTGTAGCGAGGGATATGCAGAGATCTTAATTTGAAAACACTTCTAGGAGCCTTGGCCCTATTGCTCGGCCTGCTGAGCGTCTCGGGCTACGCACAAAATCCCCAGTCGCTGGTGCCGATTGACGCCCCACTGCGGGAAGTTTTTCAGCNAGTCACCGCGGATGCACGGGTAATGACCTCCCTGCAGCAGATTGAAGAGCGGGAGCCAGAGACGGTAAGGGAACAATTTCGCATCACGGAAGTACCAGCTCCACCATTTAAGGAAGAGCGCCGCGCGGCTTACTTTCTGGAACTGATGCGCGCCCGGGGATTGGATGATGCCTATATCGACAGCGAGGGCAATGCGATTGGCATTCGCAAAGGAACCGGTAACGGACCCACGCTGCTCATTGCCGCTCACCTGGACACGGTCTTCCCGGAAGATGTCGATACGCGTGTCCAACTGAGGGCCGGCCGCTACTATGCCCCGGGAATTGGCGACGATAGCCGCGGGCTGGCAGCTCTGTTATCGGTGATCGACGTCTTTAACGAGAGCGGCATCGCCACCGTTGGGGACATCATGTTCACCGGCAACGTGGGCGAAGAAGGTCGTGGCGACTTGCGGGGCATCAAGGCAATCTTTCGGGATCATCCAGAGATCGATGGCTTTATCTCCATCGATGGCGTACGTCTACGGCGCATTACCACCGGTGGTACCGGCAGCCGGCGCTTCGAGTTCCATTTCAAAGGTCCGGGCGGCCATTCCTTCGGTGCCTTCGGGCTGGCCAGCGCCATTCACGCCATGGGCAGGGCCATCGCGAAGATAGGCGAGTTCGAAACACCTGCCTTTCCAAAGACCACCTTTACCATTGGCACCGTCACCGGTGGCACTTCGGTGAACTCCATCGCAGCGGACGCGATCTTCGCCCTCGATATGCGTTCTAACGATCGCGAAGAACTGGCACGGCTNGAAGAGCGAGCCAAGGCGGCTGCTCTGCAGGCAGTGGCGGAAGAAAATGCGCGTTGGAATAACGGCGAGATCTCTGTCGATTTTAATCTGATTGGTGATCGGCCAGTGGGAAAAACGCCTGCGGAGAGCCCGATCGTGCAAATCGCTGCACTGGCGTTCGATGAAGTTGGCGTGCAGCTGCAGGAGCTGGGCATATCCAGCACCGATTCCAACGTACCAATGTCGCTAGGAATACCGGCAATCACCATCGCCGGGGGAGGCAACGGGGGTGGCTCCCATTCTCCAGGTGAATGGTTCGCACCGGTTAATTCCCATGAGGGCCCTCAGACAGCCTTGTTGATCGTCTTAGCCCTGGCAGGAATCGAAGGCGTCAGCCCGGCATTGCTCGAGGAACGCACTCCGTAAGATGCCATTTTAGCGGGAAAGGATTGTCATTGCCCTAGGATGACAGCACTGAGCAATGGTAAAGCAGTTTCACCAGGGCACGGCGTTGCCGGACGCTGCCGATAACTAGCCGGACCGGATCAGCTGTCTTCCTTATGCGGCCGCTCCTGCGCATCCCTGCGCTCGCGGCATTAATGCGTCCATGCATGTGTCGCCACTGGGAGGCTAATCTTCAATGCTGGATTGCAGGCGTTCGGTAGCGGCAAGATAGTCTTGCATGAAGTCATAGACGATGGCCCTTACGGACTGCGTACTGCGCATCAGGCCAACCCCTTGACCCACCCAGGAGGTCGCCAGCTGGCGAGCGCCTGCATGTCCCACTTCGGCCAGCTTGCTAATCTTGGCGAGGGGAATCTCAGTGACCTGCGATTGTAGCGGCATAGGCAGCGGCTTGGGTGCTGTGTCTGCTTCCCAGGCATCTGTCCATGGCGAGCGCAGTTGCCTGCTGTGTTTGCCGGTACGTGATTTGGAGCGCACCGTCTGCCTGGATGAAGCACCCAGCATCTTCTCTTTCAGTGCAGCCGGTGTGTCGGATTCGGCTGATGTGAGCCAGACCGAGCCGGTCCACACACCAGCCGCACCCATCGCCATGCAGGCAGCCATTTGCCGCCCGGTCACGATGCCGCCTGCCGCCACGACCGGNACTCCAGAATTTTGCAGTGCAGCACAGACCTCCGGGATCAGCACGAGGGTGGACACATCACCACAGTGACCACCGGCTTCGGTTCCCGAAGCCACTACGATATCGACTCCAGCCTCTACCTGCTTGATGGCATGTTCCTGTGATCCTATTAGGGCTGCTGTTACCACTCCCCTGGCTTTGCCCATATCAATCATATAGGCAGGTGGCACGCCGAGCGCATTGGCGATCAACTTGATGGGATGGGAAAAGGCNACATCGATAATACTTCCTGCCCTGCCCTTGGTGAGAAAGGCATTGCGTTGGTAGCCTTCAGAATACATATCGCTGGCATCGATATCATGTTGCTTAAGTATGCCGGCAGCGAAATCGAAATACTCCTGCGNAACGCGTTTCTTGATTTCCTCGGTGGCATCATTTTCTTCCGACACCGCCATACTGGTAGGTGCGATCAGATCGACGCCGTAGGGTTTACCGTCTATGTGCTCATCGATCCAGCTCAGCTCAGTCTCNAGAGTCTCAGCAGAGAAGCGAGCCGCACCCAATACACCCAATCCGCCTGCCTTAGAGACCTCCACGACCACGTCCCGGCAATGACTGAATGCAATCAATGGAAACTCGATATTCAACATGCCACACAGTGGAAATTTCAAAATACACTATCCNTCATTTAAGGGTTGGGCTCTAATTTTGCCTTCACNTTGTCGCTAACCCTGCAATCAAGTGCCGGGAGGCTGATTTAATTAGGGATCCTCTCAAACGAAGATTTATAGCATAGATTCCCGAGAAGGTTTGAGCCTGCCTAAACTCTTCTATGTGAGGCTAGAGGGTGCTTGTTTAAAGGAATAAAGAACACGGCTGTTTCGATCGACTTGCAATACCAATAAGTCATTCTGTTGAGAATGTCTCTGCGGCAGGGCTCCGCCCTACAGTGTTCTTTCCTGGGCGCGGTGGCCCGACAGGATCCCAAATAATCCATAATTACCTTCATGGCAGGCATATTCGAAGATCGGATCCGGACTACCGCTGTAATTGATGATGGCTGTCCAGGGAGTGGCCCAGGTTTCAGTGTCCTCGATAGTGAACTCNTACTGCAGATTATCTACTGCTGTGCGGGTGAATTTTTCAGTGAAAAATCGGTTTCCTCCAGACCCGAGCAGCTCACTGGCATCGGAAAAGTTTTTCGTCTCGATGACCAGCGTCTCCCCATCCCAGTAACCACGAGAATCACCGTGCCACAACCTGACTCTTGCATCAACGTGGGGTTTATCTACCAGTGGAATTACCCGCACGTCATGGATCATCTCTTGAATGATGGCAACATGATCCCTGCTCTGAACTATCTGGTAATAGCTGTTATAACCCGCCAGCAGATACGGCATGCCGTAGGTAATACAGCGTTCCTGCAACGGACGATCGGTCCAGGAATCTGCCGGATGTTGCTCGATCCACTCGATGCGTGCATCGACTCTCACCTGCGCCGTTGCTGTATAGGCCGGCAGGCGACCGTTGGGTGGATCGATAATCAGAGAAGTGCGATTCTCGAGGTTGCGATCCGACATCCAAGTCTGATCGTAATTACCTGTGCTGGGATCGTAAGACTCGACTGTTCCCGTTACCAGTGCATTAAAGAAACCGTCGCCAAACTGTGCGTCCCCTCCCCCCTGTGAAATCTCAGCGACACCAGCGCGTAACCGGGCAAATTCTTCTTCGTTGAGTAACTCCCGATTTTCGAAGCCTTCTGCGCGTTCTAATGGCGTAATACTGTTATTCGCCCACACGCCTTGCAAATCAGGATGACCATCGATGGTATAGGAAAGTTGAAATTCCCTCTCCTGCGCCGTTACAGAAAATCCCAACAACAAAGTACATATTGACAGCAAGGCGCCAGGAAGCACTTTTAACATATAGTCGATCATTTATANNAATCCNATTTAGTTCTCCGNCTCTTTGCGGAGATGGCCATAAATCAACTCTTCGGTGAACTCAACGCACTTGAATTCCAGCAGCTGAACATTCTCATCCAGCCTGCGATACAGTGGAAAACTGACCGTCCAGGGACGGGTATAAGTATCTGGATCTTCCAGCGTGGCCTCATACATCAGGGTATTGGGCCCCAGGTGCGTGTAGCGCTCGGTTACGCGCAACGATTCCGAGTGATGGTTACCGGCATGATCGAACCAGGTATCCGCGATCTGGTCGGTCACGTCGATAACGAGAGTATCTCCCTCGAAGTGACCCAGCGAATGACCCATCCAGCTGAAAATCGGTGCCTGGAAATCCGGCTGGTCCATATAGACAATACGACTGGCGCTGGCAAATTCGTAAGCCATGACCACGTGTTCAGGTGATTGGATAATCTGAAATGGAAATGGCAGGTAAGTAGAGCGGGGAATACCCGGCATATAGCACTTAACCACGGGGTCCAATGCCAGCCAGTCTGCCTTGTTGGCCTGTTGTTGCGCACGGGCCGCGGCGGTATAGGGGATTACCCCGCCTTCCACGATACCTAAACCGCCGGGAATCGCACCTATGGCACCGAGCTGAAACAAGGGGCCGAAATCGGCGGCATGGGGCTCAATATCGAAGTGGGCTGTTCCGATTGCCTGCCAGATCCCATTGAAATCCGGATTGCCGTCGGCGGTACGAGGAATATCGCCATTCTGGGCGAAAACAGTGCTTGTCAGGCTAATCAACAGAAATGCCAGGATTGACTGTCGATGACATAGCTTGGATCGGATAGTAATCATGCTCTTCTCCGCGTTGTTTTTGTTTGCTGCGAGCACTTCATGTTCTGCAGGCTCAGAATTCTAACACAGCATTTCATCTTCGGTGCACCCTATTGGACATAGCTGCTGTTCTCGACCGGCAGGTTTTACGTCGGGGTGAGTCCGTTTATAGCAGGATCTGCATTCTTCCCGTGTCGAGAGTGGCTATGCAGCGATGCCAGCGTCTCCCGATAACGATGCACCTCCATTACCTATTGACACCAGGGGCGGCATGCTTTCAAACTCGGTGCTACAGATCTTTTACTCTCGCACGAGGACAGCCATGAAAATAACCAGACGCCAGCTGATCCAGGCGGGGGCCGGATTGGCCACCGGGGCCGGACTCTGCAATCCGCTGTTGGCCCAGCCGCCACTGAATATGGTCACCATTCCGTCGTCAGGTCAGCAGGTGCCTGGTGTGGGTATCGGCTGCCGCAACTATCGTGGTTCACTCAATTCCGCTGACATGCCGGTATTCAGAGACACCTTTGCTACTTATCACCGATTAGGCGGTAAGGTAGTAGACACTTCTCCGAATTATGGAAATTCTGAAGAAATCATCGGTCGCCTCATGGATGAGCTCGGTATCCGCGAGGATTTATGGGTAGCTACCAAGGTCGACCGGGAGGACCGGGCCAGTGGCATTGCCCGCATGGAACGTTCCTTCGAATTACTCGGTGGCGACAGTTTCGAGTTAATGCAGGTACATAACCTGCGCGGTGTTGAGATTCAACTGGAAACCATGGCGGCCTGGAAAGAGCAGGGGCTCTTTCGCTACATCGGTGTTACCACTTCCAGTGACCGGCAATACGAGGCCCTGGCCGATGTCATGAATCATCACACGCTGGACTTCATTCAACTCGACTATTCACTCGGAAATCGCAATGCCAATGACCGTTTGCTCCCCATGGCACTGGATAAGGGAGTCGCCGTGCTGGTAAATCTGCCCTTTGGCAGGGGGCGGCTGTTTAACGCCGTGGGTGACAGATCCCTGCCTGACTGGGCGGCCGACATCGATGCCACTTCCTGGGCTCAGGTATTTCTCAAATACGTCATGTCCCATCCCAGCGGAGCCATTCCCATACCCGGAACCACCAAACCGCACCATGCCGAAGACAATCTCTCTGCGGCGAGGGGGCGCCTGCCAGATGCAAACCTGCGCCGGGAAATGGAAAATTTCATCGACCCATTATTAGGATAGGCTCAGAACCCTGTATACCCTGGCCAGACTGGAAGAGACGGCACTCAGCATCTGGTTACGGGAATCGGGTGTCGCGTTCTTTACTTCTTTAAGCCTGCATTCGCTGGCCATGGCATTGGTGGTTGGCATTAATCTCGCTGTAGCGTTTCGGATGCTTGGCATGGTGCCAGGCGTCGCTACAGGCCCCCTGTCCCGCTTTTACCCGCTGCACTGGTATGGGACGGTAGTGATATTCCTGTCCGGTATTGCTCTGCTGCTAGCCTACCCAGCCAAGGCGCTGACCAACCCGGTGTTTTACCTCAAGTTAACCGCTCTGAGCCTGGGACTTGTGCTTGCCTATCGAGTACAGCGAATCTTAGCGAGTCAGCCAGTTCCCGACTCCGAGCGGCGGTTTAAATGGATCGCAGCGGCTTCCATCACTCTATGGATCATCACCATCACCGCCGGGCGCTTCCTCGCTTACACCCACAGTGTCTTGTTGGCATCCAGGTTCTATTGATTCCATGGTCGAGATTCTCTCAAACTTTGCGCAGCTCAGCGGGATTTATGGAATCATGAATTCACCCTGGGGATGGCCTATCGCAGAGTCGATTCATTTTTTCGGACTGACTCTGCTCATCGGCACGGTCGGTGTGTTTGATCTGAGAATGATCGGGATCGGCGAAGGTATCGCCTACGCCGACCTCCATAGGCTGGTGCCGATAGGAGTCGCAGGATATCTATTAAATGTGATAACTGGCACTATGTTTCTGGTAACGGCACCGGATCAGTACCTGTTCAACCCGGCATTCCAGACCAAGCTGCTCTTTATGCTGCTAGCAGGTATCAATATGCTGTGGTTCTATGCAAGCTGTCTCGCTCAAGTCAGGAATACCGGTGCGACGCTGTCAGTTTCGCGTCGGGCGAAAATCATCGGTATTATTTCACTGCTGAGCTGGTCTATCATAATTGTGTGTGGCCGCTTAATTACCTATTATCGACCGCCTTATCACTGGTGTTTCTGGTGTTAGGAACCCCCTGAACAAGACTATGGCCACTCTGCGGGAGTCTCTCAGCGTTTTTCTGAATGGTCGGGACCCATGATGCAACTACAACGCGAATTCACCATCGGCAGTTTTCACATACGAGTGAACTGGCTGATAGCAGGGTGTGTACTAATGACAGCCTTTGGCCTCTCCCAGCTTGGCATGTGGCAACTGGGTCGAGCAGCAGAGAAAGTCGATGCACAGCGTACATTGGAGTTGGAATTGGGCGCCAATGCCACACCAATCGAAGACATTCCCGAAGGTCATCTGCATCGGGCTAACCCGGAGATGCAGAACCGGCACGTGCTACTGCAGGGCGAATACCTGAATGAACGCACCATACTACTGTTGGCGGAATTTTTCGAAGGCCAGATAGGTTATGGAGTCGTAACACCGTTTCGCCTCAGCAGTAACAAGCAACTGATACTCGTGAGCCGTGGCTGGACCACTGGCATACTGCCCCCGGACACTCCGCCCCGACTACGTTCGGTTGCCGGCCAGGTCGAGGTAACCGCCCAGGTTTTTATCCCAGCCGAGGGTGCTCGCGTCATTCCCAGCCAGATTGATGCCAGTATTTGGCCGCTGCGTATGCGAAGTCTGGAAATCGATGTAATCTCCGAAATTCTCGATGAACCGTTGTTTCCTTTCGAAGTCCGACTCACGGATGACCAGGCAGGAACCCTGGTACGCCACTGGCCTGCAGTGAACGCTGACGTTAATCAGAATTTATCTTATGCAGTTCAATGGTTTAGTTTTGGTCTAATCGTAATATTCATCGCCGTACTGGCCAGCAGCAACCTCTGGGTGCTGATTCGCGGACCAAAGGGGTAGCAAGGTCAATCGGTGCTTCGCACTAAAATTGGGCCATTTGAACATCCACTAATCAATTTTCCTGACGACGGCCGACAAAATGCGGTAAGCCACTGATTTTTGGTATTGATTTTCGTCGAGCTATAGTTCAAAACCGAACCCAAAAATGCTATGGTACGATAGTTTTATTGGTTGATAAGGATTTCAACTATCCCTTGTTTGAGAAGCTTGAGGAGTATCGATCTATGCGCGCATTTTCTGCGAAGTTCCTGCTATGCAGTGTCGCATTAGCAGCAACGCTCTTCATCCCTGCAGCCTTACTAGCTCAGTCTGATGAAGCCACCTTTCACAAAGATATCGAACCCATTCTGCAGCGCAGCTGTCAGAATTGTCACCGCACCGGTGGTGCCGGGCCCATGCCGCTTGTGACTTACGAAGAAGTCGCACCCTTTGCAGGCCTGATTGAATACAAGACTGGCCTGCGGGACCGTGCCGGAGCCATGCCTCCCTGGTACATGGAAAAGGACGTCGGCATTCAGGCCTACAAGGATGATCCTTCCCTGAGCGATACAGAGATCGCTGCTATTTCAAGCTGGGCACGTTCCGGCACTCCCAAGGGCGACCCAGCCGATGCACCTGCCGCGCTGGTATTCGATGACAGCATCAAATGGCGTGCCGGCGAACCTGACCTCGTTGTGGTCATGGGTGATGTTACCAAGTTAGCCGGCACACCGGACTGGTGGGGCGAAGTCGAATCTACGCCAACTGGTTTAGCCGAAGACCGCTATGTAAAATCTGTCGAGATCGTGGAAGTTAACGATGTGGATAACCAGGCCGGTACCGGTCGAGACACCGTCGGTGGCCGCTACATCTTTCACCATATGATCTGGGGTACCGCACAGTTCAATGAAGAGGGTGAGCGGGAGTCGGGACTGACAATTCCATGGCCGGTGCACGAAGTCGGTCGTAATGCCGATATCTTCGACGAGGATGCCGGCCGCTTATTGCGAGCGAATTCCTGGATCGTTTCCGATTCCGTGCATCTGCATTCCAATGGTAAGGATACTACCGGCCACCTGGAAGTGGGTTTCCGCTTTCAACCTGAAGACTACAAGCCGAAATTGCAGAGTGCTTTTATCGGTCTGGGCAACGGCGTAGACATCAGTATTGCCGGAAATCAAACAAATCAGGAGCTTCACGCGTACACCGTACTGAACAATCACACCAAGGTGATCACATTCGAACCGCACCTGCATGCTCCTGGCGAGCGTATGTGCCTCGAAGCGATCTGGGGTTACACAGTCGAAACACTATCCTGTGTCGGCTACGACCACAACTGGGTGCGTGGCTATCCCTATGAAGATCAGGCTGCGCCACTGCTGCCTAAAGGCACTATTCTGCATATCGTCGGTTATATGAACAACTCCGATACCAATCCAAACGTTCCCGATCCACGCAACTGGCAGGGCTCGGGCAACCGCTCTGTGACCAATATGTTTATCGACCTTGGCATTCGAGTCACTCTGACGGATGAGCAATTCTTCGAGGAAATGGAAGAGCGTCGCCAGCTGTTAAATCTTGGACCGAACGATCACATCATCGGTTGCCCACTGTGTGGCGCACCACTGGTGGCACCCATCGTCGACGATGATGAAAATGAAGATGAATCGGGCAACGAAGTTGCCACTAATGATTAACAGTAAGCAGACAAATTGTGGATATGATGATGTTTAATAATACAAACGTAGACGGTAGCGGGGCGACTAAGGTCGCCCTGTTATTTTTGGTGTTTTTATTGACCCTGCCTGGCGTAGTTAATGGACAGACCTATCGGAAAGGGCAGCACGTCGAACCCGCCTTCGAAGGCTGGCGCCCGAATCCCGATGGCAGCTTCAATTTCATGTTCGGATACATGAACGAGAATTGGGAAGAAGAACCCAATGTACCCATTGGAGAAGGCAACAATTTCAGTCCAGGCGAGGCCGATCGCGGGCAACCCACGCACTTCCTGCCACGCCGCAATCGTTTTCACTTCGAGGTAACCGTACCCTCGGACTGGGGTGAGCGGGAACTGATATGGACACTCAATGTCAACGGCGTAGAGCGCAAAGCTTATGCGACGCTCAAGGCAGATTACCTGGTGGATAATATGATTATCGCCTCGGAAACAGGATCATTAGGTGCCGGCACCAGCAGCCCGGAATCCAGATCCAATCTACCGCCTGTCCTGACTCTCGAGGGTGACAGTGTGCGAGTAGCCCGAGTTGGGGAACCAATCTCGCTAAGCACGCACATCTGGGATGATGGACTTCCCAAGCCACGCAGGGAATCTTCCAATACCTCAGATGAGTTACAGCGCCGCATGATGCGCCCGCCCTCTCGGGTTACGGTCGGCAAGGTAAATGGCTTATTCCTGTCCTGGAATATCTACCGTGGTGATGGCAAGGTGAGTTTCGATCCTCCCCTTCCCAAGCCCTGGGAAGATACCCGCACGGCTGCCAACTCTCCATGGGGAGCGTTGTGGTTGCCACCGGAAATCCCGCAAGACGGTGTATTAGAGATCAAGGCGACTTTTGATGAGCCTGGCAGTTACGTGCTGTGGGGCAGAGCCGACGATGGTGGCCTCTATCACGATACCTATGTAACCGTCCACGTAAGCGAATAAGCTAGGGTTAGTCGAGACAAGCAAAAACCTGGCTACACCTGAGTCGCCGGTTTTTTTTTGTGCCCGATATTTTTCCAGCCGACGCGACCAGCTCCGCAAAGGATTACTGATCTGATCCCGGATCAGGATCTTCTTCATCTAGATCGATAGCAAATGGCGGGTCAAATATTGGGGGGTCACGATCGATAATAATCTCGGTGCGTGGCGGAGTGACGTAGCGAGTATTAGGATCCGCATAACGAGTCTGCAAGCGCAGCTCTTCCGCTTCCCTGATTACCGAAGGGGGTTCGGCGCCCGGACCGAATGCAAAACTGAAACTGCCCTGGACCAGTTGCTCATTGGCAGTCAGTAAAGCCCAGTCTACCGTATAGTAAGTGGCGTCCTGCAGATCGGGTAATTCCCAAATATAATTTGCCGCCATCGAAGGACGGTAGCGAAAACTGATATCCACCCAGTCCCGCTGTTCATTGCGCAGTGTAAGTTTGACCAGGCGAACCTGGCGTGGAAACAACAGGCTGAGCTGCATCGGTGCCACATCCAACACCGAGTCATCTAAGGGGCTTGTTTCTGTTTTGGCGGCAATTCCTGTACTATCCGCCGCTTGCGAATGCAGGGTGTGTTGAGCAGCTGACATGCTGCCGCAGAACAGAACCACAGCTGGCAGGATGATCTGTACACCGTAAACTGTTTTCGACACGATAAACTCAATGCTCAGCAGCGTGCGCTGTTTAAGAGCACGAAGAATAGCATAATTGCTGTGTTTTTTACCCTTTCTAACGACGAGGTACAATCCGGAATGCAAGCGTCTGACCTGTCACAGATCCTAACCAGGCTACAAGACAACGAGAATAATACTACCTCGTTTGACGAAAGCTGGTCCCAGGGTCGCTCAGCCTTCGGCGGTATTGCGGCAGCTTTTGCTGTCACCGGTATGAGAAAGCTGTTGCAGTCAAACCAACCCATGCGCTCCCTGATGGTTTCATTTATCGCACCCGTTCACCCGGGTGAGGTGCGAGTTGCAGCGAATATTCAGAGGCAGGGAAAGAATGTCACCCAGATGAGTGCCGACCTGATCTGCAACGATGAAGTGTGCCTGCAGGCAATGGGAGTGTTTGGAAATCCGCGGCCCGGTTTGCAAGTCGCCCCATGCAGTGATTTTAATCCTTCTCCAAGGGAGCAGGGACTCAGCTTCGATGAGCATGTCAAACGTCTGCCGGGTTTTCTGAGCTACTTCGATGGGTGCTGGGTCGACGGGGGCCTGCCCTTCTCCAGCAATCCCAGCCGACATCTGAATCTATGGGTGCGTCACAAGACGGATTTGAGCAAATTGCCCACCGAGAGGATAGTTACCATTGCCGACATCCCTCCCCCGGTAATTCTGTCCTATTTCGACAAACCACCGGTGCCTTCCAGTTCCTTGACCTGGTCTCTGGAGTTTGTAGTTCCCCCCGAATCGGTAAAATCCGATTGGCTCTACCTGGAGTTCACCGTGGAAGCAGCGGCAGATGGTTATACTCAACAGTCGGGCAAGGTGTTTGACGAAACGGGTCAACTGTGTGCCTTGTCGCGGCAATGCATGGTCTATTTTGGCCCCAATCACTAACGAAACTTAAATCCCTGCCCTTCCAGGAATTCTTTCATATGAGGTCGACATTTTTCCGACAACAGCGTTGACACTTGCTCGGTCCAACTGATGCCATGACCACCCCCGGTGCGCAGTCGATAGTATTCCCTGACCTGCTCGTCGTATGCGGCGATCGATTGCTTGTCCCCAGACTCGTTGTAGACTTCCTGCTTGAGAATGACCTGAACCGGTAGGCGAGGTTTCACTTCCGGATCCTGATCAGGATAACCCAGGCATAAACCAAATACGGGAAACACACCTTTTGGTAACTCCAGCAATTCCGATACCGAGCCCGGGTTGTTGCGTATTCCGCCGATGTAACAGATTCCCAAGCCAACAGATTCGGCTGCTGTTACGACGTTTTGAGCCATCAGTGCGACATCGACAGTGGCGATGATGAAGTGTTCGGTATAGTCACCCTCGAAGGGCTTGCCATACTGCTCGCAGTAGTTGCCCGCGCGTTTTAAATCGGCACAAAAAACCATAAACTCGGCGGCGCTCGCGACGTAGGGCTGTCCCCCGGCGAGTTCGGCAATTTTTTCCCGTGTTGTTGGATTAGTAACGCGGATGATAGTAGACCCCTGTAAGAAACTGGAGGTCGCTGCCGCCTGTCCGGCGACGATCAGGTCTTCGAATAACTCGGGGCTGATTGCCTGGTCAGTAAACTTGCGAATACTACGGTGTGACTTCAGTAACTCAATTACCGAGCTCATAATTTGCTTTCCTTTTGGGTAGCCAGGTCGACTCTGGGTGGTCGCATCAATGGAGGTTCAGAAGGCCCTTAGGTTATCCAGAAATGCCGGCACGATTTCATTGGCCAGATTGGATTCTGCATTGAATAACAAAACCATGCCGATATCGGCTTCGGGTACGAAAACCATTTCCGACCGATAGCCTCTGACGCCCCCACCGTGATGAATAGCCCTCAAGCCCTTGTAATCGAACACCCGCCAACCAATCCCATAATAGGCCTTCTCGAGACCTGACCAGCTATTGAAGTAATTCCCATAGGGTGTGGAGATAACCGGTTCATGTAATTGCGACAGGAAATTCGCTGGCAGTACTTCGGGGAAGGCACCGAGATTGGCACGTAGCCACATGCTCATGTCGAAGATGCTGGCATTGATACCCGATGCCGGCGCTACCGAGTAATAGGCGGGATTCGTGGTAGTGGTTCGCCAGCTGCCACGTACCAGGCGGTGGGGAGCGGTAGCTTCCGGATCGTTCAGATACGGATCCATCCCCACGCTGGCAGTGACCATCCCCAGGGGCTTGAACAATTGTTCATAGAGATAATCCGCGTAGCTATTTCCGGTACTCTGTTCGACGACATCGCCGATCAGAGAAAACACTACATTCTGATAACCATAGCATTCGCCAGGTTGGCACACGGTTGGAATCTGATCGAATTTTTCCTTGATCTTGTCGTAAGCCACGCCGTCATCGAGCATATTGGAATAGGAATGGGGCATCAGGCCGGTCGACTGGCTTGCGACGTGCTTCAAGGTTATGAACTGTGATGAACTTCCCTTGCCTATCCGCAACTGGGGAAATATGTCACTTATGCGGGTATCCCATCTCTGTAGATTCTGATTAACCAGAAGCGTTGCGGCGGTACCGGCAAACGTCTTCGACATAGAGGCGATGCGAAATACCGAATCCGTGTTAACCGCAGCTTGCTCGGATACGTTTCGTACTCCCCAGGTCTGCAAGTGGCTGATGCCTTCGCGGGAGACGATGGCAAGTGCGGCACCGGGTATAGCCTTCTCATCTGAGGCCGCTTCGAGCCAGCCCAGGAATTCACTGAAGTCATAATTATAGGGAATCGTGGAAATTGAAGCAGCCGGGATTGCTGCGTCATCTGCGCTGGTTGCACCGGCCAGACCGAACAGCACACTTATCAGCACACCGCGCGCAAGCACGGTAAAGTTTTTAGCAGTCAATAGAGTCACTCAGGAGAATTAGTTGTAAATGGCTAGGCAGTCCATGGTTGTGTCTGATCGAGCTATTATTGGCAGTCCTTCGACCGGTCCCGGTACTTATCGTGGCCTCAGATTAATCTGCAATCCCACAGCTGGACCTGAATTATATAGGAAACCCAAGCCGGGCTTAAGTTCCTGCTACAAATCAAAAAAAAGCCGACTCAATACTAATTAAGTCGGCCAATTGGGGGCACTTCTTAGTGCAACTAGGAGCCGAAAATCACAGATTTTCGACTATTCGGTGCTCAGGACAGGAAAAGCAACATGCGTCGATCTTCCCTAAGTACGGTTAATGCAGCGATTTGATCAAGATTCTCGAGCGCCGAATTGAATGCTGGCAGATCTGATATGGGCAGGCGGTTTACTTCGATAATGACGTCACCTGGGCGCAATCCGGCTGCCCAGGCTCTACTCTGTGCCTGCACAGATACCACTTCGACGCCCGCCTGTGCTGCGTTATTGGCGTTCGAAGCCAAACTGCGTAACTGGGCTCCACGATATTCAGAACTCAATGCAGGTCTGCCTGCACCAGCAACTCGCCTGTCATCGGCAGCCCCGATAGTGGCATCGAGCGTCAGCCGCTCACCTTCACGAGTTAGCACCAGCTCCACTTGCTGGTCGCGACGCATCAGTCCAACGATGTTGCGCAGCTCGCGGCTGCCGCCGACTGATCGGCCGTTGATTTGCACAATGACATCAGAAATCTGGATCCCGGCCTGGTCGGCCGCGCTGTCTGGCATCACACTGGTGACAAGCGCTCCAGCCTCAACCGAGACGGCCAGTGCCGCCTGCACGTCCGGCGTGACGTCGGTAATGGTGACTCCCAGCAAGCCGCGACGGACTTCGCCATCGCGCTCCAGATGCTCCATTACGGCCGAAACCATGTCGGCAGGCACGGCAAATCCAATGCCGTTGCTCCCCCCGTTGCCGCTGATAATCGCGCTGTTGATGCCGATCATGCGGCCCTCCATATCCACCAGAGCACCACCGGAGTTGCCAAGATTGATGGCCGCATCGGTCTGAATAAAGTCCTCGTAGTTGTCATCGTTCAATCCGGTTCGCCCGAGAGCACTGACGATCCCAGCAGTGACGGTCTGGCCAATACCAAATGGGTTCCCTATAGCGACTACGTAGTCGCCAACCTGCACCGTGTCGATATCGGCAAATTCAATATCCACCAAGTCGTCAGCTTCGATCTGCAGCAGCGCCACATCGGTGTTCTTATCGCTGCCCAGCAGCACAGCCTGCATGGTACGACCATCACTCAACTGCACATTTATGCTGGCGGCGGCGCCGTCGATGACATGATGGTTGGTGATGACGTAGCCCCGCCCGGCATCCACGATCACCCCCGAACCCGCACCGGTGGCATAAGGTCGTTGTGCCCCCTCCCGGTTAAAATTGGGAATATCCTGGAAATAACGGCGTACTTCATCCGGCAGCTGATCGCCGTTAAAGAAATAGCGGGAGGACGTGGGCATGGTTTTCGTCACGCGTATGCTCACCACTGCCGGTGTGACGCTCTCCAACATGGGGGCCAGGGTCGGAATCCCCTGTTGTAGCGCCTCAGTGCTAATGGCATGTACCTGGGACACCCAGGCCATCAGTATGAGAGTGCCGCGGAATGCAGCGGTAATTCGTGCGCTTCTCTTTTCAATCATTTCAATCTCCTCAATCTGTTCGAATCCCTGCCGCAACACCAGCTACAAGCGGGCACTGCTTGGTGGGGATTACATTGAGATCGAATTTAGGCGCCGATGAGCCAAATAACCTGAATTTGCGGTGAATAAACTATCCAGAAAACCTGCGGATGGTGAAAATTGTTCTGCAGGCGGTCAGATTCCTCTAAAATAGGCAGATATAAGAAAATATCGCTAAATAGAGGTAAAAATTTGGATATTCGATGAGATTTATTGAAACAAACACCCTTAGCGGACGTCCTATTAGACATACCACTTCTGGCAACAACAGCCTTGGGTGTTAGAGCACAAAAGAAATGCGCAGGGACACTGGCGCATTGAGTAAGGGAGAGTAATCGAAAGGCCGGGCGAATAGCCGCAGCCTCTCGATACCGGGGTTAACAATGACGACAGCATCAGCCCAGTTTATCAACGAAGAAAATCAGGATTTCACGGCGCAGCCTGCACTTCGGCAGGCATTTCGCGTGGGTGCCTGGAGGGTACAGCCAGAACTGAATCGCCTGCAGCTTATCCAGGGCGATGAGTGTCGCCATCTCGAACCGAGATTAATTCTCCTGCTTAGCTATCTGGCAGCCAATGAAAATCGCGTATTGAGCCGGGATGATTTGATTCAGGAACTTTGGCCCAACGTCATCGTCAACGAAAATTCATTAACCCGGGCAGTCTCTGAATTACGTAAGCAACTTGCCGTCTGTCAGGCCCAACGTATTAGCTACATCGAAACAATTCCTAAGAAAGGCTATCGCTTGCTTGCAGCGGTTGATCAAACCCAGGCAGTGTTACCAGCTGCAACATCGGCCTGGACTGACCGGCCGCAAGAATTTCGCCTGGCTTATCAGGCAGGCCTGGCCGCGTTGTGCCTCAGTCTGATCGCTGGATTCCTGTTTAACCTCGATTCCAGTAATGAGTCTCCTGCCACTTTCGAGCCGGTTATGCTGAGTGACGAAGTGATGGAACCAGAACTGGGTATTATCGGGGGTGAGCTCACGCTCAGTAACATGGAAGACAAGAGCTATGGTTCCGAATCAATCGCCACCCCGGTTGTTTCAAATGATGATAGCCAGTATGCCTACATTCAGTACGACCATACCGGTTCGACGATTTTTCTTGGTAGCCTGAATGAGATGGACGAACCATCAGCCATTTTCAATAGCCCTGAAAAACTCTTCAACCTGGCATGGTCTCCATTGGGTAATGCGATTCTGTTCGCAAAACAAGCTGCCATTACCTCGACAGCCTTGTTCACGGAAACTCAACAGCTCATAGAGCTGTTCAGCCTGAATCTGGATACTCTAGAGACGCGGCAGCTGATCGAAGAAATCGTGCCATCCAAGCCGGATATTCCGACCCGACTCAGCCTGATCTGAACCTATTCACTCGCTGGCTTGCCTGGCCAATTCTCCCCAGGGAAGCTCTGATCAATGATCGGCTGGCCCGATGATGGTCGAAAAATAGACAGTGAGTAGTAGAATCAATGTTGCCACAACACTCTCCACGCGAATCGATTTTCCCAATTTCGCCCCGCTGCTTTCACTAATAATCGCCCCTACCAGTAGCAGCTTGTTTAGCCCTGCTATCCCCACAAACATCAGTACCAACACCAGCTTCAACAACAGTGACAACCCATAGGCCGTAGTCACCAATTCACTGGGCGAGGCAATCACCTCGATCAGCATGAGCACGCCGGCAACAGCCAGTATCAGCACAATCGCCATTGCATGGTTGCCGAAGCGCCGCATTGTGCTTTGCATGAACTCCAGGTCGACAGACCGAGTGAGCAGCAGTAGGGGAAACAGCGAGCCTATCCAGCAAGCGAAAGCGAAGAAATGCAATATGATGGCCACTCGAGCCGTGATGCTCAACACCGACACATGGCCCGCCAGAGTGAAGCTGAAGGCGACGGCAAGCAATGCCACACCGTGCAGAATTAGCAAGGATCGATAGAATGTCTGGCCTGGTGGTTGGATCGACTGCCGGGCTTTGCGCAGCAAAAACAAGCTGGACAAGATAACTGCTAGGAAGCCTGCCAGCCGGAAAAACGTCACATCACCCAGCTGGGTGTCCAGTAATAACGATGCCATACTCCAATCGAACATGGCAGTCAGGCCGTCGTCGTTCACCAGGCCTACCTGGATAAAGAAATTGGCGAGCACTGCCTGGAAACCCAGTATTGCTCCGAGGTTGATATACACGAGCAGAGTGTGAACAGTCTGCCGGTGGCCATCGCTGTATAGCCCCAGACAGAGGCTGCCGCCGGCAATGCTGGCGGCACCGAAATAGAGAAGTAATTTGCAGACCATGCTGGCCAGCTCCCAACTGCCTGGGATGACAAACATGATCTGATCAGGAAAGGCTAGTGTTGGTGTCCGGCGTCGCCATGTTCTGCGTGATCATCGTGGCCATGATCTGCATCGCCATGGTGACCGGCATTCTCCTCTGCATTCGGATCTACATTGAAGCTGAAAGTATTAGTAACCGTATGACCATCGGCACCGATGACGGCCCAGTTTACGGTGAACTGCCCGGGATGCATGCCCGGTGTTTCGATGCGGTAGTTGGCCATGGCATCGGCCTGTGGCTCGAATTTAGTGGGCATTTCATGTCCAACACCCATTACTTCAAACTTGATCAGTTTCACCGGCCCATTGAACACCAGGTCCAAATACCCAGGTGCAGCCTTGATAATGGCGCCGTCTCCAGGAGTAGATTCCTGCAGTTCGGTGTGGGCCTGTGCAGCGAATGGGAGCAGCATCAGCAGACCGGCACAGAGCGCTGAAGCTAAGATACGGGGGAGAGTCTTTGCAGATTTCATGTGTTGACCTCGAATACCTGACAGGCGTGAATTTAAGGGAGCAGCTGTCGCAAGGGCCGATTATCTCAGTTTTGGCTCACCGCTGGCTACCAGTCACCTACAATTGAATTGCGACATTTTGTCGCATACCGGTTGAGTAAAGCCGAAGCCCCGTAGATTCAAGGCTTACGCTGCCATACCTGGGTTTGCGGTGACAGGTTAATCTCATCAATTACAGTTCCGGGACGGACATTTAACACGGTTATTAGCAGCTGGCCGACATCGCTGGCTTGAATGGCGTTTTCTTTGGCTGCACCGGGTTCGAAATGCAGATCATCGAAGAATGGCGTGCGCACCGCACCAGGATTGATCAGGGTAATCCTGACAGAAGATTTTGCACATTCTTCCCGCAACGCCTGTGCAAATCCACGAATGGCAAATTTACTGGCGCAGTAGACCGAACCCTGACGCGAGCCCTTCAGTGCAGCTTCGGAGCCGGTAAAAATGATATCCACCAGCTCTCCCTGCTGTTTTAACAACGGTAGAAAGCATTTGGTGACGATGGCATGACTCAGGAAATTGGTATCCATTACCAGCCTGATATCATCGACCGACAACTGTTCCAGATGTCCCATTTTACCGAGCCCGGCATTGTTAACCAGCGCTCGCACAGGCTGGTCGATATTGCTAATTATTTTCTTCAATGCGGCCGGCAATCCATCGAGGTCAGCCAGATCTAACTCGATAGAGTCGAAGCTTTCATTTTTTATGGGCGAATCCGAAAAATCTTTGGCAATACCAAGCACCCGATAACCCGCCTTTAGCAAGTGCTCTGTCATCGCCAGACCAATGCCTGAAGAAGCACCGGTAACAACAACCAATTGATGGTTGAGATCGACCATAATTCTTACATCCCGTCTCTTGTCTCACATTTCACAGCGATAGTACTGTTCTGGCGAAATGAATCCAAATAGTAAATCCTCAATCTGCGTCATGGATTCGGATTCACTCTGCTTGAGCGACACTAATCCTTCCCTGGTTTGCATGGGTCGAGCGAATAGCGCTTCATCCGGATACAGTTTTACAATGTTCTTCATGAAATCCAGCGGCATCCGAAACTCTCCTAGACTGACCGAGTGAATGGCAGCAATGTTCAGCCCTGCGAATACCTCCTCAAACAGGCGCTGGTAGTGATCACCCATCGCCGGGCCCGCAATCAGCGGTTCGAATCGAAGTGCAACCGGCCAGCCGGCTTTCTGCAACTTCTGCAGCGCCTCTATTCTTTTGCTGATCGCCGGCACCTTGTGTTCCCATTGGTGATAAGCCTCATGGGGAGTAAAGCTCATGGCGATAACACAGTTTGCAAGCGGCGGAGACTCCAGCAGACCACGAATTTGAGTGCTCTTGGTGCGAAATTCCAGAATCGCCTGAGGATTTTCGGCAAACGTGGGCAGGAAGAATTTGCAAAAGTCGCTAACCGGTTCCAGTGCCAGGCTGTCACAGTCATAGCCGCTGTAGTAAGTAGACGGCCCTGAACAGCTCTGCATAGTCTCCCGAAGAGCCGCTTCGAAATCTTCATAGTTTACAAATAATACGCAGTTTGCCGAACGATACATGCCCTGCAGGAAACAATATCGACAGTCATAAACACAATTGAGCATGTGAGAAAAGTAGAAGGTTTTACCACCCTTGAACCCATAGCCTTCCGGTGAGGGCAGTACCAGCTTGCCGTACTTCTTTGCCAGAATCAGGGCAGGTGCCCGCTTCTGCAGTCTAAAATCTTGCGAATTGCGATTGAAAATCTCACCATAACGTTCACAACAGACATGGGGAATCTCCGGAAATCGCTCAAGAATCTGCTTAACCAGGGGGTAGTCGCTTACCTCTTCTTCACTATAAATGGCTGAGAACACCGAATCACTCCCCCCTACTTGTTCTGCAGCTGTGTTTCAAGACGAGACTCCATGGCATCCAGAAGATGCCTGCCAGAGGATGGCATGGAGTTGGCAAATTCCACTAGCAGGTTTTCCATATCCAGGGCACGAAACCGCTGACAGAGCCTCTTCAGCTGCAGATGTTGCGTCACACTCAGCCTGAACCTGTCGCTTAAGAGCGCGTATTCAGAAGGTAGCTGGTGAGCACCGTTATACTCGGCGGACAATGCCTGCAGCTCTGCGATAAACTGCGACACCTGACCCATATGCTTGGAAACGAGCTCAGAAATAGCAGCAAGATCTATTTCATGAGCAGGATTAGTGGGATTGTCCGATATCAACTTATAAACCTGGATCAGGTCGAGACCTGCAATCATAGAGGCGGCCGACCAGAAGCCATAGGCTTCCATTTCGTAGGCAAGGTCTTTGGCATAGTTTACTTCGGGCTCTTCTACAGTAAGCACGGGGGAACTGGCTCGAGTACCAAGCAGCATCGATGGATATACAGTTTTACCCGATCGTTGATCGGTGATCCTGTTGGCGACCAGGCCGCTGCCAATAGCTGCAGTCTTGTGCCCGGCTATTCCAAAATTCAGCCAGGCTGCCACCGATTCGGTAGTCCTGGACTGATACTCGCCAAGGTCGGCGGTTGCCAGTGAGGCAGCCTGCATCCCTATGCCGCACATGATCAGATTAATTCCAGTGTCATTTTTGTAAATAGTTAACGAAGCCGGGCTGTCGTCTGGCGTTAACTCGAAGAAGTCGATCAGTGGCTGTGCTTCCAGCCGATGAGCGACTACGATATTTACCCGGCCCGATAATTCATTCATTTCGCTGTTCTACGGATTCGATGTCGGTGTGTTTGTTAATCAACGCCTGGTAGAGCTTAGCCGCTTCTGTATTGTTACGTTTAAGCGCTCCTTGCACCAGGATTTCACTCTTGCTGATCAATATTCTGCGCGTCGCCTGGTATTGCCCGGGAGAAAGCTTAGCTGAGCCTAGCAAGTTATCCAGCGCCTTGACCCGAAACCGGTCCATTCCCCAGTGCAGCCGTGACAATTGATCCTCATGCCCGCCGTATTTATTGAGCAGCGCCTGGTCGAGGTAGAGCACGGGATAACGGCTGCAGACCTTCAACCAGAGGTCATAGTCTTCACAGGCTGGAAAACTTTCGTCGAAGCCGCCCATTTCCTCAAGCAGGGCGCGCGTAATTACAGCGGCCGAGGGTGAGATCACACACAGTTCTAAGCACTGCTCAAATATTTCACCGCCACTCTTCTTGTGCTTCTTCATTGGATTCACCCGCCGACCATTACGAATCCAGATTTCATCACAGTGCACCAATGGGCAGTCCGGGTTGAGTGCTGCCTCTTCTTGCTGACGCTCAAGTTTATTGGGCAGCCACTCGTCATCGGAATCCAGAAAGGCTAACCAGTGGCTTTGAGTTGCCTGTACTCCCGAGTTGCGCGCTGCACTCACTCCGGCGTTGGGTTGGTAAATATAGCGAGCTTGAGGGAAATTCTGCCGGACAAAGTCTCTGCTGCCATCATCGGAACCATCGTCAACAACACAAACTTCATCTGGTGGCAGGGTTTGTCCGTAGACCGATTGCAATGCCCTGCCAAGCGTATGACAGCGATTGTAAATGGGAATGATTACGGCAATAGAATCAGGCATTGTTGAAAATGCACTCTAATCGGATTGTTCAAGCGACTCAATCGAAAATGGGAACCGTAGTTCCCATCTTGAAAGGTGTCAGCGCATCAGTTGTGTTTTGCCAATTCCTTTCTGGCAACCACGCGACGATGCACCGCATCGGGGCCATCGGCCAGGCGCAGAGTTCGCTGGCTGGTCCACAGGGCTGCCAATGGGAAATCCTGTGAGACACCGGCGGCTCCGTGCATCTGAATCGCGTTGTCGATGACTCGTAGCGCCATGTTTGGAACAGCCACTTTGATCTGGGAAATAGCATCCCTGGCTGCCTTGTTGCCAATCGTGTCCATCAACCAGGCTGTTTTATAGGTCAGCAGGCGGCACATCTCGATCTCGATGCGACTATCGGCGATAACATCGTAGTTGCCGCCTAATTCAGCCAGCGGTTTACCGAATGCCTCTCTGCTCAGCGCCCGTTTGCACATCAACTCCAACGCCTTCTCGGCGGCACCGATCGAGCGCATGCAGTGATGGATTCGACCCGGTCCCAACCTGCCCTGGGAGATCTCGAATCCGCGACCCCGGCCCAGGATAATATTGCTTTGAGGAACTCTAACGTTATGAAATTTGATATGCATATGTCCATGGGGAGCGTCGTCCCGTCCAAAGACCTGCATCGGCCTGACGACTTCAAAGCCCTCGGCATCCATGGGAACCAGGATCTGGGATTGCCGGGTGTGCTTCGGCGCATCCGGATCCGTGACGACCATGGTAATCATGATCTTACAGCGTGCATCGCCTGCCCCTGAGATATAAAACTTCTCACCGCTGATGACCCACTCATCGCCATCCAATACGGCGCTGGTGGCGATGTTAGTCGCATCCGAGGAAGCCACATGGGGCTCAGTCATGGCGAAGGCGGATCGAATCTCTCCGGCGAGTAAGGGTTCCAGCCATTGCTTTTTCTGTTCTTCAGAGCCGTAGCGTTCGAGAACTTCCATATTGCCGGTGTCCGGAGCGCTACAGTTAAACGCTTCCGAGGCGAGACGGCTGCGTCCCATGATTTCAGCTAGATGGGCATATTCCAGATTGGAGATCCCGGCACCTCCCTGACTTTCGGGCAAGAAGAAATTCCACATCCCCATGTCGCGCGCTATGTCTTTCAGTCCATTGAGAATCTCATCCTGGCGAGGTGTATGAGACCAGCGATCACCCACGCTCACTTCGTTATGGTATTCCTGCTCAACTGGTTCCACCTTTTCCTGCACGAAGTTGCGAATCTTTTCGCGCACTTCTGTCAGTTCTTCTGATAATCCTAAATCCATCATTTTGTTAGTCCTCTGTCTAGGGCAGGGGCCCTCTGAACAAGTATATGGCCACTCTGCGGGAGCCTGTCGTGCTCTGCCGCTAGGCGTCGTGCGCAGGGAATGGCCACACTCTTGGCAAGTACGACAACGACGCCGCAGGGCACGACAGGCCCCGCCCGAAGGGGCCTACAGCCAATTCTGCTCTCGGCGTTGCACTAACTTGCAAGGTCGACACATTCCTGCGTCAGTGCGCCTTGATAGCAGAATTGGCTGTGGGCCAGAGCGGTCATATACTTGTTCAGAGGGTCCCTTAGGTTTCCAGTCGATCAACCTGCAATTGTACCACCGCCGTCAATCACGATTGTTTGACCGGTAGTAAAACTCCCCGCATCGGATGCGAGCAGAACCGCGGCGCCAGCGATTTCATCGGGCTCTCCGATGCGCCGCAGTGGATACTTGGAGATGGTAGCGGCGTAGATATCCGGATTTTCCCACAGGGCTCTGGCAAAATCCGTACGCACCAGGCCGGGCGCAATGCAATTGACTCGTACATTTTTCGGCCCCCATTCGACGGCGAGGTTTCTGGCGATCTGCATATCAGCAGCCTTGGAAATGGCATAGGCACCCAGATTTTCCGTGCCTTTCAATCCGCCGATTGATGACACGATGATGACAGCGCCGCCGCCACTGTCTGCCATACCGGGAATGACCAATTGACAGAGTCGATGCACGCTGCCGATATTCGCCTGCATGATCTTGTCGAAGGCTGCATCTGGAATATCCTGTGACGGTCCAAAATAGGGATTGAGTGCGGCATTGCAGACCAACACATTAATAGTACCCAATTCCTGTTGGGTCTTAGCTACTACGTTTTCCAATTGATCCTGGTGATTGATATTGCACGCGATAGCGATAGCCTCGCCGCCCTGAGCCTTGATTTCGGCGGCGACTTCATCGCAGGCATCCTGGTTTCGGCTTGAGACCACCACTTTGGCACCCTGCTCGGCCATGCGCATTGCGATCGCCTTGCCGATGCCTTTGGTTGATCCGGTGATTAGTGCAACCTTGTTATCTAGACTAAATAAGCTCATCTTTTCTCCGTAAAAAAGCCAATGCCGAACTGCAAAGTTGTGTTGTGGCTAGCCACTTGGTTGAGTGGAGCCTGTTAGTCCATCCAGGGTCTGGAACCCTTGGAGATGCTAGTTCCGCCATCGACGGGAATGACGGTGCCGTTGGTATAAGCACCGGCACGCGAGGCCAGATAGGCCACAATCCCGACTATCTCTTCCGGCTCCCCCACCCGATGCAGCGGACAGTCGTCCTCAATATCCTGCCTGAAATGCTCGAACACATAGTCCGTCATTCTCGATTCGAAAAATCCAGGAGCGACTGCATTCACGGTGATATGTTTCGAGGCGAGATCGATGGCCAGGGATTTGGTGAGGTGATGCAGTGCTGCCTTGCTGGCGGAATAGGCAAAAGTAGGAACCCGTTGCACTATGGGCACATGAATGCCATCCATAGAACCGATATTGATAATACGAGCCGGGTCTTCTGGTGTTGCCGCCTGCTCCAGTAACGGTACGATATCGCGAGTCAGAGAAAATACTGCATTCAGGTTGGTGTCGATGACTTTGGCAAAACCGGCATCGGGATATTCTTCGAGTTTAGCTCCCCAATTTGCGCCGGCATTGTTTATCAGAATCGACAAACCACCGAATCGATTCGCGGTTTCCCGCACAAGGGCTTGTCGGTCATCCTGATTCGTTACATCCGCAATAACAGCATAGCATTCGCCATATTGCTCAAGCTCTTCCAGTGCCTGGTCGCATTTTTTCTGCTTGCGCGATGCGATGATGACCCTCACACCATTCTGCAGCAGACCCTTCGCCATGATCAGGCCGAGCCCACTCGACCCACCGGAAACCAATGCTGACTTGCCCTCCAGTGCGAACAGCTTAGCCACTGTATAGGGGCAATTGAGGTCAGCCGTCATGCCTCTTTGTCCGCAATCCTTACCAGTTGCTTGCCGAAATTCTTACCCTTCAACAAGCCTCTGAATAGCTCGGGCGCATTATCCAGGCCTTCACCGAAACATTCCCGGTATTTCAGCCGGCCATCCTTGACCCACTCACCCAGTTGAATGGTCGCCTCCTCGTAACGATCCTGCCACTCGTAGACCACAAAGAAGCGATGCTCCGGCACTGTCTCGAGCTTCTCCAGAATATGGAATGGGGTCTCGGCTTTGGAAATATCTTCATCGTTATAATTGGAGATATAGCCACAAATAGGAACGCGGGCACCGGTGTTAAGTAGTGGCGCTACTGCGCGGGTTACATCACCCCCGACATTCTCGAAATAAATATCGATGCCGTCCGGGCAGGCTGTGGCGAGTTTTTCCGCCAGATTACCTGACTTGTAATCCAGGCAATCATCGAACTGCAATTCCTCTTTTACGTAACGACACTTCTCTGCACCGCCGGCTATGCCGACCGTTCTGAGCCCGAGAATCTTCGCGATCTGACCAACTGCCGAACCCACCGCACCGGATGCCGCGGCAACGACCAGGGTTTCTCCCGCCTCAGGTTTACCTACTTCCTGCAGTCCAAAATAGGCGGTGCGGCCGGGCATGCCGACCACTCCCAGGTGTGCCGATAGGCTGCCATTGTTGAGATCTACCTTCATGAGTCTGGCATCATCACCATCGACGACAATATAAGATTGCCAGCCAAGGTGTGCGGCTATCCGATCACCTACCTGCCACTTATTGGAGTTTGACTGCATTACGATACCGGTTGACTCACCTGTCATGACGTCGCCAATTTGCAAAGGCTCTACGTAGGACTTGGTATCGTTCATTCGTCCGCGCATATAGGGATCCAGCGACAACCAGCAAACCTTGATCAGAATCTCGTTGTCGCCCGGTTCCCCGACTTCGACCTCTTCGATCGTGAAACATTCATCACCCGGTTCCCCGACGGGACGTTTAGCTAACAGTACGCGTTTGTTTATTGGCATTACTAATCTCTGTTTGTTGTGATGTTGAGCATCGCAGTCTAACGTAAATTCTCAATTTCCGACAACTCGTGCCAGGGACTTATCGAGAATCATCAGTGCCTCCATTATTTCATCTGTAGAGACCAGTAGGGATGGCATCAAGCGAGCTACTTTGTTACGCGTTGGAGTAACCAGCAAGCCGCTGTCCAGGCAATTCTGAGTAAGCCTGTCGACAGTATTGTCAGCTCTGAATTGCAGAGCACACAACAGCCCCTTCCCCCGTACACCGAGCAGTAATTCAGGATACTTATTCTGCAGGCGAGTAAGTCCGCCAAGCAACTCTACACCCAGCCGACGAGACCGCTGAGCGAGGTTTTGCTCCTTGAGTTCGGCAACAACCGACGCCGCCACCGCGCAACCCAGCGGATTACCACAATAGGTACCTCCGTGGTCACCTTTCTGAATTCGACTATCGATCTGTTCGGTTACTGCAAAGGCGGCAAATGGAAATCCGCCAGCAATACCCTTACCCATAGTTAGGATGTCCGGCTGCACCGGTGGGTCGCTATGTTCGAGCGCAAAAAATGCACCGGTGCGTCCGAAACCGGTCTGTATCTCATCGACGATCAGGAGTGCATTATGCTCGCGGCAAATCTCAGCTACCTGTGCCAGATAGGCTGGCTCAGGAATTCTCACTCCTCCTTCTCCCTGTACTGGTTCGACGATGACCGCCGCGGTTGCACCGTCTACCGCGTGGCGCATCGCCACACTATCGCCGAAGTCGACGAACTGATTTTCTGGCAGGCTCGGCAGATATCTCTCGGTGTTGTCGCGCCCTATCGATACCGACAAGGTATTGAATGTGCGCCCGTGAAAAGAGCCGAGAGCCGACACAATCTTCGCCTTCCCGGTGATTTTTCTGGTCAGTTTAATGGCGGCATCGTTAGCCTCCGCCCCGCTATTGGCAAAGAACAGCTTGACCAGGTGAGGCGGCAGCAATTCGTGAAGCGTGGATAACAATTTCGCGCGCGAGGGTGAGTAGGTGAACCCGGAATTTGGGTTCTGAATGATTTTCTGAGCCTGACTAAAAATCGCTGCCGTTATCACCGGGTGGGTATGACCCAGGCAGGTGACTCCCCACCCGGAAGTGAAGTCGAGAAATTTGTTACCTGCTTCGTCCCATACATAGGATCCTGCACCGCGCTCTACGGCGATTGCCTGCCTGTTGCAAAAACTAATCCCAAAACGGTCTTCCAACTCTATGGTGTTCATTGCCTCGCCCCTCTCTATCCGATGTTCGTCACTTAATGCTTTACGCGATACCAGTAGCTATAGTGCTCGGTAAATCCATGTTTCCGATACAGGCTCACAGCGGCATGGTTGTCAGACTCAACCTGTAAATAGGCATACCTGGCCCCTTGCGTGCGCCCCCAGTGCAACAGATCCGCCAAAAGATCGGCTCCAAGACCTCGTCGGCGTGCCAACTGGTGAGTTGCTATCCCGAAGATTCCCAATCCCCCGTTTGCGTAGACGCCCATTCCGGTTGCCAGAGGACTGCCGTGGGTCGATTCGTGCACCAGGTAGCAACTGGGATCGCTTATCTTTGCCAGCATGGCCTGATGGATAGGCAGCAATTCGGCTTGCTGTTGCTTGACTGAAAGCCAGCTTCCCAGCCAATTCTGCAAATTTTGTTCTTGCAGACCTCTTCTACCGGTTGTCAGTTGGCGTGGAGCAATCTCAGACAACGGCAGCGTCATTACACTGGTGGGTGCTTCCAGCCGATAGTCGGAAGCCGCCAGCTGATCATCCAGCAACCGTACGTGTTGTGACTCCTTTATGACGCCATCGAGTATTCGCACCGTGGAGGGCAGCCTGCGCTTAGAAAAAAAAGACTCAGTCGTGTCGATGAGTTCTGCAGCACAGAGCCGGCAATCGAGGCGCGGTGTCATCGAGTTGGAGCGACGGCTGACACCTGCCGCATAGCGGAGAATACCGATGGGCAACTCCTGTTCCTCCAGCGCAGGCCAGGAACATCGGGAAGCACGTTCTATTTCTGCAATATTCATATTGGATTCCTCTCGGCAAAAAAAAACCTCTAAGGTCGGAGACACTTAGAGGTTTTTTGATACTTTGACTTTCTAACTAGTTAAAACCACAGCTCTCCAGGTTGAGTGATATCGCGCGCGCGGCACGGCGGGCTGCAGCATTGATCGCTGCGGCCTGAGCTGTTGTTGCACTTATCGCTGTGGCTATCATGTTCTGTCGTATTGCTAATTCAGCCCGCGTGTAATGAATCAGAGGCTGGTTATGGTTTCAGAGCGAGCAACTCTATTGGAATCATTTTTCGCTGTCAACCGGTTTAGACGAAAGTCTAAAGATCGATATCGATATCAGCGAAATCACCGATATCCCGCAGATCGATTGTGAACAGTGAATTGTCAAACTTTAACCAGTCCGGCTCCCTGTCAGTTATGGCCCCTTCAATCACTACCACGACCACGTAGACACTTAGTACGGATAACAGGAGTGTGTAACGATTCTTCAATATCAAGTTTTTCATTTTCAAGTTCTCTGAATAGTGTTCACTTAGTCAACAAATCGCCGCATGTAGACAGCCCCGCAGATGAATATTGAACCAATTCCGATACCGATCAGCATATCGTAGCTGAATAATCTGTCGAAGATGCCACCGAATTCTATAATCAGGAAATTATCAATGTCGGAGCGCGTCTGGATCCAGTTGGACAAAAATTGCGAGCCGAATATAAATCCTTCGAGGAATAGTATCAGAGCAAGCGAGCCAATTGCCCATAGCAAAGGAGTACGATTCGCAAAGGCCGAAAACAGCAGTAACCAGCCAATAAAGGGCAGCAACCAAAGTGCACTGGTCACGGCAAACAGGTAGATTACGGGTAGGCTAAGCACTGCTGAGAGGAACATGTAGCCAAGCCCTGCCACCCCTACACTGTAAGTTAGCCCTGAAACGATCAGCCACAGGATTCCAATCAAATACAGGGCGAATACTACTGCCACATAAAAGAGCGGCGCTATCAGGACGATGGTCACCACTTTCGATAAAACCGTGTTGAAATTTGAAACCGGCATGGATTGCCAAAACAACACGCTCATTTCCCGTCGATCTTGATAGAGCGTGTTGGTCAGGTAGAGAATTGCGCAAATATACAAAATTCCCAGAAAGGGTAGTGTGGGAAAGACAAAGACACCTGACATTTCCATGGGTGATCCGCCGTTGAAAAAGCGGGCGAGAGAGGCAACAAAAGCAATCTTGCCCTCTTCATCGAGTGAGGTAATAGCCAGAAAATCGATCACAAAGATCAATAGCCCTAGAATGACAGGAGCCCAGAAGAACAGGTTGCAATGCTCCAGCACCTCACGTTTTAACAGACCCTGAAACTGACCCCACGCAATCTTATCCATGTGGAGTCTCCTTCATCTTGGCTACAAAAAGATCGGCTACACTTGGAGTGAGACATTCACCCAGAGGGTCTAACTCCGACCTCGGTACAAATTCATAGGTGTAGCATTTCTTACCGAGTAGCTCTCTTATATACATTGGATTCAGACTATCGGCGCGTTCTATTTTGTCGGGATCGACGATTACTTCAGTGTAGGTTTCTGCAAGATCGTTCATCATGGTATCGAGAACGATCTTACCCTTGTTAATGAAGATCAGGTGTGAAAGCAGCGTCTCAATCTCTTCCACCTGGTGAGTACTGATAATGATCGTACAATTGCCGTCGTAATATTCGTTCAGCAACCGATCGTAAAATTCTTTCCGGTAAATAATATCCAGTCCCAACGTCGGTTCATCCAGCACCAGCAATCTGACATCGATTGCCATCACCAACGCCAGATGCAATTGAGTGACCATGCCTTTGGAGAGCTCCTTGATGCGCTTGTTGGCTGGAATCTCAGTCGTGCTGAGCAATTTTTCTGCCCGAACGCGGTGAAACTTCGGGTGTACTGCCTCTACATAGTCAATGACCTGCGAGACCTTGAGCCACTTAGGTAGAATTCCCACATCGGCAATAAAGCAAACATCTTCCATTAACTTATGCCGGGCTTCGCGGGGATCTCGTCCCGCGACATTCAGCTCGCCCTCTACATCGCACAAGCCAATTAGTGCCTTAAGCGTTGTTGTCTTACCCGCCCCATTGGGACCGATGAGACCGCTTATCGCACCGCTGGGAATGGTAAGATCGACACCATCCAGCGCTTTAAAATTGCCGTAATTCTTCACCAGCGCCCTGGCTTCAACGATATTAGTCATACTCGATTCCTATGATCTTTGCGCGATCAATTCTTTGTGCGGCCAAGCAGATCATCAAGTCCCAGCCCCAGTCTTTCAATTCGCTCTTCAATCTGCGGCCATTCTTCGTTAAGGAATTTGGTTTTTTCCTGTCTAGCAAGTTTGTCTTTCGCTCCGGTAACAACATACATTCCAAGCCCCCGTTTTTTTTCAACCAGTTCTTCATCGACAAGCATCTGAATCGCTTTCGATACCGTAATGGGATTAATTCGTTGTTCACTGGAAATTTGCCGAACCGATGGCAGTGCATCACCCTCAAGGAGTAGTCCATCCATGATCAGTTCAATCAAGCGATCCCTGAGTTGCAGGTAGATCGGTTCTTTATTGTTCCAGTTAATTTCCACCGATTAAGGTCTCGTTACCCATATAGTGTTATACATAACTATAACACTATATCAGCATAACACAACCTTTATTTTTACTATTTTTTAAGCGGTTAATATTGCTAATGTTTTTCCTTATAAGGCCCGAATAGATGTACATCTACCAGGTTTCATAGCCTGGCACTTAGTCTTCGAGGGGGTGGGGAACTAGTCTTGATGGGTCTGAGAGGAGGTAGGGTTGTCTCTAGGAGCAATGCGGTACAGGGTGTCTTGCAAATCGCCGTTTGAATTGTATAGCAGCTTAAGCAATGTCGAGAATTAGCTCCCGCACTACTCCACCTCTCCTCATGATCTGTTTCAGCTGTTTGAGTGCTTCGATCTGAATTTGCCGAACGCGTTCCCGAGTGAGGCCAATTTCGAAGCCAACGTTCTCCAGCGTATCGCTGTTATACCCCTTCAATCCAAATCGCCGGCACAGCACGTCGCGCTGTTTCGCCGTCAATTCTTTCAGCCAGCAGTCGAGGCTGCTCTGTAATTCTGCCCGTTGAAAGCTCGTTTCGGGAGTCCGGACATTGCCAGCCACCAGCTTTTCCAGTAGCGGTCTTTCACTTTCCGCATCATTCTGTGCATCGGCTGAACTCTCTCTGTCATGCAGCGACAACACCCGCTTAACCTCATCAATCGGCTTCTGCCGCCACCTGGCTATCTACCCGGCTGTCGGTTCCCTTAAGAACTTACTGGAGAGTTCACGCTTGATCCAGACATAGGCATGCATTTCTTTGATAACGTGGACCGGCAACCGAACCGTGCGCGTCTGATTCATCAAGCCTCTTTAAACACTTTGCCGAATCCACCATGTCGCATAGGTAGAAAAACGAAACCCCCTCTCGGGATCAAACTTCTCGACGGCGTGAATAAGGCCGAGGTTGCCTTCTTCTATGAGGTCCAGCATCGACAAGCCTCGATTAACATAGCGGCGCCAATCGCCTCCGTTTGTCCATGTGCATTCTCTTTAGAAACTGTAACTCAGCCCCATGGTGGCTCCCCAGTCTGGCGCTGCCCGACTGGATCCGTGGCGAATACCAAGGTCCAGTGTCAAACCGGGTATAGCAGACGATTCCCAGACCATACCAAGCAGACCAGAGTTTTCGGCGGCTTCGCTCCTGAGGCTCTCTCCGTTAAATTCTGCCACCAGTTTCAGGCTGGATGTGACGGAATGCTCTACGATCACTCCCCACAGAGCAAAGGCATCATGGTTAGCTCGATCCACACCTCCACCCAGGTTGAGGTGCCAGGTGAAATTGGAAGCGCTTCCACTGAATATGCCGAAGGCTTCGAATCCGCTCTGGTCTTCCTCATCGATGGCCGATGGCAGCAGCAATCCTGCCTCCACGGCAAAGCTTACTCCCTGACTGCCCTGTAGCACACCTGGTTTGAAAACCTTCTTCAAAAACAAGCTAGGATCGACCAGCTGGCTCTTTCCCCCGGGCGAATGTTCTACATCGAATTCGCCGACCAGCTCCAGGGAATTCGAGAGGCCGTAATTGAAAACCAATTGCGGTGTAACGTAGCTGTTCTCGCTGTCGGCTCGCTCCCAGTTGAAGTAGCCAAATTCGATTTCGATCTCACCGGCATCGACCACGTCAGCATCGGTGGAGACGAAAGGCCGATAGGCGAAGGCCTTGCCAGGCAGCGCAAACAACACAGCGGTCAATAACAGGTAAGCAGGCCGTCGGGAAAAATGCTCTAGCTGCTCGCTTATCCCCGCTGAACACGCCATGTCATTAATCCCTGATTCTCAGCGCTAGCTGCTAAATGGCAACTCAACTCTTTAGTCTATTTAAACGGTAACTCATCGACCTCATGGCAGGTTCCACAGGAGTTCGTATAGGGAATAGGCATGGCCTGCCCCGGCTCCACTCCTCGAACCATCACATTCGACTTCAAGGGTACATCAAACACATGAGAACGCATGGGACCTTCCCAGTAAACGTTTCTCGATTCTTCGGCGGCATCGGCAAACGGCGGTGTCTGGATCATCCGGCCGAATGCCCCTGCTATGCCGCCGGTATTTACAGTTGGTGCCATATGGCAATCGATGCAACGGGTAAGGTGACCCTTCATGGTGGCGCCCAACTTGGTCTGCATATGATCGTTGATCTCGACCTCGTGGCAGCGCTGGCACAGGGGAGAATTGGGATCATTCTGATCGTGAATCAACCAGCGGGCATTCGGTGTACCTCCATGCAGGTCATGACAGTCCGAGCAGGTGACCAGCAATCGATCATTGCGGTACATTTTCGACTTCAAAAAATCCGAATATTGCTGATGAGGCTTGCTGGAGTGAATATCGTCGGGCCAGATATTGTATCCCAGGTCTGCTCCACGCATGGTCGGACCCTTCTTCACCGGATCAGTGAATTTGCTAATCAGCTCATGGCGGCTTATCCCCGGTCTTGCCAGTTCCCCTTCCACGCTGAGTGCCTGGGTATAACCGAGTACTGATCCACCAAAGCCCTGGCGCCGATCATGACATCTACCGCAGACGACACTGGAGCGTTCCGCCGACAGCAGTTTAGGATTGACTATAAATCGACTGCGGCCGGCATTGGCGACATGCTCTGAGCCTGGACCGTGGCAGTTCTCACAGCCAATATTGATCTCATCCATCTCGGGATCGTCGTCGATGTTCAGTGCGCCACCGACATCATTGACGGCGCGGGCCATTAGCTGACCGGTTGCCTCGTCTTCATAGCGTTCCCAGCCAGTAAAATGACAGCTGGCACACATGGTCTGGATGGTATTCTGGTTAACCGGTGGCACCTCAATTACATCATCCGCCGTACCGTAGCTATCGTCTGCTCCGGCATTCCACCAGAGGTAAAATTTGTAATCGTGCCAGACTCGCCGTTGCCTGTTCAGCCTGCTGTCACTGCCAGTTAAGTTATAGCGCAGCAGCGTATACCATCCCGGGCGGTCACCGAGGCTCGCCGGCGCGGAAACGATATAACGCTGGTCGTGCACTGCGCCGCCATACAACAGCTTTACTTCAAGATGGGCAGGACTGTTAGGATCATCCGGGTTGAGACGGTTAGCCATGCTGATGAAATACTTTCCCTGGCCATTCGTGCTTGCCTCTCGCCACAAATACACGTCGGAAAAGACTGTCTCGATCGGCAACCGGGAATCGCCGGCTAGCCGCAGTTTGAATTTGTCATTTCCCCTGCTGGAGTCGTAATCTCCCAGCTCGAGGCGAGTTCCTTCACGGTAGTCATCGGTCTCGATATAGGAATCCAGGGCATTGAAGAAATCTGGAAATCTGGAGTAATCCTGCAAGGGTCCGGGAGCACCGGGTGCGGTCCAGGCTATCTTGTGGCCGGTCTGCTGCCAGTGGCTCTTGTCGTCATGGCAGGCAAGGCAGGTTGAGCTGCCGACTGCGCTGGCGGTTGACGAAGGACTACTGGAAACCTCGATGGTCATGGCCTCACTCGATAGCTGGCGGGCGGAGTAGGCTTGCCGACTCTTATCCCCACCCGGCAGGTGTTCGCTATCCTCAAGCGCCGGCGTTACGTGTACAAAAAAGTTGCCATCCGGGATGTTGTCTATGCTGAAATTGCCCTGGGCGTCGGTTGTGCCCTGGGGAAATTCTGTGCCCCTGAGTCGGATACTGTCTTCCAGTGGTTCATCGTAGGCTTCTGCCGGGTAAGGCGCCGCATAGATGGCACTGGCGGTCATTTGCGTGCTTATGTCGATGGCGGCGGTTGGAACCAAGTAGACCGTAGCGGCTGTTACAGAGTGACCGGCCACGATGTCCCCACCACCTACGACCGAGGCACCGGATGCGCTCAAGACCCTGCCCGTGAATGTCCCTGGTGTAGCGCTTATTTCGCTGCTGACAGGATCAGTCGAGTCGCCAGCGACGTTGTCGACATTTGCATCGGTAAAGAACAGCAGCAGGAGGCCGAGACCAAGTCCGAGAATCAGGCTTACTACTAGTGTAACAAGTTTACTATTCACGAGTATCCTCTAATCTGCCGGCGGACAGCTGAGTGACTGAAGGATAAAACCTATCTATTAATGAGTCCATCGGCCCTTTTCGTTGAATTTTCAGTGTCATCCAAGCACGGGTTGAAGCAGGTTTAGAATCTCAGCTGTATGTCGAGTTGCAGCCGGTTGTAATCTATTTTCTGTCCAAGACGGGCTTCACCGTACTCGCTTATGAAGTAAGTAAATCCGACTCTAGCGCTGTCTCCAAGACCGTAGGCAGCCTTCAGGATATGGCCCTGGTTGTCAGTTCCTCCGCCGCCAAAATCGGAGTCAGTCAACGAACCCAACACGGCGTCCGCTTCCAGATCCTGATAACCATAGCCTAATTCCCAGTTGCCGAGTCCTCTGGCGCTGCCGTATCTCACCCCGAGTGCCCAGGCAGTATCGAATTCGCTAGCATCGAGGTTAGTGACGTAATCGCTGTACAGGCGCAGCGGTTTGCCTGCAAGACTAAAATTAGCCTCAGCGAATAACTCCCATTCCTGGTAGTCATTGAGATAGGCTCCCGTGGCATCGACAGAATTGTTATAGGGATCGCCCAAATAGAAGGGCCGGCTGCCGGCAACCGCCGCGTCGTAGTAGCTGGTGCCCAGGGTAAGCGAGCCAGCATCCAATGTGAACTCATAAGCTAGCTGCATACCCCACAGTGTTTCCTTGTCCTGCCCGCTGAATTTGTCATCGCTCTCCAGAATCATGGTGCCCGCGTTGATAGACAAGCGCTCAGTTGCATAGGCAACAGCAACACCTTCGGGACGAAAGTCGCTGTCGAAGATCAGATTCTGCCCACCCGGCTTGTAGAAACTATTTCTGAGCTTGCCTACCGAGAGAGCTGTATTAGAGAAGCCTTCATAGGTGACATAGGCCAGATCCAATCGCAGATCCTTACTAAATCCTCCACCACCAAGAGTCTGGTTTGTAGAAATAGGATCCGTGCCACCGCTGGCCATGCCTATTCCTGCACTCCAGTTGTCACCCAGGTTGGCATCCACTGCGATGCGCGCCCGTACCCGATCGCGGTTCCTGTCTGAGGATTCCAGGTCGTCATCGATGTGTTCGAAACGGGGTCGCATATCACCGCTTATCTGAAATTTTTCCGTCCATGAGGCATCCCGAACGGAACGTCTGTCGCCTTCTACCGTGGTGCTAATTAGCTCATTACCCTCTTCCAATTGCTCGATACGACTGGAAAGAGCGGCTATTTGAGCCCTCAATTCTTCGATCGTCGCCGCGTCTATCTGCGCGCTCACGGACGTGCCGAAAAATAGGCTTACGGTTATCGACAGGCTAATAATGACCGAGCGAGTAGAGAAGTAGTTGCTACTCCGATCTATTCTCTTGCGAATTGGCTGACCCATCGAGATCAATGGAATAAAAACGGTCAGTAGCTTCATTGTGATACTCATTCAAGAGTCTCCAGGTTTAGTGGTCGTTAAACGTGTTATCAATCTCTGTGGCATTCGTGACATAGATGCGCGCTTTTTACCATATAGATGAGCTGTTCTGCTACGTTCATCCCATGGCAATATGAATCGTGAGGGCTGCCAAGCGTAACGAGTTTCGAATCTCTGGATTTCAATCTCTTACTATCCGCGATTGGTCGGACCGAGGCTGAGTCATCCAATCAAAGCCAGGGTCGCTGTAGATGAGCCCTTCGCCTGGACCTGTCCAATTCCAGGCTTAGAATCGCTCGCAGCCTTCTCCACGGGGAGTCAACAACTGGCGGCTTGCCCGAAGTGACGCTCGAGTGATTAGCGGATGCACCAGTGCTGACCAAAGAGGGGATGGGCGCATCAACTGCCGCGCTATAAAATTCATAAACAACTATAGAAATAACATATAACACCTTGTTTTTACGATATTTTAATTGTGTTATGCTAGCCCATGAGCCTGAGGATATTGCTTTGGCGGCAGCAAGGTAGTGGGATTTTATTGCGGAAAGTTGTCAGTACAACGAATACCGACGATGCCAATCATTTCCCCACCAACTGCAGGGAATATCGTGGCTGCGGTGTGCTAAAATCGACGATGTAGTGTGGTCAAAATCCTTTGCGCTGTTGGCTTCTGAGACCAAGAACCAGCCCCTGGAAATTCCACGACCCAGGCATTACACAAATCCGCAACCCGGCGGCTTTAGACTCTACTAAGCACATAAATGATGACTTATCGAACAGCTTTAGACAATTGATAATGAGCCAGCATCCACCAGAAAATCCACTCGAGATCGTTGTCGATAATTCAAATTCGGCGCAGACAACTCCTGAAGAACAACTCCCGGAGATAGATTTTTCCGATAGCGAGTATTTTCATAACCGAGAATTGAGCCTGCTGCAATTCAATTCACGGGTACTGCAACAGGCCAGGAATCCTAATCATCCATTGCTAGAGCGCCTGATTTTCCTGCTGATTTTCAGTTCGAATCTCGACGAATTTTATGAAATCAGGGTTTCCGGATTGAAGAAACAGCTGGACTTCGGACGCCAACGTCCCGGTCCGGATGGCAAGTATCCTGAGCAGATACTCAAAGAGATACATCAAATAGTACGGTCTGAACTGAATGAACAATATCGAATTTTGAATAAAAATTTGTTTCCGTCACTGGCACAGCAAAACATCCATTTTCTGCATCGCAATGAATGGAGCGATGCGGTTATCGAATGGACAAAACAATACTTCTTCGATGAAATCATACCTGTGGTAAGCCCATTAGGGCTCGATCCAGCCCATCCATTTCCGCGCCTGGTCAATAAGAGTCTGAACTTCATCTTATCCCTGGATGGTAAAGATGCATTTGGGCGAGACAGTGGGCTCGCTATCGTGCCTGCACCCAGGTCCCTACCACGATTGATCAAGGTTCCGGAAGCGATAATGTCGGGGGGTGATAATTTCGTATTCCTGTCGTCAATTGTTCATGCCTATGTCGATGAGTTTTTCTCTGGTATGACGGTAACGGAGTGCCATCAATTTCGGGTAACCAGAAACACCGATCTGGAGATGTCCAATGTCGAAGTAGAAGATATCGCCAGCGCCTTGAAGGGTGAATTACACAGCCGTCGCTTTGGTGCGGCAACCAAACTGGAAGTCGGGAAGGAATGTCCGGAGGAGCTCACCAATTTTCTATTAGAGCGATTCAATCTTTCAGACGAAGAACTCTTTACACTCAACGGCCCGGTCAATCTGCAACGTCTTATGGCGCTTATTGGTATGCTGGACCGACCCGATCTTCGTTTCCCAATATTTTCACCCGGCACACCCTCTGTACTGGAGGAGAAGAGTGATATCTTCGCCGCGGTTGATAAAGATGATCAACTGTTGCTACATCCGTTCGAGTCGTTTATTCCTATTATCGATTGGGTTAGACAGGCGGCGAAAGATCCAACTGTCCTCTCCATAAAGCAGACACTCTACCGCACCAACGAATCCTCCGAACTCGTCGAGGCGTTGGCCGAAGCCGCCCGCAATGGCAAGGAAGTGACCGTTGTCATCGAACTTCGTGCCCGCTTCGATGAAGAGGAAAATATAAACTTCGCCAGCATCTTGCAGGAAGCCGGTGCCGTGGTAGTTTATGGTGTGATGGGTTACAAGACCCATGCCAAGATGCTGCTATTCGTGCGCCGAGTCGGTAATTCCTTACGCCGCTACGCGCACCTGGGAACAGGTAACTACCATCGTAAGATCTCTCTGCTGTATACAGACTACAGCCTGCTGACCGCCGAACCGACCCTCTGTACCGACGTGCACAAGGTGTTTCAACAAATTACCGGTATGGGCAAGAAGATTCATCCCAAGCTGATCATTCATGCACCGTTTAATCTTCGTAAGTCCCTGCTCAAGCTGATCGCTCATGAAAAGCAAACGGCCCTCGAGGGCGAGCCAGCACGCATCGTTGCGAAAATTAACGCCCTGACCGACCCTGCCATCATCAAGGCGCTTTATGCGGCTTCATCGGCCGGGGTACAGATCGACCTGATCGTGCGTGGAGTTTGTTGCTTGAAGCCGGGCATCCCGCGGGTAAGTGAGAACATTCGAGTAATCTCCGTAGTAGGCCGCTTCCTGGAACATTCCAGAGTGTTTTATTTCCTGAATGCCGAACACCAGGTTTACTGTGCATCTGCCGACTGGATGGAACGAAATTTATCCAATCGTATCGAAGTCTGCTTCCCAATTCTCAGGAAGAAACTGGCAAATCGAATATTGGATGAGTTGGAAATTTATATCAATGCGACCGGGCAAAGTTGGGAACTACAGGTAGATGGCAATTATTGTGAACGCGCCAGTGAAGGAAGCCAGCAACCCGATGTGCAGAATCTGCTGCTTAAACAGTTGGCTCAGACTTAAGAAACCTCTGATCAAATTAATAGCTCTTCAATGCTTCGCAAAGCTTACCTCTGGCAGGTCGCTCTGTTGCATCGCCTTCAAAGTCTTCTCGTTCTTCACCATGAAGTCCAGCATCCCTTCGCGCAATGCGGTGGCACTGAAGTTAATGGTATCGACCTGGTAACTTTTCATTAAGCCAACCATGATACACCAGGCCGGCAGCAACAGATCTCTGCGGCGTTCTTTCAAGCCGGGCAATTCCCGACCTGTGGCGATACATTCAGCCATCGACTGCTTCAATTCATACAGTGCATCGAGTCGATTCAGGCTTTCTCCATAGCTGTGCTCCTGGCAGATTAATGCAAGCAGCTTAACCGTGCCGGAAGACGCATAGACTTCATTCCATCCGGCTCTGTTCACGCCCGGAGCAATTGCCGAAAACACCTCACAGGCCACCTCTGCTCCTGCGTCCATTTGCCCCTGCAGTTCAGCCTGCGTAACTCCTTCACTACTGAAGAATCGATCGCGCCAGGCAACGCTGCCTATCGCCAGACTCTCGGTCAATAATTGAGTGTGCTCTTTGCCAACGATGACTTCAGTACTGCCTCCGCCAATATCGAAAACCAGGCGTTGCGCAGTGGAGATTGGCAAAGAGGTTATGACTCCGGCATAGATCAACACCGCTTCCTGTACACCGGTGATGGTTGAAATAGTGATACCGAGAGTCTTGGCAGACTGGATAAAATCATCTGCATTATCGGTGACTCGAAACGTATTAGTGCCCAGTGCCCAATATTGCTTCACCGGGTATTGCTTCATTAACAGTTTGAATCGTTGCAGGCAATTCAGGCCGCGCTGGAATGCCTGAGGTGAGATTTTTCCCGAACTGCGAACATTTTCGCCGAGCTGTACTTTCTCACTCAATCGTTCGACTATCTGGATACGCCCTCGTTCCCATTCCCCGATAAGCAAATGAAAACTGTTAGATCCCAAGTCGATACAAGCATGCATAAATTAAACTCGAAGAGCATCTCTGGCTCGCACCAAATGGATCATGGTACTGCTCGGAATGGAAAGCCTACTATGCCTATCGTCAAGTATGGCCAACAGCTGAGTTTTGCTCCTGTGAGCGACCTCCAGGGATCCTAAATCATGGCCTGCTGGTAATTTTCCAGACCAACCTTGTCGATGAGCCCCAGTTGAGTCTCGAGCCAATCGATATGATCTTCTTCACTGGTCAGTATTTGCGACAGAATATCCCGACTGATGAAGTCATTAACCGATTCACAATAAGTAATCCCTTCGCGAAGATCAGGGCAGGCCTGCATCTCCAGCTGCAGATCGCATTCGAGCATTTCGCGGGTGTTTTCACCAACCAGCAGCTGGCCGAGATCCTGTAGATTCGGTAAGCCGTTCAGAAACAGGATGCGTTTTATCAGTTGATCCGCATGCTTCATCTCGTCCACTGACTCTGCTTGTTCTTTTTCAGCCAGCTTATTTAAGCCCCAGTCTTCATACATGCGTGAATGCAGAAAATACTGGTTTATGGCGATGAGTTCGTTGGCAAGTGCCTGATTCAAGTGCTTGATGACGGTAGCGTCTGCTTGCATGTGTCAATCCCCGGATGCTAATTTGCACAAGCATCCCTGTTTGCTTGGGAGATGTCAAGATTATCGATATAAGCTATTGATATTGTTGGAAAATAAAATAATTAGCAATCCCATTTAGATTAAACTGCCACTGCTGGCGTCCTCTCTCAAGCAGTTGATGGGCAGCCCCATCTAACAGGCGTTGCGGGCTGTTGTTCTCTCGAAGGAGAGCACAACGACAGGAGACTGGTAGTCAAAAGCAAGCCCTGGGAGTTTGCTAGGCAGCATTTACGAACGGCGTCGCCTTGTTGCATTGCTTGACGATAGTCTGGGCGAGTTTGACACACTTGCCGCACTGCTTGGCGACTCCCAATTTTGCCTGAACATCGGTAAAATTGCTGGCACCACCGCGACAGACATCGTGGATCTGATGGTCTGTGACTTGTCGGCAGATACATACGTACATGGAAGACCTTAAACTTGGGCATTATTTAATTCTAAATGAGAATGATTGTCAACTAGAGCTAAATCTGCTACGTTACGGAGCTAGGAATCACCTTGTCACGCTGCAGTAAGCCACTGAATTTTAGTTGCAAATATTTCCCATGACTCAAGCCTCCCTCTCCGATGCCGCACCAGGTGATCGCTGCGTCGTACTGGAAATCGCTGCGGACCCTGCTGAGATAAGGAGTCGTCTGTACGCACTCGGCATTATCCCGGGCTCTGTGCTGGAAATTTTGCGCTTCGCCCCGCTGGGTGATCCCATGCAGGTTAAGGTAGCTGGCAGTTTTATCAGCATCCGCAAGGCCGAGGCTGCAATTATTTCGGTTGAGATCCAATAACTCATGCAAAAAATCGCTCTCATTGGCAATCCTAATTGCGGTAAGACGACTCTCTTCAATGTGCTGACCGGCGCGAATCAGAAAGTCGGTAACTGGCCGGGCGTCACTGTTGAAAAGAAATTTGGTTACTTTAAGCTGGAAGACAATCGAATTGAATTAGTCGATCTGCCCGGTGTGTATTCACTGGAGCAGGAACACCAGGGCATCGATGAGAAGATTGCAACTGACTACATCGAGCAGAGTGATATCAACATCATCGTCAATATCATCGATGCGACCAACCTGGAACGCAGCCTGGTTCTGACGCAACAACTGCTGGAGCAATCAGTTCCGGTAATTGTGGTGCTGAATATGCTGGACGTTGCCGAGCAGCAAGGAGTGGCGGTTTCCAGGCACGCGCTGGCTGACAATCTGCAGGTGCCTATTATAGAAATGGTGGCATCACGCAAGCGCGGAGTAGACAACTTACTGGACTTCTTCAGCTCGGTTCTCGCTAATCCAGATCTCGGACGCAGCAAGCTCGATGTGGAAGATTCTGAAGAGGTAGCGGACCGGATTTTCAAGCGTTACTACCAGTCCCGCCAGCTGGTCGATGGTGTGGTGGAGGTTTCGCCAACCCATCATAGTCTCTCGCAACGAATCGACAGAGTCGTCCTGAACCGGTGGCTGGGCATACCCTTCTTCCTGCTGATGATTTACCTGATGTTCACTTTTGCTGTAAACCTAGGTGCAGTGTTCATCGATTTCTTCGATATTCTGTTTGCCGCGGTGCTGGTAGATGGGACCAGCTGGCTGCTGCAGCAGATAAGCGCCCCACAGTGGGTAACTACTCTGTTGGCTCAGGGCGTGGGCGGAGGTATTACCCTGGTTGCCACGTTTATACCAGTGATCGGTTTTCTGTATCTCTGCCTGTCGGTACTCGAGGACTCCGGATACATGTCTCGTGCGGCCTTTGTAATTGACAGGCTAATGGGCGGAATCGGCTTACCGGGCAATGCATTCGTCCCCCTTATCGTTGGGTTCGGTTGCAATGTTCCTGCAGTGATGGCTGCGAGAACCCTGGGCCGTGACAGCGATCGGCTGATGACTATTTCCATGGCGCCATTCATGAGTTGCGGCGCTCGACTGACGGTTTACGCGCTGTTCGCAGCAGCCTTCTTTCAACAGAACGGGCAAAATATTGTGTTCGGGCTGTATCTGTTAGGGATCGCCCTGGCAATCTTTACGGGCTGGATTTTTCGTAAACAACTCTTCACCGGCGAGGTCACCCCTTCGTTTCAGGAAATGCCTGCCTACCATATTCCCATTCTCAGAAATATCCTGCTAACGACGTGGTTCCGCTTGAAAGGATTCATTTTCCGAGCGGGCAAGACCATTGTCAGTGTGGTGATAGTGCTTAGCTTCCTGAATTCCTTCGGTACTGATGGAAGTTTCGGCAATGAAGACTCCGAGGAGTCGGTACTCAGCGTGATTGGTAAATCCATCACACCCGCCTTCGCACCGCTTGGTGTCGAGCGGGATAACTGGCCTGCCACTGTGGGATTGTTTACAGGCATGTTTGCCAAGGAAGCAATCGTCGGCACCCTCGATGCCCTCTATGCGGAACCGGAAGATGGGTTAGACGATGGCTCTCCACCGGACCTGGTTGCCGCCGCTGCTGAGGCTCTGAGAACCATCGGGACCGAATTGATTGCCCTCGGCGATACACTGGGCGATCCGCTCGGTATCTCAATTGGCGACGTGAGTGACATCGAAGCAGTGGCTGAGGTACAGGAAGTACGTGGCAGCACGCTGACTAATATGGCTGCACTGTTCAGCAGCCCATTCGCCGCCTTCTGCTATTTAGTATTCATATTGCTTTATGCGCCTTGCGTGGCGGTACTCGGCGCAGTAAACAAAGAGGCCGGCTGGCGCTGGACAGTGCTGGTGTTCGGTTGGTGCACAGGATTGGCCTATATCACCGCTACGGTGATCTACCAAATTGGCACTTTCATGATAAACCCCTTATTCTCCTCCCTTTGGATTGGCGCCATGATATCGGTCTTGCTGATCTTTATCGCAAATCTGAAGAGACTCTCCAGCAGGATAGTCCCGGAGAATTTGATAAAGGCAGTTCAACTCTAGGGGACCCTCTGAACAGGAGCGCTGCCTTGCAAGACGACAATAATCAGGCAATCGGGGTGCCTGTGTTCAGGCTCTTCGGCATCGGCATGGTCCTGCTGCTGGGGTTGAAGCTTTATCTGGGTACCGTGCTGGATCTGTACAGCGACGAAGTATTCTACTGGCTGGCCTCAACTCATCCGGCTATTGCTTACAGCGATCTTCCCTTTATGACTTCACTGCTGGTCGGGCTGGGCGCCAGCCTCGATCCTGGCAATGCATTCGCCGTGCGCATCGTGTTTTTATTTCTCGGCAGCAGCATTCCATTGTTGGTCTACTGGATAGCCAGACCCATTAGCAACCGGCAGCAGGCTCTCGAATCGGCTGCTCTATGCCTGTGTCTACCACTGGGTGGCTTTCTCGGTTTACTCGCCGTGCCAGATGTCCCACTTTTGTTCTTCGGCCTGTTGGCTATCGGTTGTTTCGAACGTGCCCTGAGAATAAATGGTCTGAAATTCTGGATTGGCACGGGTACTTGCGTTGCTCTGGGATTGAGCACCCACTATCGCTTCTTTCTCTACCCAAGTGCCGCGCTATTGTTCCTGGTCTTGTACAAACCGGCACGAGCTCACTGGGCTAATCCGCGTCTATGGTTGTCGATGGCTATCGCCAGCATTGGCCTGATCCCAATCATCTGGTTCAATCTCACCCATGCGCTCAGCAGCGCCAGTTTCTATTTTGTAGATAGGCATCCGTGGGAGTTTCAGCTAAGCGGTCTGTTGCACATCTTCAAACAAGCCGGGCTGGTCACTCCGCCTCTTTACGCAGTGTTGCTGTTGACTCTATGGACTCTGTTACAGCGCGCCAGGCGACAGGATCACGTTGCAGCTCTGTTGCTGTGTTTCGCAATGGTAAACTTAGCGGTGTACTTGTTGTTAGCGCCCTGGACTGACGCAACCAGCACGTCGATTCACTGGCCCTTATCAGGATACTTTCCGCTGTTGGTATTTGTGCCTGCGGTGTTAAGGCAGTGCTATACCTGGTGCCGTGAAAAATGGAGCGAGCGAGTGGCGCGCAGACTCATCGCCAGTATACCGGTGCTGGGCTTTACCGGAACTCTGGTCGCCCTGCTGGGAGTCGGCTCGCAGGCTTACCAGGCACCGCTGCAGAACCTGCTCGGCCCCGGTGTTCTGTCTAATAAGATGGCAGGATGGAGGCAATTTTCTGAATATACCAATGCGCTGTTGCAGGATCTTTCACAAGACCAGCTAACAGATAGCCCTCCCATTGTTATCACTGACAATTACTACACGGCCGCCCAGGTAGAATTCGCGGGCCTGACGAACGAAACCTACACACTAGATCGCGACAAGGCGGTAAGGGACGGGCGCATTACCCAGCTGCAATTGTGGCGCAAGGACGAGTCAGCTGTGGCCAATGCGATTAATCGAAGCGTCTTGTACATCAATGAGGACAGCTCGCTCACCGTTGTGGACAAACATGAGCTTCTTACCACGATGTGCAGCCATGTAGGCAGCATAAATCTCATAGATGAGCTATCACTGTTCAACGGCAACAAGCGCTTCAGCTACTACTCGGCTACTCGCATCATCGACAATGGGAGTAACACCGATTACCGATCGAGACCCTGCCCCTACCCTGCGCGCGCATGGATAGACTATCCTAATGCCGAAGAACGCATGAGTGGATCGGTGAATGTGAGTGGTTGGAGTTATAACGAAGATATTGGCGTTGCCGCAGTGTATCTATTAGTCGATGGCACTCGAATCGGCACGGCTGAGTATGGTCAGACCCGCAGCGATGTCGTGGCAGCAATGGGAGTAAGCAGCGATCCGAATGCACCTGACCTGGGATTCGACTTCAAGCTGGATACTACGACACTTGAAAACGGAGAGCACAGTCTAGCTATCGAAATCGTCAATCATCAAGGCACGTCGACATTCTTCGGTGAGAGGCCAGTGCGGATACACAACTAATCGACAGGGGCCAATTCTTCTCTGTCAATAGGTCTCAATACTTCGACGGCAATGCGCCAGTCATTGTTGTTATTGAGGCGCCACAATCGCAGGTAAGCAACTCTAAATCCCTGCCCTATCAGGTCATCATTTTCAACATCAATTATATTCCCCGTATCATCGATATTGGTTTCCATCATGCCGTAGGTATAACCCATCTCTTTCGATGAAGACATGAATCCACCCATGTGTGTCAGGCTGATCGGATAGGTCGTAGTGAGTTCATTATCCAGATAGGCACCGTAGACTGAACTCGCCACTTCGGCTCCGACGGCAGGGCCCATATTCTCCAAGTAAACCCGGGTGTTTTCCATGCCAAATCTGAGTAGCGCTCGCTGCCCGCCTTGAAAGTTTACACTGCGACCAAACTGATTATCGGCATCAATCAGTTGCTGCATGGTGTTTCCTTCCGACATGGCCAGCACTGGATGTGCTGTTTCCTCCAGAACCGGGCTGGTGTCTTCAAAATCAGGTTCGACTTCGAGACTCAGAAATCCCGGAATGAATGCCGCCATATCGGCCATGAGTTCCCAGCGACCCTCAGTCTTCTTCCAGATAGACACCAGGTGACCGTAAGCTATCGTTTCTTCAGCCGGATTCTCAAAGAAATAGGGCCCAGCCGTTAGTCCTAGGTCACCATCGCGAGATACATCGATGTAGTGAGACTCCCAAGTTAACTCATCGCGCTCGAAATCGACGGCTCGATAACGGTATTCCTCCAGCGCATCCACTGGCCCTTCAGGAGACCGGATAACAATCGAACCTTCCCCCAGGAATTCCAGGAAAGCTCCGGTCCTGCCAATCTCCCCTGATCTATCGGCATAAGTCTGATCCGCTGCGTTAAGCTCCAGCCAGTATTGATACTGATCTCTTTCCTGGGTGACGGCTTGATTAGCTGTCAGCACGAGCGACAGGATCAAAATAGTGGTGGCTAACTGCGTACGCTTCATAGGACCTCCACAGGGTTTTTGCAGAGCACATCTGAATTCAGAGACTCCACATTGTTCTTTTAGCTAAAATATCACCAAGAATGTTAATCCCATTCTCGCTTCTTATACAGCAACAATTTGGACTTTCCAGCCCAATATTCCGATCTTGGTGGGAATTACAGGTCAAGACTCCGTTCCCAGCCGGATTGTTTCACTCGGAATGAAGCTATAGAATTCCATTTATCACTCTAACGGATGGTTGATCCGCGAGATTCTCCTGAAGTTTTATCAATTTGACTGACGGCCGTGCTTAGGAAAACATCACTGAAGAATCTGTTTGTATGCTTATTGCTGGCGGGCGGCATGCTCGGTTTTCCGTCGGCTATGCACAGCAGATTATTATCAATCCTGATACAAAACATGTTTCGATCGCTGCAAACATCGAGTACTACGAGGATCGCTCCGAGTCTCTCGATATAGAGGACGTGTTAACACCCATATTCTCTGTAAATTTTATTCCCCATGATCGAGAGCTGTTTCATTTTGGGATAACCAGTTCGGCCTACTGGATGCGTTTTGACCTCGACTGGTCCGCGGCGGCGTCGGGTGCAGTAAAGGTGCTCGAGTTTGGTCCGCCGAAACTGGTTGGAGGCATTGTGCGGGGTGGAATTGAGTTATACAGAATCGATGAGCAGGGTAATTTGATTTCGCAATACATTCTCGGCACGCAAGCCAATGAGTGAGAAATGAAAACTCTGAATCGTGGGTTCGCACTGACTATCGACGAAGAATTCGGTAGTCACTTCTATTTGAGAGTGACCAGTGCCAGACCCCTGCGACTACCGATCTCACTCTGGGATTCAGAAACCTATAGGCAGGAGTCGGTTAAATCCGACACTCTCCTCGGTCTGCAATACGGCATTTTGCTGGCGATGATTTTTTATAACTTATTCCTATTCTCTTCCATTCGTGAATCCAGTTACTTGTTTTACGTCCTCGCTATTGCGACGCAGACCGTCTTTATTTTTCTCGATTCGAAACATTTCCGCTACTTGTTGGATGAGCTTTATCGGGGCAGTTGGTATGTCGATATGTCGGAACGGCTCATTTACCCACTGCTGGTTGTTACTGCACTGCTGTTTCAGCGCTCACTACTACGGATTTGAGAATATAATCCACGACTCGATAAGGTAGTTCAATTGACCCTGGGTGCATTCGGTATCATTGTCCTGTTAACTGCCATACCAAATGAGAAAGTTTTTCAGTATCTCTTCATCTTCTTACTCATCCTTACTATACCGCTAGCGTTTTACACAAACCTCGATGCAATTCGACGCGGAATCGTAACCGCTGTTGTGCACATGCAGCTATCAGTGTTTTCCTGGCGGGCACTATAACGCTGATGCTGTTGCAGCTATGGCCGGCTTTTCCGAATAATATCTTTACCATCAATGCATACAATATTGGATTAATTGCCCAGGCGCTGTTGTTATCTTTGAGCCTCTCCTACCGCTATAACCAACTAAAACAAGAAAAGGAAGATGCTCAATTGCTGGCTATCAATAATCTGGCAAGGTTAGAACAGATTAAGGACGATTTGCTGGCGAATGTCTCACATGAGTTACGGACTCCCCTGCATGGTATCAACGGATTAGCCGAAACTGCACTGGCGGAATTTGAAAACAAGAATCAGGATATTGATCTGATTACGCAGAACCTGGAGCTGATTCAGGCTTCTGGTGATCGACTGACCAAACTCGTCATAGCAATTTGCAAGCCATTGATCGGCGATAAGAACCTCGATCTGTATGCAGCGGTAGATCCGGACCTGCCGCTGGTAGCGGGCGATGAAGACAGGCTACAGCAGATATTGGTTAACCTGACTTCTAATGCCATTAAGTTCACATACTCCGGTGAAGTTGTAATCTCTGCCGATCTGACATCCGATTACAACGTCACAGTAAAAGTTAGAGACACTGGGATCGGTATCCATAAAACTGACCACGATACCGTGTTCAAAACTTTTGAAAAATTACCTTCGCAGCAAATGAACGCCGGTGGAATCGGACTGGGGCTTCCACTCGCCAAGCGTATGGTGGAAATGCATCGCAGCGAGCTCAAGCTGGAGAGTGAATTGGATATAGGCTCCACTTTCAGTTTTACACTCAGGGTGTCACTCGATCAGACGCAGGCAATAAAATCTCCCAATATTCATCGACAGATGATTCGGCGCGCGGACTACTTGCGCCAGGCGAATAAGATCGATGATGTCCCTAAGCTCAGAACTGAACAAGAGACCACAATCCTAGTCGTGGACGATGACGAAATTAACCGAGTCGTTATGGGACAGCAGCTTGACGAATACAATGTCGTCAAATGTTCGAATGGGCTCGATGCATTGACATCCATAGAGGAGAACAAGCCTGATCTGGTTTTGCTGGATTTGATGATGCCAGGACTGAATGGTTATGAGATCTGTCAAAAACTGCGACAGAAATATAATCAGATCGAGCTACCGATTATTCTAGTTACCGCAAAGAATCACCTGGAAGACTTGACCCAGGGATTCAGTACTGGAGCCAATGATTATCTTGCCAAGCCCTTTCATAATGAAGAACTGCTTTCGCGCGTTGAGAATCAGCTGCGGTTGAGCATGCTGCACAGGATAAATGAGGACAACCTGAAAATGCGCTCTCAGATTGAAACCTATGCCCAGGCGGACACAGAGCTACGCAATTCGCGGTTTCGTTTGCAACAGGTACTGGAGTCTATCAAAGCAGGATTCATCGCCTTCGAGCTGCCGGGGAAAATATTCAGCCTGAATCAACGGGCCGCTGAAATGCTCGGGACTGATCGAGAAGCAGTAATCAACAAGGATATCAACAGCTTGTTTTTCGACTCCGAAGTGAATGCTGAGATTCGCGCGGCTATTTCCCAATAGGAAACTGGTGAAGGAGACCTGGACCAAGAAAGTGCCGGTGCTAATCATGTCACCAGCAAGAACATAGTCATTGAGGTGGTCTATCCCTACAATAACGCTGATAAGACTTCGAGCAAAAATGTCGAGTTGAATAGTAGACTCAATCTTTTCGGCAGCGACGAAGGCACCGGTGTGTTATTTCTGGAAGACACCGAACCACTGCAGACAGTTTCCAGCAGCGCACTGGCCAGAGACACAGTTGAACTGGTGAGCTTCCTGGGGCAGGCGCAGCAGAATATTCGGCGTATCGGTACAAGGCTTAGCGTAATGACTCCGACCGAAATTTCCGATCACCCGTCATTGCTTGATAAATTGTCGGGCATTGAAGACTTGGTACTCTTTACCGATGAGCAACTACCTGCCGTGAGCAGCTAAGGCGAGTACCGACAGCAATTAGTCACATTGATGCGCTCCGCCCTGCACACCTTGGAAGTAACCACACAGAAGTCTAAAATAGAACTCGCCGAGGAAAGTAACATTTGGGCGGTAAGTATCGATGATGGACGCTTAAGAACTCGAACATTCGATCGTTACCTGCGCCTGGAACAACTACCCAAGATACCGCGCTGGCGAGAGGTGGTGCGGACGGCCTATTTCGTTCTTTCTAATCCAGCTATAGAGATCGAAACGCGGGTTTCGCTGGAAACCGAATTGGAAAAAACCAAGACTATTCTCAAGAAGGCTGCCATCAGTTAGTGCAGTGAATTTTGGAATCCTATGTATCTTCAACATTTCGGACTGGCCCAATACCCGTTTTCACTGACTCCGAATACGCGGTATTTTTGAGACTGCCCAGCCATAAGGATGCCTTTAAGCTGTTGATTGAATCACTGCAGGGTGAAGGATGTTTCGCGAAGATTACCGGTGAAGTGGGTACCGGTAAAAGCATGTTGTGCAGAAAGGTCCTGAACGCCCTGGAATTACATGAGAGGCGTTACACAACTGCCTATATCCCCCACCCCATACTCAGCGAAGAAGGCATCATGCATGCCATTGCCGAAGAGCTGAACATCGATAGAGAAGTGGATATCAGCTATTACGATCTACTCAAGCGCATCACCGAAGGCTTGATAATTCTGGCAGAAGAAAACAAAAATACCTTGCTTTTTATCGACGAGGCTCAGGCAATGCCGGAGGAAACGCTCAAGGCAGTTCACCTTTTGACCCAGATTGAGACAGCTAATGACAAACCTCTGCGGGTCATTCTATTTGGCAGCCCGAACTGGATGAATTGCTGAAGCGCCCCATTCTGAGACAACTCGAGGACAACATGTCTTTCGCGTTTCAAATACCCGCACTGGACCGGGATGGCCTGGAGTCCTACGTCGCGCATCGACTCAACAAGGCAGGCTATAGCGGTCCGCACATGCTTACCCCACAAGCTCTGGATGCGCTTTATGAGGGAAGTCAGGGTGTTCCAAGACTTATCAATGTGCTTTGTCACAAAGCGCTGATGGTGGCGTTCGGCAAGGGCGACCAATCTATCGATAAGAGCCACATCGAGAGCGCTATAGACGATACGGAAGTAGCCAAACGTGAGAAAAGCTTAGTCCAGCGGTTGTTTGGCCAATAGGGGACACTGATGCCTGCAGGTCGTATAATCGGTCTCCCTCAGAAATACCAGGACTAAATCATGTCTGATGAACTCTGGCAGCAGTTGACGTCTGAAGCTCAGCAAGTTATCCAGCAGGAACCACTGCTGGCGAGCTATGTCTATGCCTGCGTGTTAAATCATAACAGTCTAGCGTCGGCACTCAGTTTTATACTCGCCAACAAGCTGTCTGACGATGTGATGCCCGTAGTCACAGTTCGTGAATTGTTCGATGATGCCTTCGCCTCCTCCCCTGAAATAATTGAGCACGCCGCCTGTGATATTAAAGCCGTGTATGAAAGAGATGCGGCGATTTGTTCTTACCTGCCGGTAATTCTCTACCTGAAGGGCTTTCAGTCCATCCAGGTGCATCGTCTGGCACATTTCCTATGGATCAATGACCGCAAGCAACTTGCCCTGTTTATACAGAGTAGAAATTCCGAAGTGTTCAATGTGGACATCCATCCGGCCTGCGTTATAGGCAGAGGCATCATGCTGGATCATGCTACCGGTATCGTAATCGGTGAGACCTCGGTCATAGAGGACAATGTCTCTATCCTGCAGCAGGTTACGCTCGGTGGAACGGGCAATGAACAGGGAGACCGTCACCCCAAAATCCGCTCCGGGGTATTGATTTCCACCGGAGCCAAGGTGCTGGGTAATATCGAGATCGGGGAAGGTGCAAAAATTGGTGCGGGCAGTGTGGTACTTAGTGATGTCGAAGCCCATACAACAGTCGTTGGCGTGCCAGCGCGTAGTGTCGGTAAGCCTATTTCGGAAGCACCGGCCGAAACGATGAACCAGAATATCTTCGACGATGAATATTCATCGCTGTAGTATTGGGGACACCAATAGCTTAAAACTTTGAGGTCGGGAGGCTTATTGTAGTTAAGCTATTAAACTATTGGCGTCTCCCTTCTTTTCCTTCTTCTACAAGTGTTCTTCCGCAAATTTTGCCAGAGCAGAGCGCGGCACACCCTGCAGCAGAATATTTCCTCCTTGCTCGAATGCCTTGAAGCGTTCAGTCAGGTAAGTCAGCCCTGAGCTTATTGGCGTCAGATACGGCGTGTCTATTTGAGCGAGATTACCAAGACAAACAACCTTGGAACCATTGCCCGCGCGCGTAACAATTGTCTTTATCTGATGGGGCGTCAGATTTTGCGACTCATCGATGATAATCAGACTAGACTGAAACGAACGACCGCGAATGTAATTTAATGACTTGAACATCAGGGGTACTTTATTCATTACATATTCAACACTGCTACTACAATTTTCATCCTCCCAGTGCAGTGCCTCAAGATTATCGGTAATTGCACCTAACCAGGGTTCCATTTTCTCTTCCTCGGTACCCGGCAGAAAACCGATGACTTCATCCAGGCTCTGGGTACTGCGGGTCACAATGATGCGCCGATAAAACTTGTTCGGAACAGTTTGTTCCATAGCGGCTGCGAGCGCCAGAATTGTCTTGCCCGAGCCCGCCGCTCCGCTCAGATTGACAAGATGCACATCCGGGTCCATCAAAAGATTCATGGCCATTGCCTGAAACGCATCTCTCGGTTTCAATCCCCAAATATCGCATTCGAGCATCGACTGCAAATTCAAGTGTAGCAGCGTAATCGAGTTGCCATCGATTGACACGATGCGGGCCAGAAATCCGGCTTCATCCAGGATAAATTGATTCGGATAGACATCCTGATCGAACAGCTCTCGGGATACTTTATGCCAGGTATGCCCGTGCTTCTGGTTAGTTTCTACATTGTCCACCCGGTCCCAGAAGGACCCCGTGAATTCCAGATAACCCTTGTTAAGCTCCTCGATATCACTGAGTAACTGGTCACTATGATAATCCTGAGATTCGATGCCACAACCACGCGCCTTGAGCCTGATATTGATGTCTTTGGTAACAAGCACTACGCGACGATTCGGAAAACATTGTTTCAAATGACCGACATCATTGAGAATCTTGTTGTCATTGAGATGAGTTGGCAACATCACCAGGTTTTCCGGCGTCTGGGTCATTAACACGGACAGGCTGCCTGATTTGCCAGCCCCGCCACTCTCACCGCCTCGATCGATTTTTACGCCGGACTCGACTTCATCGGGGCTGGCACGGCCCAGTTGCTTATTCAGTTCACGAATAGCCTGCCGGCAATCTGCAGCAATGGATTGTCTGCCGCTTTTAAGTGAATCCAGTTCTTCGAGAACCGTAATGGGAATTACGACGTGGTGTTCGTCAAAATTGAGAATTGAAGTGGGATCGTGAATTAATACATTAGTGTCTAATACGTAGCAAATCGGATTTGAGCAGGTACCGCTGTCAATTGGGTTCTTGACAAGTTTCACTTCGCTCATAGCTTCTAAAACCCCGCGGGAATAGCTTGAGATTGATTTGTTTACTAGTTCGTTGCTTGTGGTCCCTCCCTTTTTAACTGGTGAGTTTACCTGCCGTTACCTATAAGCGTCGGCCGTCTAACACCCATCTTTAGTGGCACAAGTGGAATAGGATTTTAGGACCCTCTGAACACATATATGGCCACTCTGCGGGAGTCTGTCGTGCTCTGCTGCTAGGCGTCGTGCGCAGGGAATGGCCACACCCTTGGCAAGTACGACAACGACGCGGCGGAGCACGACAGGCCCCGCCCAAAGGGGCCTACAGCCAGAGCGGTCATATATGTGTTCAGAGCGTACTTAAGACTGGAATTGTCGGTTCCGGCAGAAATCCGGATAGATCAGTTGGCGAATTGAATCAATACACCTGCCGCGATCGCCGAACCGATGACACCTGCGACATTCGGGCCCATGGCGTGCATGAGAAGAAAATTATTGGGATTGGCTTCCATGCCTACCTTGTTGGCGACTCGAGCTGCCATGGGTACAGCCGAAACGCCGGCCGCACCTATCAGGGGGTTGATTTTCTGGGAAGAGAATAGGTTCATCAGCTTCGCCATCAAGACACCTGTGGCGGTACCGATGGAAAAGGCGACCATACCCAATACCAGAATACCGAGGGTGCTGCCGACCAGAAATTGATCTGCTACCAGCTTCGATCCTACCGACAGCCCCAGCAGGATCGTGACAATGTTGATTAATGCATGTTGTGCTGTGTCCGACAGACGCTCGACAACTCCGCATTCCCTCATCAAATTACCAAAACAAAACATGCCCAGTAAGGGCGCTGCGCTTGGTACGACTAATGCCACAAGGATGAGCAGCACCAGCGGAAAGAATATCTTTTCAACCTGGGACACATCCCGCAGTTGTGTCATAACTGTCTCGCGCTCGGCCTGCGACGTTAAGGCGCGCATGATGGGTGGCTGGATAAGCGGCACCAGTGCCATATAGGAATAGGCTGCCACAGCAATCGCACCGAGAATTTCAGGCGCAAGTATCCCCGCTACATAGATCGCAGTCGGTCCATCTGCTCCGCCGATAATTCCGATGGCTGCCGCCTGTTGTAAACTGAAATCAAACCATCCGATATCCGTTAGGAACAGAGCGCCAAGGAGAGTACTGAATATTCCGAATTGAGCCGCCGCTCCCAGTAACAGGGTTTTCGGATTCGCCAGCAAGGGTCCGAAATCCGTCATGGCGCCTACGCCCATGAATATCAGCAGCGGAAACACGCCTGTCTCCAGGCCCATGACATAGAACTGATGAAGTATGCCTTGGCCCACCGCGATATCCACGCCGGGTATGTTCGAGAGAATCCCACCAAAGCCAATCGGAACCAACAGTAAGGGCTCAAATCCCTTTTTAATCGCAAGATAGAGAAGCAAAAATCCGATAAGGATCATGACGCATTGCGGAAAACTAATCTGGTAAATTCCTGTGGTCTGCCACAGCGCTACTAGCTGGCTCATTTAGGTTCTCTCACTCGTTAACCAAGTGCCAGTAAGCTGTCGCCCACTTTTACGGCATCACCCGCCTTGACGTTTACCTCGGTAACCGTACCGGAGGCAGGTGAACAAATCTCAGTCTCCATCTTCATGGCTTCCAACACCAGAATCACATCACCCACGGCCACACTGTCTCCGACATCTACAGTCACCTTAAACACGTTTCCGGCCAGCGGTGCAGGAATCGCCTTGCCTCCACCTCCAGCAGGTGGCGCTGCCACAGCGGCGACCGGGGCCAACCCTGCACTACTCTCGACCAGCTGCGACACATCGCCTCCTTCGGTAACCTTGACAACATAGGCCTTTCCTTCGACTTCGACGGTGTAGACACCAGCGTCGGTAACAGCGGCGGCGGTTGGTTGCTGTGCAGCCTGCTCGATAGAGGGCGCCGGCTCGAAGGCATCCGGATTGTTTCTATTCTTCAGAAATTTGAGGCCGGCCTGTGGAAACAATGCGTAAGTAAGCGTGTCATCTATATCATTGACCAGGCTGAAACCGTCTTGTTTGGCAATGCCAAGCAATTCTGCCTGCTGCTTCTCGAACTCCGGTTGCAGGCGATCAGCGGGGCGGCAGGTAATCGCTTCGCCGCCATCCAACACCTTTGCTTGTAACTTGGCATTGACCGGGGCAGGTGTCGCACCATACACTCCCTTGAGTACACCCTCGGTTTCCTTGGTGATCGTCTTATAGCGCTCACCCACCAAGACATTTAACACTGATTGAGTTCCGACAATTTGGGATGTCGGTGTAACCAGAGGAATAAATCCCAGATCTTCACGTACCTTGGGGATTTCCTCTAGCACCTCATCCAGTTTGTCTGAGGCATTTTGTTCACGCAGCTGACTTTCCAGGTTGGTAAGCATGCCACCTGGCACCTGTGCTACCAGTATGCGCGAATCAATGCCTCTCAGTGATCCCTCATTCTTGGCATATTTCTTACGAACTTCACGGAAATAGCTGGCTATTTCTTCCAGCAGTTCGATATCGAGTCCAGTGCTGCGCTCTGTTGTGTCGAGTATGGAAACCAGCGATTCAGTGGGTGAATGGCCATAGGTCATACTCATCGATGAGATCGAGGTGTCTACGTTGTCGATACCGGCCTCTACAGCTTTCACGTAGGTCGCGGTAGACATCCCAGTAGTAGCATGGCAATGCATATGAATCGGAATGCTGACGGTTTGTTTGAGCTTGCTGATCAATTCATAGGCAACATAGGGTTTCAAGAGCCCGGCCATGTCCTTGATGCACAGAGAATCTGCACCCATGCTTTCGATCTGTTTGGCCATCTCCAACCAGCTATCGAGGTTATGAACGGGGCTGATTGTGTATGACATGCAGCCCTGTGCGTGCTTTTCGTGTTTGCTTACCGACTTGATCGCCGTTTCCAGGTTACGCATATCATTCATCGCGTCGAAAACTCGAAATATATCGACACCATTAACGGCGGCCCTCTCGACGAACCGATCCACTACGTCGTCCGCATAATGGCGATACCCCAGGATGTTCTGGCCGCGGAATAGCATTTGCTGGGGTGTATTAGGCATGGCTTCTTTGAAACGACGAATCCGTTCCCAGGGGTCTTCTCCCACGAAGCGGATACAGGCATCGAAGGTGGCCCCTCCCCAGGTCTCGAGTGACCAGAAGCCCACCTGGTCCAGTTTCTCGGCAATTGGCAGCATGTCATCGATACGCATACGCGTGGCCAGCAGCGATTGGTGAGCGTCGCGAAGCACGACATCCGTTATTCCAAGCGGGTTTTTGTTTTCACTCATATTGCAAACTCGTAGAGACTATTAATTAATGTGGAGTCACAGGCATTGCAGCCTACTCATTTTTTTTGCCGGTGTTGAGCTATAGCAGCCGTGATCACAGCAATCAGCACACTATGGTTTGATTGTGTCACCGCATCTACAGTCAAGGGACTGTCTTCTGGCTGAAATTTAAGCAGTAAAGTGGACATGAGGTGCGTCGCGAGAATCAGCAACGCGAGGAAGACAAATACCGTCCCCATTCCGAATAGGGCGAGTTCTAGGCCCTGACTTACAAGATTTTCCACGAGCTGCTGCTTCCGAGAATTTGTGAGAGCAGAATCATACTCGATGGCGCGGACAGAATCTAACCTGTAAACGCGCTGATCCGTTAATTGACTCGAGAATTGGGAGACTAGGCAGAGCAAGAGGGAGAAACAGCGGCCCTCAATCAGGGGGTGTCTGCAGCGAGCTCATAGCGTAGCGTTGCCGCTGCTTGCTGCGGTAGCCCGCCATCTAACTTAGGACGAAATCTCAACCAACTCAATCTACGCATCAGATTGCTTTTTGTATCAGGAGGATCAGCCAGAGTATCGACCAGTTCGGCATCCTGTACACGGCTGAAGGGATCAGTGCTGAGGCCATTTAAGAAGCTCTGGATATCAGGGACCCCTACCAGGCTGAACGAAAAAAGCGCAAAATTGGAATTCGTGAGCTGGCCCATACTCAGCTCTGAAGGCCGCCTGACATAGGGAAAGGCGGTGTCCCATTCCGTAAAGAAGAGCAGGTTTGACGCATCGTCCAGTACGTCGCGTTCAGCCAGTTGCAAATCACTCTGCCGAGCAGATAGCGCTGCCTGCAGCGACGCATAAAAGCGGGGTTCTGGCAATAATGAAGGCTGTGAGAAATAGTCCTTGATCAGTGCAGCATCGACACGCGCCAGTTCCAGCGCCTGGTAAGCGATTTGGTAGCTTTCCAGGGCCTCAGCGTCGCGACTGAACAACACTTGCCAGTCTGCGACGTACAGCTTGGCCATGGCCAAGCCTTCATAGTCGATTGGTTCAGCAGTGGCATAAATCGACTCGATCTGATTAAGCAGTCGCACACCGGTGTAGTAATAATAGCTTTGCATCTCAGAACGTTGCCGCACCCAGTCCGCGCCCGGAGCCGCCTGACGTAATTCGTAGCCGGTGCGGCCAGCCCAGTTTATGGCTGCCGCATGCAGGTGATATTGCTTGATCAGGCTATACAATAGCGGTGTTATGCGCTCATCGGTTTTTCCCCAGGTCGCCTCACCCACTGCAAGGGCCATCCAGTTCGAACTCATTGCTCGACGCAGGTGGTAACTTTGTCTATCACCTAAGTCTTCGGTGATCCCCCGCAGGTGTGTATTGGACAGCAGCATTAAATCATCCACCAGTTGCTGATCTACACGCCGGCTCTTGGTTCTGTACAACCAGAACAAGTGTTGCAGCTGGGTACGGGCACTATCCCAGTTACCCCAGTTCACCAGATTTTCGATCTTCTTCTGCAGGTAGGGTAATTGTGCCCGGGTATACAGGCCCTCGTTTCTGCGCACGATTTGCATGGCCCGGTCGAGGCTGCGATGCGCATCGACATAGAGCCCAAGCGCCATATATTGATCGGCGACCTGGTCCAGAGGCTCGGCAAGCTTGAGATCGGATTGGCCATAGGCGTCCTCCAGGTCATTCAGCAATGCCAGTGATTGCTGTAACTGCTCGCGCGGGGATGACAATGGTTGAGCTGTAACCCGGAAACTCGTAGTGAGCAGCAGTGTCAGCCCTATTATGATTGACAGCGTTTTCATGAGTCGATGTTGCAGGAATAGATTATCCTGAACCCCTCTTACTACCACCATTTATCAACTAGTTCCAGGCGTAGTGCATTAATATCGCGGCACAAACCAGTCGTTCACCGATTGCTTTGCTATACTCTTGCTCAGTTCACCAATAGAGGAGATCGACGTGAATAACACTATAAAGGCGGCGGGAGTTGCCCTGATTTCAGTAATGCTAGGCTTAGGCGCTGGGAGTTTTCTTAGCAGCTCGGCCCAGAGCGAAAAAGTATTCGAACTGCGTATCTATACGGCGACGCCAGGAAATCTGGATAACTTGCACGCCAGGTTTAGAGATCACACGACTCGAATCTTCGGCAAACACGACATGAAAGTAGTCGGTTACTGGTCGCCCACCAGTGAAGAAGAGCGAGATGATACGCTGGTGTATATGCTCGAGCATGCCAGTCAGGAAGCAGCGGCTGCGTCCTGGCAAGCCTTCATTGCTGATCCAGAATGGGAGGAAGTTGCGGCGGCATCTAATGCCAACGGCCAGATACTCGGAGGCATTGAGAACAAATACATGGTAGCAACTGATTATTCACCTATGCAGTAGTGAAACAGGGGACACCCCTAAGCCTGCATTTTTTTCCTGTATTCGGAGGGAGTCACGCCGGTGATTTGCCGGAAAGCATTATTAAACGGGGTTATGGACTGGTAGCCGACTGACAGGGCAATCGTCAATATTGGCACATTCTGATTTTGTTTGTCTGACAGCGCGTTGCTGGCGTCTTCAATCCGATACTGATGTAGCATGGCGTTAAAATTACGAAATCCCAGTTGTTTGTGAATGAAGGCCCGCAGGCGATACTCCGGAATTTTAAGCTTCTTCGCTAACATGGAAATTGTGAGGCCTGCTTCGCGGTATTGATGATTGTCCTTAAAAGCCCTATTAAAACTGTCAATATCAAATGTAGCCATTCTTGCCGCCCTGGGTTCTTCTGTCAGCTCGACAACTTTTTGAATTACATAGCTTAGCGAGACTAAATCGAAACGCAGTGCTATCAGCAACATACTGAGTGTAAGGGCTGCAATGGCATAGACAATAACGGCTTGGACCGTGGCATTCTCAGTCGATCCCCCTTCGNATAGAAAATTTTCCACAAACACTACAGCGAAAATCAACGCTCCCTGCACTCCGATAATAAACCAGCGCAATATACGGCGATCCGCAACCAGGTCAGCTCGCCATCCTTTCAGCGTCCAATACATTGCAAAACCAACAAAAATAAGTTGCAGGATGTCCATGCTGGTAGTGAGCAATGCTGAACTGCCGGAAGAAGTCACCGGTTCATCGGAGAGANCCAGGAATGAGAGTATGGCATCCAGAAACACCTGCATGGCAAAGGCAGCGCTGAGGGTGACGGGGAACTTCTGCTGCTCTTGAAAGATCAGGAAACAATAAATCATGAACAGGCCACATATGGTGTTAATACCAATAGCGATAAGCAGTTCCCAGCGACTAAGATCCAACTGGAATTGAGGCTCGATATGCGGGGCGGTCATGCCATTGAGAAGATAAAGCACCACCATGAGCGCGATGANGGCGAAAACTCTCGCACTAGCCGCGCGAGGATCATTCTTCAGGTATCCTGCGGCGAGCAGCAATACTGACAGAATCGCAACGACCTGAGCGCTGAATAACAGCAGTGGATTAGGCAAGGTATCGATCCTTACTGAGGCTANGGAGCCTCTGAATAAGTACTGCTCTGACGATACCGGAACACCTGNAAGAATTCAAAGATTAGCCGCGGAATCGATCTTCGAGATCATTTAANACCCGATCCACGCTATGCGTATGTTGCTCTGCCNGATCGTGCTGATTGANGAGATTTATGGAGCGCTCGGTCATACGACCAAAGTGAAGCACCTTCTCGAATAAGCTGTCAGATCCTGTCTTTTGCAAGATGACATCAATCAGGAAGAAATCACGAAAAACCTCGACGTATAACTTGATCTGAAAAACCAGCAGCCTTCTCAGCTGTGGCCACAATTTTTCGAATTTCTCAGCATTTTCCGATGGTCNCTCTTGCATCACTTGCTCCAACTTTTCCGGTAATCCCAGGATCAATTCTAACTGTTAAGGCTTNGATTTACTCCCCGAGCGGGCGAAAAAAGGATCCGACCACAGGTCAAGAGGATTTAACCTGCAGCCAGGACCAAGCGCAAAAATTCCTTGCATGAAGTCAACGGTGGTTAATGCTAAGCAGACTTTAGACACGCTACATAACTCAGGGTACAGTGCATCGGTTTCAGCCATGAGTAGAACTATTCACGAACCATGCCAGCTCCGTATCCCATTGATTTATAGGCATTTATTTTTGAGAAGGTTATTTCCATTAGGGATTTTCACCACTTGATAGAGCTTTTAACCGCTTAATGGCAGGACGACAGGAGGCCAATAGCAGAAGCACCGCTGAGTGAGCGCATTGCTACGTGGTGCTCAAATCTGCATCGCGCCGGAAGGTGCGCAGCATGTCAGGCAGCAGCCATTGTGTTACTGAGAGAGTCGAGGCCGTCTATGCGCACTTCGATGTTACTGCCAGGTTTAATCGGCAGCACACCTGCGCCGGTACCGCAGGCAATCAGATCGCCAGGATACAGGGTCATATCCTGGGATAGCAGGCTCACTAACTGATAAGGCGAGAAAACGAGATCGCTAATGGCATAGTCCTGTCTCAGTTTGCCCCGATAGTAGGTCTGCACCTGCAAAGCGTCGGGTTCGATATCTGTAGTTATGCTGGGACCGAATGCACCGAATGTATCCATGCTCTTGGCGCGGCTCCACTGTGCAAAAGTAGGGTCCTTATCGATTAATGAGAGCGCCGTAACATCGTTAACACAGGTGTAACCAAAAATATGATGTGCAGCCTCTGCCTCGGCAACTCCCTTGCAGACTTTACCAATCACTACGCCGAGTTCACCCTCGTAGATAATCCTTCCGTCGTAATACTCCGGCCGTTGAATCTCTCCCAGATGAGGCAAAAAACAATTGTTGGCCTTGAGGAAATACAAAGGCTCTTCAGGAATGGATAATCCCTGTTTCTCAGCCACGCTTCTTACGTTTTTCCACAGCCCTATCATCTTTCCAGGCCAGCAGGGATTTAGTATCTCCAGATCCTGGATGTTTAATGTTTCATCGGTGGGTTCGGACTGTTCGAATAAATTTCCACTGCATACACTGACAGTTTGATTTTCGAAATCAACGTCTTCAAGAAGTTTCCCAAATTCATCTAATTGTGAGTCTTGACGCCTGAATCGTATCCATTTGCTCATAGGATTCTCACTAATAAGAACCTGCCTGTTGTGCCCGCTGNACAACAAGCGCCAAGACAGTATCGATGCATGGAGTCTCGATTTTGGTCAGCCGACCCATCTCCTGTACCACCGTTAGCAGTGCATCGATTTCCATGGGGCGGCCTTGCTCGAGATCCTGCAACATCGAGGTTTTGTGTGCGCCCACGTTGGCTGCGCCATCGATTCGCTTTTCGATGTCTACTGAAAATCTGACTCCCAGGCTCTCCGCAATCAGCTGCGCCTCTTCCATCATGTGGCGGGCGATGTCTCGTGTTCCCGGCTCGGTCGCAATCACATCCAGAGTTGCATGGGTGAGTGCGCTAATCGGGTTAAAACACAGATTGCCCCACAGCTTAACCCATATATCGTCTCTTATTCTGGATCGAACTGGCGCTTTGAGTCCCGCCTGGATAAGTGCTTGGCTTAGTGCCACTACCCGGTCGGACTTTTCTCCACTGGGTTCACCCAGCGTAAAACGATTTCCTTCTACATGTCGAATGACCCCGGGCTCTAGCAGATCACAGGCGGGGTAAACCACGCACCCTATGGCACACTCGGGTCCAATCTGCTGCCACTGCTGATCATCCGGATCAACCGTGTGCAGGTGCTTATCCTGCAGTGCTCCTTCGACACCATGGAAGTACCACCAGGGAATGCCATTGACGGCCGTCACTACAGCCCCGTCGGGCCCCAGGAGCGATACTAGCTGTGGGACGATTTTAGGTACCGAGTGGGCTTTCAGCGTCACGATGACATAGTCCTGGGGTGGTAGGCTGGCAGGGTCATCGGTGCAATTCAGCTGATGGGTGCTCTCACCCTCTGCGGTGATCAACCTTAATCCTTTCTCCCGCATGGCCCTTAAGTGGGGACCCCTGGCGATCAGGCTGACTTCTACTTCTGTCTCTGCGAGCATGGCACCCAGATAGCCGCCAATGGCGCCAGCACCATAAATACAAATTCGCATCGCCTTCATTCCTTGGTTTTTTTTGGGAAGCATTGCTTCAGTCAGAGCAAGGCAAGTCTAGCTCAATGCTAACTGCACTTCGAGTCAAAATGGATCCGTCGCAACAGGGAGACCTGAGTCAGTAGTGAAATGGCACCGGTTCTGGATTAACTGTAAATCTTACTGGCTCGGCCTTGACTTACTACAGGCGGATTTAGCACACTGCGCCTTTTGCACCGAGATATCACGATGAGCACATTGGGAGAATTAGTCGCAGCCGGCAGAGGTGAAGATGCCGCGATCGCCGCACCTGACCGACAAGCATTTACTTATAATGAGTTACGAGCCCAGGTCGATTACACGGTTGCTCGGTTAAACGAACTCGGTGTGGGTCGCAATGATCCGGTAGCAATCGTACTACCCAACGGACCGGAGATGGCGAGCGCGTTTATCTGCATCGGCGCCGCGGCGACTACCGCTCCACTCAATCCGGCCTATCGCGGCGAAGAATTTGACTTCTATCTGCAAGACCTGCAACCGAAACTGCTGGTTGTCGAAGCCGGCACCGATTCACCAGCGGTGGCCAGCGCATCCCAGCTGGGAATTAATGTGGTCACTCTGCGGCACGAGGCATCTGACCCGGCCGGTAAGTTTGAACTAATCGGTGAGCCTATTGCCAATGAGGCCATGCTGCCAGGTCCTGCACAATCGAATGATATCGCCTTGGTGCTACATACATCCGGTACTACCTCCAGGCCCAAACTGGTGCCACTAAGCCAGCAGAATGTCTGTGCCTCGGCGCGCAACGTCGNCCATTCTCTGGCGCTGACACCAGGCGATCGTTGTCTGAATATCATGCCGCTGTTTCACATCCACGGACTCATTGCCGCCGTGCTGGGCTCGATACATAGCGGGGCCAGTGTAAGCTGTACACCGGGTTTCAATGCTTTGAAGTTTTTTAGCTGGCTGGAGGATATAAGGCCCAGTTGGTATACGGGTGTGCCCACCATGCACCAGGCCATCTTGTCGCGTGCCGGGCGCAATCAAGAAATCATAGATAGCGTGCAACTACGATTGCTGCGTTCATCCTCTGCTTCCCTGCCACCGAAGGTTATGCAGGAACTGGAGGTGGCTTTCGATGCCCCGGTAATCGAGGCTTATGGCATGACCGAGGCGGCTCACCAGATGGCCTGTAATCCGCTGCCGCGGGGTTCACAAAAGCCGGGGGCAGTAGGACTGGCTGCCGGACCCGAGGTATCGATCATGAACCAGGCGGGCGAGCATCTGAGGCCCGGCGAGATCGGCGAAATCGTCATCCGGGGTGAAAATGTCACATCGGGCTACCTTAACAACGATGAAGCTAATGCTTCAGCTTTCACCGACGGCTGGTTTCGAACCGGAGATCAAGGCCATATTGATACCGAGGGCTACTTGACCCTTACTGGTCGATTGAAGGAAATCATTAACCGTGGCGGTGAGAAAATTTCACCCCGGGAAGTCGATGAAATACTGCTGGATCACCAAGACGTCGCCCAGGTAGTAACCTTTGCAATGCCCCATCCGAAACTGGGTGAAGAGGTNGCAGCCGCCATCGTGCTTGAACCCGGTAGCGAGCTCGATGAGCGCAGCTTGCGGGATTACGCGGCGACCCGCCTGGCGGACTTTAAGGTACCGAAGAAGGTCGTCTTCCTGGAANAAATCCCAAAAGGTCCGACCGGAAAGTTGCAACGCATCGGATTGGCAGAAAAATTGGGGCTGACATAGTTCACAAACAGTTCATAAGCAGAATGGTAATAACCTACAAAAGACAGGCAATTCATCGGGGAGNAGAACAGTGGCTGAAGTAAATAATAACAACGAAAGCACCACTACCAACACACAGGATCTACAACCTGGCGAGCAAGAGCTGGCATCTCTCGAATTGCCTGATATGTCCTTTAAGAAGATGATGGGCCATTTCGGTCCCGGTATCATCCTCATGATGACCGGCATCGGCACCAGCCACATCATCACCGCCCCAACTGCCGGTGGCCGTTTTGGCTATGCCCTGATGTGGTGTATCCCGGTTGCCTATATTTTTAAATACTACGGCTTCGAGATGGCATTTCGCTTTACCAATGCCACCGGCAAGAGTCTGATCGAAGCCTATGGCACGCAGTGGAAAAAGTGGCCGCTGTGGTACGTGATGGCGACTACCCTGTTGCAGTGTGTTATCGGTCAGGCCGGACGATTGATCGCTGCCGCTGCAGTACTGTTTTTCCTTTTCAGTTATCTATTCGGTGACTCACTCGGCTTCGAATTTCGTATCGAATATTTCGCTGTTGTGTTGGGTGCATTTTCGGTATTCATTTTGTTACGCGGCAGCTATAAGATTGTGGAGCGCGTTGCCAAGATCGCGGCCGGATTTCTGTTTGTTACCACCGTTTACGTTTTCTTCGTCAATCCTCCGCCGCTGTCTGTCACCCAATACTTCGTAACCTTNGATATGCCCTCCGGGTCATGGCTGATTATCGCCTCGTTTCTCGGTTTGTTACCGACCGGTATCGATGTTTCCCTGCAGGCATCGGAATGGGGCAAGGCCAAGAAGGTCGGCATGGGAAAGATTCGACACACACTGGAAGAAATGGGACTGGCACAGCGATTCGATCCCTTTGCACCTGACAAACAACACCTGGCGATAGACACCTCCAAACTTCCAACCCATGCACAAACTTACTGCCAGCGTTGGTTCACCATCAGCCTGTGGGATTTTCGACTCGGCCATATCGTGTCATTCATCATCGCCTGTATATTCCTGATTCTCGCTGCCATCTGGATGTTTCCCAGTGAGGTAGAAGGGCAAGCCGTAATCGGCGACATCGCGCGAATATTTACCGAGAGCATCGGCAATGGACTGATGATCATCTTTCTGATTGGTGCCTTCGCGGCAACCTTCTCCACCGCGTTCAATTATTTTGACGGTTGGCCGCGCATCGTGGGTGCCTGTTGCCGCAATATTTTCCCTGCCACGGCGAGTCTGCAAGGCATCGATAAGAACGATCTGGGGCAAGAACACAGGAGTCGTTGGTATTCAGAATACAATATCTACCGAGCCACCATGATCTTCTCCCTGGTCGCGGCACTGGGGATCATCATTGGTGTGCCCAGACCGGTTTACCTGGTGCTGGTCGCTTCAGCTCTGGCCTACTTCGTCGCGCCGGTCATATATTTCTTCAACGTGTATTTCTGTCTTACCATCATCCCTAAAACCGACAAGGCATTCTATCCTTCCAGGTTCGCCCGATATTTCTCTTACCTGAGCCTGGTGGTTTTCATTGGACTGAGCGGGATATTGATTATTGCACGAGTGTTTAATATCACCTTGTTCGGCGGCTAAGTTGGCGTTTTCACCAAGGGACTGGAAGGGCGTATCGACAACCCCGATGGGGGTTGGGAGGGTTGCGGAATCTGGGTACCCAGCGGTGATCGCACTCCCTGGCTAAAGGAAGGAAGCCAGGGCAGCAAGCCGCTGGTGGTGCACTTTCAGATCAGGCCCGACCCGCTCAGCCCGTAACNGGCGCAGTCGGTGAGCTGTCCGCTAAAATAAGAAAATAAACGGCCGTCAGGGTGATCACCGCCATGCGTCGGTAGCGCTGCAGGGCCATGTCTTGGCTTGTCGATGTGATGTCAGGATTCATGGTGTTGTGGATTTGGAATTTGCTGCGCTGAGAATAAGCTGCTCAAACGTANGGGCAGCATAAACCAGCCGCGGGCGGAATCAAAGGCCTCAGGGACACCCGCCCGAGCAACCAGGCACTCTGTTTGATAGATTGTAAGATAAAGCGTCCTTGACGCCTTTGATTCCGATCAAGTGTCCCTGAGGCCTTTGATTCTAGTTGCGTAGGGTTTCCAGTAGCCGCGCGGATGCATGACCATCCATCGGCAGATTTTGACTCTGCTGGTAGTCCCGAATGGCGCCTCTGGTGAGGCTTCCCACCCGGCCATCGGGCTCTCCAGAGTCGAATCCGGCCGCATTCAGCAATTCCTGTAACTGCTGCACATCCGCCACGCTCATCGCCTGCTCATTTTCCGACATNCGTTGGATTGCCGCGCCGCCGGTATAGCGATCCGCGAGATGGCCCACAGTCAGGGCATAGAAAGTAGAAGGGTTGTACACCATGGTGGCTCGGAAGTTTGCATAGGCCAGAAACGCGGGTCCGGCAGCTCCGGCTGGCAGAATGACGGATGCCTGCATGTCGGCTACTGGAATCGGTGCACCATCGAGTTGAGTAATACCCAGGTCACGCCACTCTCGTAAATCTTTGCGTGTACGGGATCCAGTCAGACTGAAATTGAAGTCTGGCGGTAGCATCACTTCCCTGCCCCAGCGTTCATCGCCACGCCAACCCGATTGAGAGAGGAAGTTTGCGGCGGAGTGAAAGATATCAGGCAAGCTATTCCAGATGTCGATCCTGCCATCGTTGTCGCCATCCACACCGTAGCTTGAAAAAATCGAGGGCATGAACTGCAGTTGCCCCATTGCTCCAGCCCAGGAGCCACTCATGCTGTCCGGGGCAATATGACCTTCATCGAGTATCTGCAATGCAGTTAATAATTCACGCCTGAAGAAATCGGCTCGGCGCGGATCATAGGCTAGTGTGGCGAGCGCCTGCAATACCGAGAAACCACCGGTTGCCCGCCCATAATTACTTTCGATTGCCCAGAAGGACACCAGGTAGTGTGGCTGAACTCCGTAACGCCGCCTGACTTCTGCAAGCAGCTCGGCGTGTTGTTGCAACAGGGCCTGACCCTGGCTGATTTGTCTGGGAGTAATGCGCAGGCTCAGATAACGGGTAAAGGTCTGTACAAATTCCGGTTGGCTGTTGTCGAGTTCCAGAACGCGTTCCAGGGGTGCTTCCAGGTCATCGAGTACACCGAGAGTCGCCTCGCTGATGCCGAGTGAAATTGCTTCGGAGCGAAGTTCTTCCAGCCACTCATCGAAGGGTTGTTCTTGAGCTAGGAGGGGGGCACCAAAGAGCAATAGTAGCAAAAATGCACAAGAGAATTTCATGTGCACATCATAATGGATGTAGAGAAGTTGTGAAACCGGGGACCCTCAGGCTGAGAGCCCACTCACTTGTCGCTAGCCCGATCAGGCAGCTGACTTATCGATGTAGGCCGATACATTTGATTCATCGGCATCTGACAGCTGCGAAAAATTGAGCCCGAGGTGATACACCTCCTGGCTGAGTCTTCGGCAAAAAGCAACATAACCCTTGGATTTTATCCACCGCTGTTGTTTCTTGGAAACTGGTAAACTGAATTCCAGCTCAATATCGGGATAGAGGCCTGCCTCGGATTTTAGTGAATCGAGTTGTGCGATGAGTTTATGTTGGCATTCGATCTGAATACCTGAAGGTGGGAGCCCAAGTATCGTGCCATAACTGACAATCCCGGCAACCAGCACATTAATCTGTCCATCTAATGCGACTCTCGGGTATTTGCGCCGTTCGTTGTTCATATGTTCAATCAGCTTGCTATAGACACTTAGCGATCATAGAAGAATAAGCAGTTTATCCCACTAAATAGTCTCAATTATTTGATCCACAGCACACTTTGTGGCACACAATGGACTTCGAAGGTATTGACGGGTTAATCACTCAAATCGATAAAATCTCCGATTAGGCATTGCTACATTGCTATTGCCTTTTCCCAAGTCGCAAAGGCACGAATTCTGAATTTCCTGTAATTCTCCGCTGATACCAAGTGACGACCTAGATTAAACAAATTGTATACGGCTGCATGTGTAGCTAAAAACCGCTGTGCCTGATGTATAGATTTAAACTTACGCATGCCCCGCTCAGCCAGCAAATCTTCAATATCCCGATGGCTAAGATTGAATCAGTGGTAGAGCCAGACTGTATATTGAATGATTTCGGGTGGAAATCAGTGATGCTTGTATGTTTTTAATTGGTTCATGCTGCAAATTGTCGCAGAATGAAGATTAACTTGTCAGCACCCTTCACAGTGACAAATTTTTTGCATCTCCGGCCTGATCAGGGAGAACAATGTAAACTAACCAGACCATAACGATTAGGACAATACAGGCGCCCGCCTGATGAAGACTGGCGAGGCCAATAGGTACTATGTTTATCAGAGTTAGTACTCCTAATAAGAACTGGCCCAAAACAGCAATCATTAACAGCGATGTCAGATGTTTTACTGATGAACAACCAGACCGCCAGCCTAATATGAATAAAACGCTCGTTATTGCCATTACTAAGGCACCTATCCAACGATGTAAAAACTGCAGCATCGCATTATTGTCTAAAAGATTTAGCCACAACGGTGTTAGTTGCATAGCCGTTTCAGGCAAAAACTCACCATTCATCAGTGGGAACGTATTGTATCCAAAACCTGCCCGGCTTCCAGCGACAAACGCACCATACAAAATTTGCAATAGCAAAATAGGTACCAAAGTATAGGTCAAGGTGCGGAACAAATCTGTCATCTCGACTCGATTGATCTTACACAAGGTCAATACCAACCAGCTTAAGTACCCAAGAATGAGTAATGCCAACATCAGATGAGCCGCAAGCCTGTAGTGGCTGACTCGAGGTATATCGACAAGGCCGCTTTTAACCATGTACCAGCCCATCACCCCTTGCAGACTTCCTAAGACTAAACCTATCCATAATTTTGGCACCATCGGTTTTTCTATCTTGCCGAGCATCAATAAAAGAACGAACGGAACAAAATAAATAATTCCAATTAGACGGCCAAGCACTCTGTGCCCATATTCCCAATAATATATCCCTTTGAAGTCATCCAGCGACATACCTGTGTTTACTTTTTGGTACTGGGGATAGCTTTTGTAAGATTCAAATGCTTGTTCCCATTCCGATTCATTCAGAGGCGGCACGATGCCGATGACAGGCTGCCAATCAACCATCGATAAGCCGCTTTCAGTGAGTCGAGTAATTCCTCCAACCACGACCATGCTAAAAATGGTAAAACAAACCGCAATAAGCCAGATAATGACGGCCCTATTTGATTTAGGCATTCGAAGTATCCACGTTTTGACAGGACTAGTGTGGCTGCGATTATACCGTGATCTAGAAAATCAAGCCTAAAATTTTAATATTGACAAGTTAACTCCTCAAATCAACAGAAATCCTGGCTAAACCACATCCACACCGTCACCACCTTTTCCCATGGCAAGTAGACACACCACCATTAAAATAAAGAATTCTATGAAATAGATTCAATCCGCCATCGGCATGCTCAAGAAGTTCTACAGCAAGGTGAGTGCTCGACTTTGAAATAGGGGGTCAGAGTAAAAATACAGTACTGTATTTTTACTCTGACCCCCTATTTAACATCTTGCTTGCAACAAGCTATTGGGCTGATGCTGATTCAGTTCCCGAACAGGCAAAATCTGTAAATTTATAATTCTCAGAAAGTGGGTAAATCAGATTTTCAGGACGATATTGCCCTTTCGGCTCTCGTTTTTTGTGAGGCAATGGTAATCGGGAAATCTCATAACGGCATAATACGCTTCCGTGCATTGTGTCCTTACGTGCAGGCATCCGCCAGTGGATGCCCAGTCTGCCGAATGCTTCATAATTATCTAAAAATGCATCATGAAGATGCCCAGCCTCACATATATCGTCCTGCTCTCCACAAGCGGGAGGATAAGCGACATCCGAGAAGAGCCCGTAATCCTGAAAGTTTTGCAGCATCCAGTCTCTACTCAGCTTTTGTAACCCGAGGTCTGAATGTGGATTGAGGTCTGAATCTGGATAGCCGCCGCCCACGTCAGAATGCGCTCCAGCAAACCAGATCTGGCTTAGTTTTTGGGCTTCCTCATGCAAATGGCTAAACATCAAGGGTCGAAAATCATTCCTCTGTTCATCAATCGACAATGCATGGAATCCATGATTTGCATAGAGATCGGTACGGTGATTGTCTGGATTATCGTCACGCCCAATTCCCAGGGCCGGTACCGTATCAAATACGCCTATAGCCTCGACTTTTACTTTGTCCGTTCCTCTATAAACATGAATGTCCCCTACTTCATCCTCTATAATCCCGTAGAGCCTTTGTTCAAAATTAGGCTTTCCATCGTTTAGTAAATGATAGGCGGTAAATAGCCTGGATGTTTGTTCACCAATTTCATTTTTTTGATTCGTTCCCTCATCTACTTGTAACAAGCCTGCGAATTCGATCATACCGTTGAGTGAGCGAGCTATGTATGCTCCACGACTAAACCCAAAAATAAAAATTTTGTCTCCCGACTTATAGGTTTGCGCAAGCACCTGATAACTCCTTTGAATGTACCGGTTAACACCGCCTCCAAAGAGATTACCCAGTAATCTGTTTCCAGGTCTAACACCAACCCCCGCTTGGTAAAACGGAATGATTGCATTCGTACAACCCTGTTGTGCCGCGAGAGTATAAAGCTTCCATATATTGGTTATACTGCTATCCGTATTTCCTGTCCCGTAAATAGAGATTACGGTGCTTCGATTTTCCTCATCCTGATGGAGTTCCCGATAGCCACGCCAAAGATTGTCAAGTCCCAGATCCCAGCCCTCATACCAATACCAGGGTGCTTTCGATTTGTCTACCAAGGCTAAGCAAGCGGTTTCGAGTGCTCGAGTGGACTGATCTGTCGGAGCCGCAGGTATTTGGCTCACACAATTTGTGAGAATTACTGCAAGCAGTGGTGCCATTATGATTCTAATTTTTATCTTCTTATTAGCCTTATAATGATATTCAAGATAGAAAAGATGCACCTAATTGATATTTATTATAGCTTATCAAGCATTGTTCTAGATCAAAATGTCGGCCGTGACATCGGTTTTTCTGCTCATCGCTGCAAGGAATTTTATCTTCTGGAACTGTCCGGGGTCATGGTCCATTTATATTCTGTGACATCTGGCACTACTTTTACGCCAGTGCTGAATTTAAATGGTTCTTCAGTTCCGCTGGGATAATGCATCTCGACGTAGTACGCCGTATAGCCCTGCGACGGTGGTTCGAGTTTTGCCTGGTACACACCCGGCTCTATCTCGTTAAGTGGAGTACTGGTATAGGCCCTGCCGATGACTGCCTGGGTAAAATTTCTGATCTCTGGATTGTGTGCCTGCCATAATAAAACCTGCGTAGGCTTGTCCAGAGAAAACACAGTAATCGCACCATCGACATCGACATTCCAGGAATAGCGCGGCATTTTCACATTATGGACGAAGGCGTGATACCAAGCATCGATACTGTCAAAAACATCCGTACCGTCCATGCTGTGGTTTGAGTTGGGGACGTAGCGAACGTGTTTTTCGCCGACCAGGTCATCCCAATAGAATTGCCACGAGTCTGGAAGAAAGAATTCGTCTCCGGTTGAGTTCAATAAAAATTTGGGGAGCTCCAGCCTGTCCCTGTATTCGTAGGGTTCTACCAGATCCATTAGCTCATCCCAACGCGCCGTGCCAATCCAGTTGATGTTGCCATTGGTCACATAGTCGATTACTGCTGGCGAGTAGGAACCGTAGACTGAGAAATGGTGCTTGAACGACTCCCCAACATTAAGCAGGTCTATGACAATAGGCATGATGGCGACCACGCGCTCATCCACAATGGCAGTGGTCCACGTTGTCCAGCCGCGCTTCGAGCCACCTGCTACCACGAACTGCTTCACGTCCACCCCGCCACCCTGCTCGCTAGCCAGTAGGTCGGTAACCGTGTCCATGGCACGCACTGCTGCTTTAGTCATGGGTAGGCGCAGCGGCCATTGCTCATCGCCGGTCCTGAAGAATTTGTCCCAGGTGTAGGCGATAATAGCGTCCTCTGTGCGCTGACGTCCGTTGTCGTTCACAAAGGCCAGTGGTTGATTAGGTACCATGTAGAGTGTGCTGACGACTGTCTGGGTATCCATTGCCCGTTTCACATCCGTCGCTTGAGCGCTGTTGGGGGCACTATTTGCCTTGCTACCCCCAGTTATGGTCAGGAATCCAATGTCGCTCTCAACTACATCGGGTACGACAATTACCATGAAGTGTTCCCAGAGAGGAAGGTTTACCTCCGCTTCAGTTAGCCATCGCTGGGACGTCATCTCGAGTATGAATGTACGGTAGCCGTCACCTTGAACGACTTGCAGCACGCTATAGCGGTAGTTGTCATCGGGAGCGCGCACATAATGATCCAGAGCAGTCAGCGCAAGCCCATTGCCATCAGCGGCTATGTCTGTCGGAAATCCGGCACACAGACCCAGTGCCAGGCTTAACAGCAGACTAATATTCTTAAGAAGTTTCATGCTCAGCGATACAGGATGGATTATCGCCACCGTCAATTTGGAACCGAGCGGAGTAGCCAAGATCAGGAACCACCTTCGCGCAGTTTGCCAATCACAGTTTCCATGGCGCGCTCCATTAATGGTGCTTCACTAATCACTTTTACCGTGCCTGCCTTAAGCTCTCGAGCCAGTCCCATGCGAGATTTCTCAATAACTTTTACTCCCTGGCTGTTCACAAACACATACTTATCGATTGTATCTATCTTAGCTGCCAATGTGCATCTGATCATATGTTCGCTATCCGTATGAAATTCAAGCCAGATGCCAATTGGATATTTGCTCACCTCAATGACATGTTCGTCATCTTCCGGCAGATCTTCGACTGCTTCTGCAGGCTCGGAATCATTCACTTGCCCTGCCTCATCAGTCGCTTCGAGTGCTACTCCACTATCGGGAGTGAGGGAGCCTATGAAGCATTGTTCCTGTATTTTTTTCAATTTGCCCAGTGCATCATCGGCTTCCGCCTTTTCAAATCCGGCGACCTCGAGTGCCTTACCAAGGTTTACCAGAAGTCGTGGATTCACTTTGACGAAGCGCTCAAAATCACTCTCTTGTTTGTCAGGTTGTACTGTCCATAACAGTACATCTATCGTGTTCATTACCGGCTTCCAACTAATTCAACTTTTTGATTTCCGACCATCATGCCTGGCTGCAGACCAGATGGCGGTATACCGGGAGCCTGAACTCCCTGTCCAGCGGCCACAATCTGACTGGTCTGTTGTACCGTAGCTGCTTGACCCGCCATGCCATGCATCAGGTTTTGCATCATGGAGAATATTTCTCGTGTGGTCGGCTCTGGTTGGTTGTCGGCTTGATCTTCTGTTGCAGCGAAAGCCCGCTCTTGAGGATCAGAATTTGGCCGAGGAACACGGCGCTTATTTTCTACGACGCTTTTGTCGCGAGCTGCAACATCGAGATCTGGAAATATTTCGTTTTTGATAAGGATTGTATTGGCTTTTTCCAGAACCGATTCCAGCTTGTGAAATACATGACTATTAAAATAGCGGTGTGCTGTGAGCACAGCTGCCCCACTTAGTCCAAGTGGCCTCACTGCATCCTTGAAGGCGCTGCCAATCTGTTCCGGATCCATCGGGTTATTAGACTCGTCTATGCGGGTACCAAAATAGAGTGTGTCGATTCGAGTAGTAAATCCGATGTATTGCTGGACATCACAATTGCGGGAGTGGGAGATCATTCCTTCCATGGCGATGATGGCCTCAAGATCATCCTCCTCTACCAGGTTCAGGCTGCCATAATCCAGAGTATTAACTGTCTTGTCAGCATCACCCGTTAACACGTCGAAATTAATGCTGACATTGGTAGAAAACCGATCCACAACAGCTGATTTTTCCTCAGCTAATTTTTTGCCATCATTCGATGTACTGGACTGGTTGCACAAAGCCACAGTAGCCTCTTCCAAGCCCTCCAAGACTAGCTGCGACAGGTTTTCCACCATCGCGTCTCGTACAGCCACTACTACTTCATTTACTTCGCTCACGGTTCTGTTACCAATCTATTTCACTGCTATTTTCAGTGTGTTTCAATCACTATTGGTTTGTGGTGCTGCATCGCAGCCAAGTGCTTCGTTTACGCAGCTCACATCACTTACTTCTTGGCCCCTCAACAAATCTGCTACCCAATCGACGAAACGAATACCTTCCACCTGATACTCATAAAAAATGGGCGCTTGCATGATCATATGTACAGTACCACCCGCAGTGTAGCTATAGAATTCATCGACTGCACTCTCTATCTCGAGATAATTATTCAACAACCTTTGTGGCAGGCTGAAACTGCCAGGAGCATCTCCCATAAGTTGGGTAAACGTGATTTGCACGGCATCTTCAGCCGCATTGTACTGGGCGATCGTCAGATTTGGATTGTGGTTAGCACTTGCTATATAAAAATCTTCGAAAGTAATCGAGTCATTAGTCTCCCCGGTATATTCTTCCCAATCGGGTAATACGGTCGCTGTATTCCAGGCATTGAGTGTATCGGGCAAAAAAGGAGAACCGTAGCCACCTGCCGCGTCGGCGATTAACACAACCGGCACGGAGCTATAATGCTCGGCAACCAGGCCTGAATAGAAAGAAGATCCGATCGCTCCGGCACTGCTTCCGGACAATACGACTGTGTTAGGTGTCGTGAAATTTTCAAATACCCATTCCAAGATGGTTTTCGTGTTTGCATAACCTTCATGATAGGTAGTAACACTGACTTCGGTTCCTGCGGGATTGGTATAGGAATACTCTCTCGTTCCACCGCCAATATGTACATCACCCGTACAGTAAGGAAGAAACACCATGGCGTAATCGGAGAACGGATTCGCACTACTCTCGAAGTTGAAGATGCCCCGAGAATTAGCGGGGTTATTCTGATCCATTTCGGCGAACGGCGAATGAATGTTTGGCTGGCTATTTAGATCACAGGCTTCTCCGAACCAGCAGCCGCCACCGCCATTGAAAAAAATCAGCAAATTGCTGTTATCTGCCGAAGGTTTGGCAAAGAATTGATAGGGTGTGCCAGTCGAGCAGACACCATCGGTTGCAATGGTGTTCCACCCTGAATCGAGACTATCCAAACTTGGTAACTCAGACTGAGCCTGGGCACTGACTGTGCCTAGCAGCAATAATGCTAATACAAGATATTTCATGGTGCTTATCTCCCTGCGAAGCCAGATGCTATCGTCTTGCTGCCGCCGTGTCGATACATGACTGCTTGTCCAAGCCTGTCTTAACTCATTGATTTCGCAGGCTTCAGCTGTTTACAAAGGCCTGCTACACTAAACGCCGATTTTGTGCCTGGAGTTTCTGTCATGCGTCAAATATTAAGCTTCATTGCATTATTGGGTCTGATTCAAATCAATACGGCCTACTCCCAGTCGCTGGTAGGCGATACGCCAACTCGGGCAACATCAGACGATGGGCGGTATATCAGCTGGAAGGAACATATTATCGATGATCCGACTCAGTCGGGCGTTCCCTTCAACGGCAGCGATGGCCTGGTGATGGCAGACCTGGATCGAGACGGTTATGAGGATATCGTCTCCGTACACGAATCCGACTCAGAATATGATTCAGCCGAATACAACCCGGGCTTTGTCGCTCCTCCAGCTGGCCATGTAAGGATCGCATTCGGCTCGAACGACCCGGATAGCTGGACCAATATTACGCTAGCCGAAGGCACCGACGCGCCTGCCCCGGAGGATGCCGCCATCGCGGATATCAATACTGATGGCTATTTGGACATAGTTGTCGCAGCCGAGCTATCACATTTGATCTATTTGCAGAATCCCGGCCGTACGGCAAGAACAGCCGAGTGGCCAAGATTAATTCTACCGATGACCCAGGGTCGTGGCTCCTATATCCGCGTCTTCGCGGCGGATTTTGACGGCGATGGCATACCCGAAATTACCGCTCCGAACAAAGGAGCCCAGCGTCCTGGGCCTCCCGACTACGCGAGATCGACGCCTATAGAGCTCTATCAGCTTACAGGCGAGGCCCTGGCAAGCGATGGCTGGCGACAAATAGAACTCGGCCGCTACAGCATCCCTCAGAATGCGGAGCCGGTGGATATCGATTCCGATGGCGACCTGGATATAGTGATTGGAACTCGCGGTGAAGCTCGCCTGGCTTTTTTCGAGAATCCGGGAGATGGTTCGCTACAGTTTATCGAACACGCCATTGGCATTAACGGTGCCCGGATGGCCGGATTTAACCTGGAATATATCGATCTCAATGGCGATGACAGGCTGGATATTGTAGGTGCCGCAGGCCGCAATCTAAGCTGGATCGAACAACCCGCAACAATCGATGACGCCTGGAATGCATTCACTATCGGCTCTTTCTTTCCCGACAGCATGACCGGCATGGAGGTGGCGGATATTGATAATGATGGTGACATGGATCTGATGGCCGGCAGCTATAGTCGCGGTCCCCGTACCGGAGATGGTGATGTCGATAAAGACGATGCACTCGGTCGCCTCGGTTGGTTTGAAAATCCTGGCGATGCCAAATCTGACTGGACACGCCATGACATTTCGCGGCGTAAGCGGGGCATGTTCGACGAGTTCATTGCCAGAGACCTGGATAACGATGGCGACATGGACTTTATTGCGACCCGTGGCAATAGCGCACCCTATGACGGCGTGTTCTGGCTGGAACAGGTGAGGACCAACTCCCCAGTTGCCGCCTTTCAAGCTGCCCGCAGCGAAGAGAGTGAAGAAATGCCCCTCCCTTAAGGGATTAGTATGCTGAAAATCTTTGCTCCTCGGCAATTGCTCCTGCATTGCTCTACTAAGTGACGTCCATGTCACGATGCATTGCTCTGAAGTGCGCCCCGTCACGATGCTCTTGGTCCCATATTTGTGTTAGATTGACCACCCTGTAGTCGAAAGCACTGATAAATTCCTGCCCGGAGGAAGCGAAAACATGAAAATAGCAACATTCTGCGCTCCACTTGTAGCAGTTGGAATCATATCGAGCCCATTATTAGCGCAGGATACGGGAGTAATTGGCCCCAGCCCCTATGAATTTACAACGCAGACCTGGATGCAACCCTTCGCCCAGGACGGCTTTACTTGGGGTGGTAATTCAGGGGTTCATGTGGAATCCCAGGACCGAATCTTCGTTCTGCAGCGCGGCGAAACAGAATTGCCTGATCCACTTCCCCCCGAATACACAAACTTCGCCGGCTCACTGGGATGGAATGTGTTACGGGGACGGGGTCGTGTCTGGCGTAACTGTATCTACGTGATCGACAGTAACGGAAACCTGCTGGAAGTCTGGGACCAATGGGATCATCTCTTCATGGGTACTGACGGACCAGGACCCCATCGTATCCGTCAGAGCCCCTATGACCCTGACAAGCGGGTCTGGGTAATCGACGAAACCGGGCACATCATCTACGTCTTTTCCAACGACGGGGAACGGCTGTTAATGACTCTGGGTGAGAAGAACGTCGGTGGCAGAGATGAGACTCACTATCACCTGCCGCAGGATGTGGTGTTCCTGCCGGACGGAAAATTCCTGATCGCCGATGGCCTGGGGGATAACAAACGTATCGTGGTGAGAAATGCCGATGGCTCCTACCGTTCCGAGTTTGGCGAAGCAGGCGATGCTGCCCATCAGTTTGCCTCTGTTCACAGCATGGCCCTGGGGCCGGATGAGCATCTCTACGCACTGGATAGAGATCAGCGCAACATCAAGGTATTTAGACAGACGGCCAGTCGTAACTTAGACAGTTATCCCGAATATGAATATGAAACTACATGGGGTGACCTGGGCATGCCGTTGGATATCACGGTAAGCGAGGAAAGCGCCTGGGTAACCGATCTGAATCCACCCAAGATCGTGCAATTCAATCTCGACGGCTCGCGGGAATACACCTGGCCATTACCGACTGAAGGTCCTGATTTCTGGATCGAGATGCATTCACTGTCCATAGATCGTGATGGCAATCTGTACGGTACGGACAACCAGGCCGGCAGACCCCAGAAACTGGTGCCGCGCTCCGATGCCAACCCCGATCACCTTGTCAGGCCGCAATACGTTCCACGCTAGTCAGGTAGACTGTAAAAAAGGCGAGTTAGCTTACTGACTCGCCTTTTCTTATGCTTGACCGACTAGTCCAGAGCAAATACTTGCAATGCCGGACCCTTTCTCTGTAGCCGGGAGACAACATTATCTCCGCCGCCGAGAAAATCATTAACCGCGCCAACCCAGAGATTGGCATGGATTGTCGGTGTGCCAATTGCTACGGCAATATATTGTCTGCCTGCCACGGCATAGCTTATCGGAAATGAAGTTGGGATGTCTCCGAGATCAAATTCCCAGAGCACCTCACCACTGGCTTCATCGAGCGCTTTGAATGACTCATCTAGGGTTCCGATAAACACCAGTCCTCCTCCAGTCGCGAGTACGGCACTGGTCGGTGGCACTACCTCACGGTGATCCCACAGCAGTTCCCTGGACGTTACATCAACGGCCTGCCAGCGACCAAAGCGCCCATCGCTAGCAGCCAGCGGGCTGGGAGTCATCTGCATATTGGCACCAGTACTCAATATCCCCCCCTGCCCGGTCGGCCCACCATTCATGCAGACCTCCGCGATAGGCAGGTATAACACCTTGTTGATGGGACTATAGGAAGCCGCTGGCCAATTTCTACCGCCATTAGCAAAGGGACATAACAAGTGGGTTTCTTCGGCATTAGGAATAGCATTTGGGCTTATAGTCTTCGCGCCGGTGTCTGGATCAATCGCCGTAATAATATTTTGCAGCCCCATATCAATGGAGAACAGATAAGCTCCAGTGGCGGCATCGAGTGCATCGTATAGGGCCATCTTGCCGGCGGTGAGAATGACTTTTTCCATTTCACCATCGACTTCCAATTCGATAATGTGCCGTTCATAGACCCAGTCCAGGTCCCACTGGTCATTGGCGACATGCTGGTAATACCACACCAGCTCGCCGCTTCCGGGTCTAAGCGCCACAGTTGAATTCGTGTATAAGGCATCGTTGCTGACGCCGGGAATGTCTACCGGTCGTAGCAGCGGTTCGGTGTTATAGGTAGGTGCCAGGCCGTAATAGACCAGATCAAGCTGCGGATCATAGCTGCCGGGAACCCACACGGAACCACCACTGCGCTGCTGCAGAGGTATATCGTTCCAGGTCTCCGCGCCCGGCTCGCCGGGATGGGCCACCGTGTTGAAGCGCCAGCTCTCTTCACCGGTGTCAAGGTCAAGTCCGACAATGAAACCCCCACCAGGCATGAAGGTTGCCGTGACGCCCTGCACAACCATGCCGCCGGCAACTACAGGTGCGCCGCGCAGAGAATAGGGCCGCGGAGCCGACTGTGTCGTGGTGATTTCGCTGTCCCAGACCTTCGCCCCGGTCTTGCTGTCTAATGCCACCACATGCAGGTCTGCCGTCGGCATGATGACCTTGTTGCCATGCAGGGCTATACCGATCCTGGCGCTGGCTTCCACCGACGAAACGTGTTTGTAGCTCCACAATAATTCGCCCGATGTGGCATCCAGTGCCAATAAGGTATCCCGCGTGCTCAGCATAAACATGACTCCGTCATGAACAAATGGGGTAGGAGTGTTGGGGCCGCTTTCCAAATCCACACTCCAGGCGAGTTGTAGATTTTGCACATTGCTGCGATTAATCTGCTGCAGAGGACTGAAGCCAGAGCTGGCATAGTTGCGGCGCCAGATTAACCAGTCTTCGGCGGGAGGGTTGGCGAGCATCTCATCACTTACCGGACTGAGCGACGCCAATAGACTGGCATCATCAGATTGGGAATAGACAAGCGTATTCCAGCAGAGAAGAACCAGTAATCCACCTAAGGGAGACACAAGCAGCCTAAACAATTTTATTCTCTTCATGCCAGTTTCCTCTAATAAACACTGTGTCCAATCTAATAGCAGAATGCTGCAGAGTCTATGAATAAAACCATCCTTAAGCTGGATAAATCATGGATTTTTGTTGGAATTGTTCTTTATTACCGGTCTTATGAGGCTTACCGTTTGAGACGGGTATAGATGTATAGGATTTACCTCTGTAAGCTATGGTTTATTCAATGTTGATTCCAGCAGTCCTGCTGCTAGCTCGCGAGCATTGGATTGTTGAAAGCCTCCCTGCATCGTGGAAGCTAGGCAACAACAAGGATTAATATGTCTGCAAGATGCGTTGTTTACATTGTCGATGACAATCTGGAACAGGCTGAAGCCACTACCAAGCTACTGGCTCGTCAAGGCTTCGAAACAGAGGTGTTCGAATCGGGAGAGCAATTCCTTACTGTTGACGATTATCCAGACACTGCCTGCCTGCTACTGGACAATCACATGCCAGGTGGCATGTCCAGATTGGATGTTCAGACCGAACTAACTCGACGGGGCACAGCATTGCCAATCGTGTTCATGAGCGGCGACAATCAATTCAGTCACGTCGTTAAGGCGATGAAATCGGGCGCACATGAGTATCTGCAAAAGCCCTTCAGTTCAGCCGAACTCTACGAGAGTATTCATACTGCGATCCGAGATAAACAGCCTGTCTCTGGCTCTGTAGAGCACGAGGAAAAGCATAATCAGAAGCTGGACAAGCTGACAGCAAGAGAGAAACAGGTGCTGGAGCTATTGGCCCTGGGTTATACGAACAGGATGATCTCCAAGGAATTGTCGATCGTAGTTAGTACTGTAGAATTTCATCGTGCGAATCTGACTAGCAAACTCGGTGCAACGTCACTGGCCGATCTCATCGCGATACAGCGTTCAGTTTAGACATTTCCAGCCTGTTTTGTTTGACCGTGCTATCAGGAGTTCTCTGAGTGAGTGTGGTGGTTTTTGCTATGGCGTTGCCGCGTGCCCTATCACGGCTAAGGGGTATTAACGGTACAACTCCACAAATCGCCGCAATATTGATTGCGCTTCTGGCACATGCTCATTTTCAACGGTTTCGATTAGCTGTTGAGCAGATTCTGGCGGAAAATACCCGTAATGTTTGTAGGCATGAATCCGTACGATAAATCCCTGGGCATCTCCTTCTGGATGAAATTGTGTAGCGTAAATATTTTTTTTGAGACGAAACATCTGCACAGGACAAGATTCATTCGTCGCCAGTAGCACACAGCCAGGCGGCAAAGCGTCACAAGCTTCCTTGTGACCCAGTAAGACGCGAAAAGAATCTGGCAAGCCTTCCAGCAGGGGGTCGAGCCTGCCTGCTTCGGTAAGCTCTATATTTACTCCACCAACCGGCTCACCATACTTTCGTGAAATCGTGGCCCCACAGTAGCTTCCCAACAGTCCATTACCAGAACAACAGCCCAAAAATGGAAAATCCCAATCGACAATAGCATCGAACAACTCGAAGAAATCTGTTTCTACCTGCTTCTGGATTGTGCTTTTCTGATCTTCAACCTCACTGACATTAAAGGGAGAGCCTCCGACGATAATTGCCGCGTAATCGTTCAAATCCAACGCAGGCAGCCCTGATACCTCAGCTCGCACTCGAATCATGTCATGGTCAGCCAACCCACCATAGAGCTTGATTGACTCGAATTCATTGTCCGCTGTTTCATCTTCCGGCCTCAGCTGGATGATCAGGAATGGTTTAGGCATTTATCGATTGGCTATGTGAATGTTCTAAGAGCTTCAAGATTCGATCATCAACTGACCGATGTCCTCAATGACGGACATCGCCTGCCGCTGCAGTTGCTCATCAGTGGCACTACTCATAGGGTGCTCGATGACACTGAATTGATAATTTGGCATCCCCAGCACTTTTGCCATCAGCTCCGCGGCACTGACAAATTTCGTCGTCATGATGCCAACTGCAGGTTTTCCAGTTCTTTCGGCAATAATCGCGTCATGCAAACTGCACGACGAACAACTGCCTCAGTCACCAATTCCGGTTACCACTGCATGCCAGTTTTGAATCTCATCGATGATCGCTGCTTCGGCTGGAGCGCTATAGTTGTGCTTGGTTCGCAACACAACCTCGGCCACGTTATAGCGATCATGCAGCAGTCGCTTGAGATGAGTAAAAAATCCCTGCGTACCTTCCTTACCGTTTGAGATCAATCCAATCGTTGTGCCTTGCAAGGATCCAAGCCTGGCAGCAGATGTCGCAGCAAGGTTAACGGCTTCTGTGGTGGGGTCGAGCACACTAACGGGCATGTCTTAACTCCTATTCATTAAGCACAGTCTATGGTCTGATCGCCGGGGGTTCGCAGTCCAGGCAGGCACCTATGGGCACAGTTACGGCTCTACTCTTGGTGCCCAGCCAGGGTGGGATAATTGCACCGAAGCCACCGGCAGGCCCACCAGCCGCGATGACCAACAGATCCTCGGGTGAACTTAATGCCGAGTATTGGATTTCCCCCTTGCCTCGAATGACGGCCGACTTGCCGACATCAGACCACGCCGCTCGTTTTACCCGGGCCTTGTCATGGATATAGTTTGCCACATCAGCCTTAGACCAACCGGCTGCTTCCAGGTGGTCGCGATGTTGCTTTGGAATCACAATCGCGTAGTTCCCCGCCCAGATTGAGTAATTCAGCATATTAGCGCGCATCTCTGCTGCGTAAGTATCGAGAATTTCTTCGGGCACTGTTGTCCATTCATTCATGATCTGCCGCGGCGCACCAGCTGCCAGAACAGTCACGGCGGAAGCCTGATCTGGCATTCCTTGCGCCTCACCCAAAGTCTCCCAACCGGTACCCTCTTCATCTTCGGCCAGGCAATAACTGAACTTTCCCGGATGCCCAAGTGTCGATCTGTCAATGGCACCAGGGCTGACATTAAGAATATTAATTAATCCGAGTCGAATCGCACGCCCGATGACGGAGGTCGCCCGGTCGCTGCCACCCAACACATTGATTTCGCCACTAGCGCCCAACTCTTTCCGCACTGGACCACTTAAGACGATAAAGATCCCACAGCCACCGGTGCTAGCAGTTGCTCCGTGCAATAGAAATTCGGGTTGCAGCATGGCAGTCCACGCCGCCAAGACCACTGGAAAATGCATCGGCAGGCATCCCGCCATCACTGCATTGATAGCGAGTTTTTCGGCGCTGATGGCACACTCTCGCACCGGCTCTACACCGATTAGCTGGTCGGCAGTCACCAGCGCCCATTCAAGGCAGGCGATTACCGCCTCCGATGTTGGCGGCACAACGGGCAGCCCATCGGTCCAACCCCGACTATGGTAAAACTCCTGAGCCTCTGAAGTGGTGGGCAACTCGAATGATCTGGATCGAAGTTGCATCAATCTACAGCGGAAAACGCTGCTCCCATACTATCCATCCTAAGCAAATAGAGTGTAACCTTAGCGAGGCCACGCCAGGAAAAATCAGCATAGCCGCCCGCAAGCTGTGAATATTCGATTAAGGAAGCGCGTATGCCACCAGCGCTCCCGGATAGTCGGTTCTGGAACTGCCTACCTGTACCACGATGTACTGCTTACCTCGATGCATATAGGTCATCATGCCATACTGACCGGGTGCGGGCAGTTCGACACTTCCCAGTACTTCTCCTGTCATCTTGTCTCGCGCGTTGAGCGTCAGCGGCGCATCGGGCTCCATCTGTGCCATGCCTTCGCTGAGGGCGCGCGTCTGTACCAGGATATCGCCCATTACCATCTGAATCGACCAGCCCGTACCGCCACTGTTGGGGACATCAATTCCCTGCAGCAGTGGATGGTTTTTAATTTCATCCGGTGTCTCACCAACCGGTAATGACCAGACTTTCTCTCCATCATTCATCTGATAGGCAGTGAGCTGGTTGTTCATCCGTTTATACACAGAAAGGCCATCGATGGTGGGTAATCCTCCACCACCGCCAGGTAACCAGGCAGCGACCGTTACACCGGTCGTAGGAGTGCTGTTAGGTGTCGCACCACCGTCACCCGGTTCTGGATAGTTTGGATTATCCCGGTCTACCCCATTGGTCGGCCTCATAAACCCGGGAGCAGAACAGGTGCGGTGATGGGAGTTGTACATCATGCCAGTACTTGGATCCGCCACCGGTGGATGGGAAATAACATTGCCTCCGCCCTGACAACCCACATTGTTTACGTATTCTCCTTGGTAGGTATTCGGTAGCGCTGGAACATAGAGTCCTCCGATGCGAAAACCGTTGAGTATGGTCATCGCCTGTTCTTTCAGTTCTGGCGTGTAGTCAATGATGAACTCTTCGGTAATTCCATCAGTTACGATGCGATCCACCGGCTCTGGCCAGGTTGGATAGGGTTGGGTGGCAGCCGTATAGTTTCCCGGCACTTCAGTCTGGATTACTGGCCTGTCTTCAATCGGCCAGATTGGCTCACCGGTTTCGCGATTGAACGCGAACACCAGGCCTTGTTTGGTGTTCTGAACTACTGCGGGTATCACCTGCCCATCGACAGTCAGGTCCATCAGCATGGGTGGCGTAGGCAAATCGTAATTCCATTGGTCACTGCGATGAATCTGAAAGTGCCAGCGCCGTTCACCAGTTTGCACGTCCAGCGCCAGCAGGCTTCCTCCGAACAGATTGTCTCCCGGGCGATGCCCGGCATACGCCTGCACCGTAGAGGCATTGGTAACCATGTACACGAGTCCAAGCTCCGGGTCGGCGGAAGCGGGTGCCCAGGTGGAGATATCACCGGAGAAGCGCCAGGCATCGTTTTGCCATGTTTCGTGACCGACCTCGCCCGGGCGCGGTATTGCATGAAACTTCCAGAGAAATTCACCGCTTGCCGCATCAAATCCCATGATGTCGCCCGGTACATTTTCGATGCGCGTCTGGCCATAGCTGGGCTGATGCCCTACCAGTACGACTACCACTCCATTCACTACGATGGGAGGCGCCGACGCGGTAACCATGCCCAACTCCCTGGGTATGCCATAATCCGCATCGTACTCTCCGCCGGCTACCACGTAATCCTGCCAGGGACCCCAATCTCCGACTAATCTGGGAATGAGATCGATAACGCCTGTTTCGGGATAGCCACCCACCGGGAACGAAGTACCCCAATTCTCGAGTGGCTGACCGGTTTTGGCATCCAGTGCCCACAGAAAAAAGCCGGGCGAAGTAATGTAGATCACCCCCCGGCCATCGACCTCGGCGTAGGCAACGCCTTTGCCATAGGCCTGTCGCGGCGAGCGTTGATGCCTGACTGTTTGGGGCTCTCGAAAAGTCCACAGCGTTTCACCGGTGGCTGGGTCCATGGCGATAACCTGACGCCGCGGAGTCGCCACCGTATAGAGCACGCCATCGACGTAGATAGGAGTAGAACGCGAGAAATAGTCCGGGTTGGGGCCGAAGTTATCGGTGCGCCAGATCCAGGCTGGCTCCAGTTCCCCGAAATTTGTCCGATTGATCTGATCCAGAGGAGAGTATCGGGTATGGCCTATATTGCCACCGAGATAACGCCATTCACCATTCTCTGTTCCGAGCATGGGTTGGGCAAATAAAGCCGTGGCAGCGACTATCAGCATTGCTGCAGTACATGCTGCTGAAATAAATTTTAGCGGTAATATTGGGAACCGTGTTGTCATTTTCATGCTTCCCCTAGTCAGATTGTGCATAAGTTGTTTAATTGAATTTGAGCAGATCGAGCCATTCGCTTACTCATGACTCCCTATTCTAATCAAAGTGAACAGATTAGCCATCCACAAAAATAGGCTCAACCGAGTTAGCATGAAAGTCCCAGCGATCGTGTTCAAGTGCCATCAAGGACAAAGGCCATGAAGTTTAGCTCTGGGCACTCAATCGAATTTAGGTTTAATCTACTTCCCAGTCCACGGTTCCTTTTAATTCTGGATCAATCTCAGTCTCCAGTAATTCCTGCAGTTCATGCAGATTTAATTGCCCTGAGTCCTTAAAGATAAGTGTGATTCTTCGTTTGGCTGGGTTCTTTTTTTCACTCAATACAGCCGTGTTGTTCGAGTACTCCTCGGTACGCTTTAGCCGCGGGTCCAACTGTTTCAGAAGCCAGCATCATCACATCGATGCGATAGATAATCTTTGCATCGAGGATATAGATAAGCACGAAACCGAAAGCCGTTGATAATACAGCGACATGGGGTAAATCCAGACCACAGGACAAGCCGATTAGAGTGACGAAGATAACGTCTCCGGTAAGGGTCGCCGAGCGCAGTACCGTGCGCATCCGAATCAGCCCGCCAATACCGAAAAGTACAAATCCCACTACCAGGCCATACTTGACGACCATTATGCCGATGATGGCACCAATCATGGCATAGGTAACATAGACCTTCGGAGCTTCGATCTCCTCGGGGGTATCTGCCATTTGGCCACGTTTCGGATGATAGGCAATGATTGACCCAAGCACCGTCGCGAGAACCAGGGTCAATAAAGCGTTGACCAGAAATCTGATATCGGTGAATCCCCTCCAGCCTTCACCCAGTGAGCCTGGCTCTGCCAGCAAGAAGTCTGTCATGGTTTGCGCGACAACATTGGGTGCTGTTAGCAACAGACCGCAAGCAATGGATAGCCTACTCAAATATCCAACAGTGTCAGATAGGCGAGTTTGCAACCGCGGCCACAAGCCAAATTTTGATGAGTTTTGCTTCACGATCTATGCCTACTCGAGTTGGCTGAGCGCCCCAGACTAACGCAGCCGATCGGCGATACCTTCCAGAATTTCAGCCAGAGAAAGATATCGGGTCCTGCTGGCGTCTCTGCGACTCACAGCTTCGTCTTGCATCGTCGCAGCCAGGTCATCCATCCTTAAAGCCAGTGCGCTGTCCTGGGTACCACGTGTTATCAAATCGTCAGCCGTCTCCAGAGCACTACTTAATGCATCAGCCTGGCCAGCAGCAATTACATTGCTGCGTAACAACTGATCCAAATAGGCCCGTGCAACAACCGGAACTGTCGGCCAATTTACTTTTTGCTGGGTCTGCGCATTGACTATCAAATCTGTCTCTTTCAGGGAAGCTGCCGCAATTTCATTCTCGGTAAGATAATCACTGGCTTCCAGGGCAAACACATCGAGACCTCGAGCAATTTCTGTTCCGTAAATGTAGCCGCCGTACCAGTAAGTAGACCAGTAGCCTGCCAGCACCATTTCCTCTGCATCCATAGGACCTCTATCGAAATAGGCAATCTCGACTGGATTGGTAGAATCGGTAAAGTCGACCACCGAGACACCACCCTGGTACCAGGCTTGCACGAAGATATCCCGACCCGGCACAGGAATCAGTGAACCATTGTGGGCAACACAATTTTCAGACTCAGTTTGTGGTGCTGACATCTTGTAGTGGCTGCGAAACTGCAGCTTGCCGTCGACAATGTCATAGAAGGCATCGGCACCCCAGTCCAGTGGATCCTGGGCGCGGCAGCGTGGGCGACCGCCTCCGCCCCACTCGTCAGTGAAGATGACTTTGGTGCCTTCGTTATTAAATGTAGCGGAATGCCAAAAGGCGAATCCGGGGTCGATCACTTGGTCCAGTCGCTGCGGATTGGTAGGGTCGGAAATGTCCAAAAGAATCCCATTACCGGAACAGGCTCCTGCCGCCAGACCGATTTCGGGAAACGTGGTGATGTCGTGGCACTGGCTAGTCCGACTGGTGCGCTGGGTGTCCTCGCCATGATCACCGCCTTCCCAGAGTCCCGCCAGGATACCGGAGTCCGGATCCGAGAAAATAAACGGGCGGCTTACGATCTGCGCGTCCTGCGGTCGATCCATGGGGATCTCAATGACCTCGATTCTAAACAGGGCGGAATCCGGATCCTCGAATGGGGAATCATCGGAACATCCGCTCAACTCTTCATCGTCCCGAACACCACTGGTACCGGAGACATACACGTAAACATTGCCTGTATCATTGGGATTCGACACGACCGTGTGAGTATGTGATCCACGGCAGGTCTGTACGGCGCCGACCTGCACCGGCATGTTGAAATCGCTGACGTTGAAAATACGAATACCCTGGATGCGCTGCTGAGAATTTGGTTCCGGAACTCCCTGCAGGCCACAGTCGAGTCTCCCGCGAGTTTCCTGAACGGACATGATTAACAGATTGCCCACCAGTGACACATCGCCCTGACCACCCGGGCAGACGACAGAACTTAACAGCTGTGGCGCACGAGGATTGCTGATGTCATAGGTGTTGAAGCCATGGTAGTTGCCGGCTACCAGATGATCCCCGCTAAACAACAAATCGGTGTTGGAAAAACTCAGTAAGGATGGACGCGGATCTGCATTCTCATCCTCTTCCTCTTCTTCAGCGGTTGTCTCGGCCAGATTACTATTCGGCTCGTCCGTAGCGACCTCCTGCTGGGCATCGGCCTCTTCAATATCCGGTGCCAGGATCTCCTCTTCTCGGCTGTTCACCGGTATCCCGGAAGGATTGTCTGGATCGAAGAAACCGGCCGGCTTGGGTAGCGAAACGACTAGCCGCAAGTTGAGTGCGGCTTCCCCGGCATCACGGAATCCGGAAGATAGATTGACCCGGGGATCGGGAGAAAAACCGGCCAGCATGGCATCCATGCGCTCAATTTCACTATTCTGGTCCGAGGTAATGTCTGAGGTGAAGGCGTACAGGACCGGTTCTTGCGCCGAGCCGCGCTGATCCAGCAGATTCTCCACCATCTCGATGGCACCGAGATGGTGTTCGATCATAGTGTTGAGAAACAGCGAATCGAATTCGGCGCCTTGTGCCTGCTCCAGCTCGGCCATCTGTTCGTCCGAGAGCATGCCGGGCATGAGTTCGAAGCCCACCGCATGATGGGCGTCCGCGCCGGGAACCGCCAGATCACGCTCACTCAACCAGCCCTGCATCATGGCAATTTCATCATCCTGCGACAGGGAGATTCTTTGTGCCAATAAATCCATGACCTCACGAGTAGAGCGCGACTCCACCAGCTCCGCCATCTCCATAGCCTGGGCATGATGGGAAATCATGCCTTGCAGAAACATGACATCAGCCGCTGCATACTGGATAGCCGCCAGGTCGGATGCTTGCTCGGCGGAAATTATCCGACCAGGCTGCCCCGGCGCTCCAGGCTGGATGATCGGTACTTGCGCCAGAGACTGGCTAATAGCAAACAACGCAATGCTTGCAGCGAGCGCGACGCGACTCTGCTTGTGAATAAATAGGGACCCAAGACGGTGCATAACCTTACTCCTGTAAGCACTGATACCACTGTGACTCGAAAATGGCATTGTAACGCTTTTGCAAAAAAATGGGTGGGCAGCCACAGACTGCGATGGGAGTGAGGAAACCGAATCGGTATTTGGGAGGATTCGTCAGGCTGGAACTTAGGGTGTACTAGGATTCCCGACAGAGGATAGGACAGACTTGGGCTGTGTTTTACAGTGGCGGCGCTTCACTTTCAGGCGCTTGAATAGTATCGGTAACAGGGACCCTCTGAACAAGTATATGGCCACTCTGCGGGAGTCTGTCGTGCTCTGCCGCTAGGCGTCGTGCGCAGGGAATGACCACACCCTTGGCAAGTACGACAACGACGCGGCGGAGCACGACAGGCCCCGCCCGAAGGGGCCTACAGCCAATCC
>PBYU01000033.1 GCA_002730035.1 Gammaproteobacteria bacterium | reverse complement strand
CTTCAGGTAATTCCAATTTCCTGTCGAAGTAAGCGGCAGTGCGCAGACCTATCAAAATAGCGTAAGCCAATTCTGCAGCATCTTGAGCCCCAGCTCCCTTAGACCCAGAAAGTGATTCGAATAAGCCGGTAAGGTAGGCTTTGCACTTGCGATCCAGTCGCATCTTCATGTGGCGTAGCTTTGTGTCGTGAACTGCCACACCGAAGCACTCGAGCATGAACCCGATTTCAGATCGAGTCAATCCCTTCCCAGCGAAGAACAGATCCGTCAGCAGATTGACCTGGCGCTCTGCGGGTTCATCGCTGAATTCTTCAATTCGAGCGAGTAACAGGTTGGCAACATTTTCGAAATAGTATTCTAGGATGGCGTCTTTACCAGGGAAATAGTAGAGCAGATGACTGGCTGTCATGTCTGCCGCGTTAGCAACATCTTTCAGAGTAGTCTTTGAATAGCCCTTGCTGATGATGCAATCATGCAACGCTTTTAGGATTTGTTCACGGCGCTGCTCTCCACGTGAGCCCGTAGCTGCTCCAGCGTTGGTTTGCGTTTTTTTCTTTATGTCCATTGTCTACAATTTTTAACACTCGCCGCCATCGATTACTAGCACGGATCCAGTAATGAATGAAGATTTTTGCGAAGCCAGGTAGCAGATCAGGGCGCTGATTTCCTCGGCTGTGCCCATTCGCTGTTGCCGGATTTTCCCCAGCCTGTGCTTCATGACTTCTGGTGATTTGAGCACCAATCTTTGCGCGTCAGTCTCAAATGCACCCGGCGCGAGAACATTTACCGCCGTGACTTTTTGCCAGAGTGCATCTTCGTGCTCTACAAATTTACCGCTGGCGCGATACCTGCGTCATTCACCACGATATCGATACGACCGAAGCTACTGATTGCCGTAGTGGGCAGCATCACGACCGTCGTCCTATCCTGCATATCGCAATACGCTGCCTGGATGCGCTCCGGGCCCCACGATCCAGGTCCTTAAACTGATCGATAGAACACGCGGCGACTAATATCCTAACCCCTTGTTCATGCAGCGCTTTGGCTGCGGCCCGTCCAAGCCCACGGCTGGCACCGGTCACCATGGCTGTTTTTCCGTCAAGTAACAGATCGATCATCCACTACGTCCTGATGGATTGGTTGAGTTGTTTTGCGATGGATTCACGCAAAACCTCGGAAGCCCCCTCGTAAATGCGCATTGGCCTGGCCTGGCGGTACAGGCGTTCAATTTTGTTTTCACGTACCAGTCCAAAGCGTCCCATCATCTGGACACAGCGATCGGTCACTCGTCCGGCCATCTCACTTGCTGCCAATTTGGCCATCGAAGAATAATGCAATGAAGCTGCAGGGTCATTAACAGCTTCGCAGGCCGCCTTGTATGTAAGCAATCGCGCCATCTCAATTTCGACCGCACAATCCGCCAGCATTTGTGAGACTGCACCCAAACGAGACAGCGGGCGGCCAAATTGAACACGTCCGTTGGTGTGACGCAGCGCCTCATCCAGCGCAGCCTGCGCCAAGCCTACCGCAGCCCCGGCCACTGAAGCCCTGAACACGCCGAGCGTGGCCAATACCAGACTGAACCCTTTGCCTGGCTCACCAAGGCGCGCATTAGCCGCCAATTCGACGTTGTCGAACCGTATTTCGCCTAACACGTGGGGCGCAATGATCTCGGGTGTCGGCGTAATGGAAATTCCTGGAGAGTTTCCCGGCACCAATAGTAGGCTATGACCTTCTTTTTCACGCGCCAAGACCAGATAAAGGGCGGCCGCACCGGCATTTGAAATGAAGGACTTTTCACCGGTCAGCCTGAGACAGTTACCCTCAGGTGTGACCGTGGTCTTTAGCGCTTTCAGGTCTGACCCGGTCTCAAGCTCTGTCAACGCCAAAGCCGCGAGGTCATCTGCAGCAGCAATACTAGGCAGCCAGCGCTCACATTGCTTCTGCGTGCCCGCCACTGTAATGCCATAGCTACCAATGCCTTGCAAGGCAAACAGGGAATCTGCATGCGCGGAGGTGCCCATCAATACCTCGCGGACCAGGCAGATGGCCAGTGGATCCGGGTTTTCAAATGTGCCACCATAGCGCCTGGGCACCATCAAGCTGCACAGGCCACTTTTGCGCAAGGCGTCGAGCACCCCCGGATGAACCTCGCTCATCTTGTCGGCTTCGACGGCAATGGGTTCAATTTCCCGCGCGCATGCCTGCGCCTGATCCTGGATCGTAACGTACGCGGGATCAAGATTAAAATTCATAGTTCTGGCGCTCGCCCTTCAAACTGGGGGCGACGTTTTTCCATGAAGGCTGAGGCGCCTTCGACCATATCGTGTGAGCCAATTGCCTGCACCAGCATACCCAAGCCGCTCAAGTAATTGTCGCGGCACTGATTCCACCAGACGTTGGAACTGATCTTGGCGATTTCAAGATACCTGGGGCTCATTCTCAGCAATTCGTTTGCCCAATTTGTTGCCTCATTTTCGAGTTGGTCTGCCGGTACAACGGCATTAATCAACCCCATTTTCAGAGCCTCAGCCGCTGGATATCGGCGGCACATAAATGCTATTTCCTTGGCGCGCTTTTCACCCACACTCATGGCCAGAAAGTTCGTACCGCCAAGCACTGGGGCACTTCCGACTTTTACGCCCGTCTGACCGAAGGTCGCGTTGTCCGCCGCAATCGCCATATCGCATGCTACCACCAGTTCATTGCCACCGCCGGCAGCTGCGCCATTGACTACTGCGATGACTGGCCGTGGACTGGTTCGCAATGATTCATATACCTTGAGCGACCCATAAAACATATTCCTGAGCTCCAGCGGGTCAGGGTCACTCAAATTAGCAAGGTAGCCGCCAGCGCAAAATGCTTTTCCCGTTCCGGTCAGAACGATAACCCCAGCATCGGCAGCATTCTCAACCGCAGCGATCAAAGATTTCGCCATGTCTGCGTCATAGGCGTTCATGCGTTCCGGGCGATTGAGACGAATCCACTCAACTTCACCCCTGCGGTCTACTTCAATATCGGGCATCACGACCTCGGTTTTTTCGAATGATTTGGCTGGCTGCGCGCCCCGTTCTCGAACGTGCTTCTGATGTGCGCCGCCCAACAACTGCAACAGTTGACAATTTAGTGTATTTTAGTATTGTGTGGAAATATTGAATAAAGTTCAAGTTTGCGATACCTACGCCCCCGGCGTGGAGGTCGGATATTCCTCCTAGCGGCGCTATCAGGTCAGTATTTGCAGGGGATAATATGCCCCTGTAATCATTTGAACGAAAGCGCGGTGCACAGCGCATCGTACAAGCAACATAAATTAATTGAGGAGGTAGGGAGGAAAATGGCAGACAAGTCAGAAGTAAAGTTTGATCCCGTCAAACTTGAGCAGCTCAACGTGTCCACGGATTACCCGATGGAGCTCAATGAGTTCGAACTGTTGTATCACCATAGTGCTTATTGTGAAATGGCCCACGTGAACAAGCGAGGCTACCCCGTGGTGTCCCCGATGTTCTACGTGATCAAGAATGACAACATCATGATGAGCACGATCAAGAATTACCGCCTCAAAGTGGGCTGCTTGAAGGAAAATCCAAAGATGTCAGTCACAGTCCACAATGACGGCACCAATGTTCGGCATCAGAAGGCCATTCTGGTGATGGGGCAGGCGGTCATTCACGACGATGACGAGCTCATGCGTGAAATCCACTGGAAGATCATCGATAAGTATTTCTTTGAGCTGACCACAGATGAAGAAAGGGAAACCGCGTTCGAAGCGGTACATACGCCGTTGCGCTGTATCATCGAGGTGATTCCAGAAANGATTATGACTTGGGACCTAGGNAAAATGCTGGANNCTCACGATGATGGCGTATGGTTCGGCGAGTCTAAGAAGCTGGTCGAAAAGCACATGGATCCGAAGTATCTGTGACTACTCATCGTATTTGATCAGGATCGGGGAAGATGGGAGGAAATATGGGCCGGTGGGACGATAAAGCAGAACGCGCGGCAAAGAAGTGGGCCTCCTGGCAGATGCAAGAATATGCACCGGATGACAGGGTGCTGACCAGGATAATCGAAGACAAAGCCAGAAAGGCACCGAATCATGTTGTATTCCAGTTTCGTGACGATCCAATAACCTTCGGTGAACTGAATGATGAGATAAACAAGGCAGCCAATGGCTTCCTCGCCCTTGGTGTCAAACCAGGTGACAAGGTCGCTATCATGTTGCCCAATTGTGCCGACTTTCTCTACGCCTGGTTCGGTCTGAACAAGATTGGCGCGGTAGAAGTGCCCATTAATGTTTCACTAAAGGGAGATGGCCTCGCCTACCAGATAGTGCAATCGGACTCAGTTGCCCTCGTCGCCGATACCGAGTACCTGGACCGCCTTGAAGGCGTGGTAGAGCAACTTACAACGGTGCAGCACGTGGTATTTCGCAGTGCCGATGGGTTGTTCCCGGACTGGTTTGGCATGGAGACGCTTGGCGTTTCGGACCTGATGGCACACCCTGCAACCACCCCCGATATTAAAGTCAACTTCAGTGACCTGGCGACGATAATTTATACCTCCGGGACAACGGGCGTATCCAAGGGTGTCATGCTAAGTCACTACTACTGGTATGACATCTGGTCCAATGCGGTGCAGTACGCCCGCTACACAGAAGACGACGCACTCTACTCCGGCCTACCCTTCTTTCACGGCAACGCCCAGGGTATCACCATTGGCCCAGTCATTTTGACCGAGGCAAGGGCTGTTCTGGTTGAACGATTTTCTGCCAGCCAATTGTGGGATGACTGCAGGAAATGGGAGTGTACGGAAGCTAACTATATCGGCGGTATTATCCCCATTCTGCTCAAGCAACCGCCACGAGAAGACGATGCTGACAACCCTTTGCGAATAATGGTCGGTGCAGCCGCGCCACAGGATGAGTGGAATGAATTTCAGCGACGTTTCAATACCAAGATCATGGAAGTGTATGGTATGACTGAGTGCTATTGCTGCCTCGCTAGCCCCTATGAAGCTCCGCGTGCCGGCTCCTGTGGCAAAGCAATTACAGGTTGGGATGTCAGGATCGTCGACGATGACAACAATGAGGTGAGTCCCGGAAAGCTCGGAGAGTTTACCTCTCGCCCCCAGGACAAGCATGTGGGCACAACAGGTTACTACAACATGCCGGANGCCAGNGCCGAGCTTATCCAGGACGACGGCTGGATGCATACGGGTGACCTCGGTCGAATGGACGAAGATGGTTACTTTTTTTTCGTCGATCGTAAGAAGCAAGCCATAAGGCGCCGTGGTGAGAATATTTCTTCATTCGAAGTGGAAGCAGTTATCAGCTCCAACCCAGCGGTTTTGGAATCCTGCGTCGTAGGCGTTCCCTCCGATGTAGGGGAGGAGGAGGTAAAAGCTGTTGTGGTGCTAAAGCCCAACGAGGTGATAACAGAAGAGGAACTCGTGCGCTGGTGTGAACCTCGCATGGCCTATTTTGCAATACCGCGCTATATAGCCATCAGGGAGGATCTGCCAAAAACCCCCAGTGAACGTGTAGAAAAATTCAAAATCAAGACTGAAGGCATCACTTCTGATTGCTGGGACAGGGAAGAAGCAGGCATAGAGCTGAAACGNTAGCNCTTCTGCCTAATCCNGTTCCAGTCCATGTGGNGCCACCAACCGANCAGGAGACAAGCATGAGTGACAAACGCAATGGCCTGACGCGGAGACAAGTATTGGCCAGNACCGGAGCTGCAGTCACTTCGTTGGGTGTGGTCTCACTGGGTGCATCCAAAGCCCACGCCGAAGGAAACTGGCATCACCAGGCCGACGTTGTAGTTATCGGTGCAGGTGCAGGGGGGTGTGCTGCTGCAATCACGGCCCACGATGCCGAAGACAGCGTCGTGCTGCTTGAAAAAGCGGCATTTGTGGGCGGCACGGCATTAAAGTCTGCCGGCGTACTGTGGATTCCCAACAATTTCTCTTTGAAGGCCAATGGCGTTGACGACAACCGAGCAGATTGTCTGGCTTACATGGCACGTTATTCTTACCCTGGGCGCTACAACTCTGAATTGCCCGATCTTGGCCTTGAAGCTGATGAAATAGCACTACTGGAAGCGTTCTATGACAATGCCAGTGTCGCCGTCGATTCATTGCGCGAATCGGGCAGCCTTAACCTGGCTGAATGGCGTGGTTTTGCTTTGGACAAGCCCGCCGTCGACTATCTCGACCAGGTGCCCGAGAACAAAGTACCGACCGGTCGCCCACTAGGCCCGCTTACGGCCGACGGCGACATGGGGCAGGGTGCGGAGTTGATGAGGCAGCTGGGCGAGGCAGTCAAGAAACGGGGCATCAAAACGCTGTTGGAACACCGGGCAATACGGCTGGTGCAGGATGATCACGGACGAGTGGTCGGATTGGAAGCCGGTGTGGGCGATGCAACCGTGACCATTCGGAGTCGCAAGGGCGTTATCTTTGCGACGGGTGGTTACGCGCATAATCCAGAATTCAAACGGCGTTATCAACGTGCTCAGCTTTTCGGTGCCTGCGCCATGCCCGCGTCGGAGGGTGATTTCATTACCATTGCCGGTGCTGCCGGGGCCCAGATGGGTGACCTGGGTTCCGCCTGGCGTTCACAGGTAGTCCTAGAGGAATGCCTGGTAAGCCCGCAGCTGGGGACTGGAGTATTCTTCCCGCCTGGTGATTCGATGGTACAGGTTAATCGCTACGGCCACCGGGCGTTGAATGAGCACCGTAACTACAACGACCGCACCGAGGCTCACGGCATTTACAAAGAATCGACTGCCGAGTTCCCAAATCAGATCATGTTCATGATCTACGATCAGCGCAGCGCAGAGGCTTTCGCCGGTACCTTTCCATTACCGGCGACGCCAACGGGAGCCTCCTATATATTGTCTGGGGCAACGCTTAAGGAACTGACGGGAAATATCTCAGCTAGGCTGAAAGAGATTGAAGCAAGCACGGGCGGGGCTTCCCTGGATACTGGGTTCCCGACCAACCTGAGCAACACGATTGAGCGGTTCAATGGCTTTGCCGTCAGCGGCAAAGATGAGGACTTTCAGCGCGGATCATCGGGCTACGACACTTACTGGCATGAAGTGTTTTCGCCCATGGCGGCGGATAGCGGCAACGCCGCAAATACCAACCCCAATATCACAATGCATCCGTTCCGCGAACAGGGTCCCTATTACTGCATTATGCTGGTAGCCGGCGCTCTGGATACCTGCGGTGGGCCATCAGTGAACCACAAAGCAGAAGTGCTCGATACGCACGGCCGGCCAATTGCTGGTCTTTATGGCGCCGGCAACTGCGTTGCCAGCCCATCCAGAGAGGCCTATTACGGTGCCGGGCATACGCTAGGCCTAGCGGTGACTTTCGGGTTCATCGCGGCTACCAACGCACACAGGCATACAGGGTGAATTCAGGCATGAGTAAGCAAATTCAAGAACAACTGCAGGCGATGGCGCAGCGCATCGACGAATTGGAGAGCCGTGCTGCGCTGAGGGACGTGGTGACAGATTACTGCCAGGGATTTGACCAGCACAATTGGGAGCAATTCATTTCTGCTTGGCATGAAGACGCCGTGTGGGAGATCGGCCCACCGTTTGGCACATTCGAAGGTCATGACGGTATAAATACTGCAGTCATGGATGTACTTTATCCAGCATGGAGGGAAACCCACCACCTCAGCTCAAATCTGAGGTTGACCTTTCAGGACGCCGACCATGCACATGGCGTTAGTGACGTTGACTGCATGGGCGCGACCCCTGATGATGTCGTGCAGATGATTAATGCCACTTATACCGACGACTTCGAAAGGCGTGGCGGTGTCTGGAGAATCGTCCGGCGCAAGGTGAAGATGCATTACTTCAATCCTGTCCCCAATGCACAAATGTCGGCTCCAACCTAGCTAGGTCCTGCCAAGAATGCTCGAATTCAGGCAAGAACCGGCACGGCATACGGACATGCCGCCACTTTTTGACAGCCGCAAACTATTAAAAACATAAGGGATTTTTAAATCGCACAACAAATTCCGGGTCCGGATTAACCATGGTTCATTTGTCCTGACGGGGCCTCAGACTGGACGCGGACCCGAATGTAAGCACGCTTGTCTATTTTACCCGACAACTTGGAGAGAAAATCGGTAGTCCACATTTGCCATCCGTATTTTCGCCGCAGCGCAGCCAAAGCCTCTTTTTCCCCATCCCGATCCGGGATCAGTTCGGCCAACGTATCGACCCACTCGCCCATCAACTTACCGGTGGCCGAGCACGCGGCGATGCGTGAGCGCCCGGAGTGGCGCAATCGTTTGACTTTGCCCGCGTCACTCGCGGAGAAAATGTAGAATACGCTAGCTTCCTCCGCAAACCACACTGGTGTGGCCACAGCTTTACCGTTCTTCCGAAAGGTGGCAAAACTCAGATATTTTGCCGAACTCAGTTGATTGCGTCCCATCACAGTACTCCATAGTGGATGATAACTCAGCAGTTGGGCAAGATCACAGCGTATTCACTGAAGTGCCGATTGCCGCTTGTGTGACAACTCCCTCTCAGCAGGTAGTTTGAATACGTACAGAGCATTGCCGCCGTTGGGTTGGTAGATTTCAGGCGACTGCTTGGCGGTCATGAGCTTGAACACACCGATGCCAGTGGGAACTGCGATATATTGTTCATCGCCAACGCCATAGCTGATGGGGTAACCATGCAGTGCCGCGCCCAGTCGCGCTCGCCAGATCAATTCGCCTGTTTCAACATCAAAGGCGTTGAGATAGCGATCCAGGTCCCCTACAAAGGCCAGACCACCAGCAGTGGTCAGCACACCGGTTAAGAACATGGCGCGCTGCTCATGGCTCCATTTTTCCGTCATGGTTTCCACATTCCAGGCCGCCAGCTTACCGAGCATGCCGTCGACGCCAGGCATCGGGAACATTCGTGATTCTCCGCCGAAGCCACCTTTTCCTTCTTCCATTTCGACTTCCCGCCCGACCATTTCCACGCACAGTTGGTAAATCGGAATCACCAATGCCTGAGCCTCTGGGCTCCATGCGGCAGCCTGCCAGTTATGGCCGCCGTAAATTCCCGGACAGACCGAAACCTGATCGCCGATCTTTGCCTCAATGATGTCTTTGCGATAGATCAAGTGTCCTGTCGATTGATCTAGCGACTCGAAAATATTTTGGAAAATAGTTTCCTTGAAATCGAGAAATGCTCCCGTCTTGCGGTCCAACTTCCAGAGGATGCCATCCTTGCCTATGGTGACAGCAAGTGCCTTATCACCGATGTCCAGCAGCACGCGCTCAAAACCGACCTCCATGTCCAGAGTTTCGCCAGGTATATGTTGAAAATACCACTTGATCTCACCGGATTGCGGGTTCACAGCCAGGGTCGAATTGGTATACAGCGCCGCATCGTTCGGAGTCATGCCCCGACTGGCCGCCACCCACGGTTTGGCCTGGGAAGTGCCGATATAAAACAAGTCAAGTTCTGGATCATAACTGCCGGGGATCCAAGTGTCCCCTCCGGCGCGAAGCACAGGCGGCACGTCACCCCAGGTTGATTCATTAGGATCACCAGGTAGTGCAATCGTGGATGTACGCCACAGTTCTTTGCCGCTATCCGGATCGTGGCCCGTAATGAAGCAACCGTCTTTCTTATAACGCTCGCATCCGTTGATGCCGCTGACCACGACCCCGCCGGCAATGATGGGCCCGCTGGTATGCGTGAACCCCACTTTCCAGTCGGCTTTAACGGCTTTCCAGAGTTGCTCACCGGTACGGGTATCGATTGCCACTAGCGCCGCGTCATAGGTAGCCATGAACAGCTTGTCATCGTAGATGGCAATGTTGCGAATCGGACCACCCAGCGTTTTTGACCCGAGTGGGTATTCGTAGTTGTATTGCCAGATCAACTCTCCGTTGGTTGCATCCAGTGCCTGCACCCGGTTGCCGGGGTGGGCCAGAAACATGATGCCATCGTGCACCAGCGGCGTAGTCTGGTTGCTACCGTCGTACATAGTCAGTACCCACGCCAGTTTCAGATCGGAGACATTGTCCCGATTGATCTGCGCGAGTGGACTGTAGCCCTGTCCATCAAGCGTGCGTCGCCATGATAGCCAGTCCCCTGCCGCCGGGTTGTTCAGCATTTCATCTGTCACTGGAGACAACCGCGCCACCACCTGGTTGACGAACCCTGAAGCTTCGGCTGCCGCTTCTGCCACCGACCCCGCCCCTTCCCAGACTTCTCCGCCCGCTTCAGGCCTAGGTGTCGGTTTCCAGCCCTCGCCCTGGACAGCCAAACCGATTTGCAAGCTATTGTCTGCAGTTAGAGGTGCGCCTCCCGCAGGCACGCCGTTGGCACTCAACATATAAGCAACCAGATCTTCATTGACCTGCCTGCTGAGCGAACCAGGAGCGCCCGCCGGCATCAACATGCTGGTTGTCTCGAAAAGCTCTGCAATGCTGCGGTGCTCCCATCGGGCGGTGAACGCCGGACCCGTTAGCGGCAGGCCATGACCGGTTCCACGAAGCGTGGCGTGGTGACATTCCGCGCAGTAAGCAACGTATGCTTCTTGGCCTTTGGACACCTGTTGCTGAGTGTAGGCACCAGTATCAGCAATCACCTGGCAGCTGAGGAGCAGCAATAAATTGATAGAGAATCGCACGCTAATTCAGGTCATCTCTGCCCGATGGAGCTGAGATTGCCTGCAACGGCAAAAAGGTATTCATAGCTCTCAAGTATAGGAACCATTAACGCCCTATGCAGAGAAACCTGTAAGTTAGATTTGATGGCTACAGTACTAGTGGTCCCATATGGGCTGACGACGTATGCTCATAAGATACCATTGATACATTTTACAGTTAAAATGATTGGGTAATACTTACACCCCAAATCCTTGGTTTTCTTGCCATAGCATAACTCCAAGCAGCGCCAGCAAAAACATCATACCCGACAGTAAA
>PBYU01000032.1 GCA_002730035.1 Gammaproteobacteria bacterium | reverse complement strand
GGTTCCATACAGCAGCTAAAACAAACAATCCTGTAAAAAACGGATAATCCTTATTTCTCATAACCTAAAGCCTAACAAATCAATCAAAATTACTATAACATTGATTTATTACAATTAATCAATGTTTTCCTACCAATCCCTTACTCCGCCTACGTTTCAAATCTTTCAAGTCTTCTCTCGTGTTTTGAAACATATGGAAATAGCATCGGAAATAACAAAAATACATGTTTTAACAATGCAAACTGTCTAACAGAATGTTTTTGAAGGTAAGTTAAGTTGTTGCTTTGAAAGAGAAGATTAAAGAGAAGATAGTAAGAAAAACTACTTACTGAATACGAATCATAAACTACTCCACAGTTACCGACTTGGCGAGGTTGCGTGGGTGATCCACGTCTGTGCCTTTCATGATGGCGACGTGATAGGAGAGCAACTGCAGTGGTACGGCAAACACGATGGGGTCGAGAATATCAGGGCAATTGGGGACGTTTATAACCTTGCAGCTCTTGTCGCTGGCAAACTTGATACTTTCATCGGCAAACACATACAGTTTGCCCCCACGAGCGCTAACTTCAGAGAGATTGGCCTTCAGCTTGCCCAACAGGTCATCATTGGGCGCCACGGCGATGACCGGCATGGTGCTATCTACCAGTGCCAGCGGTCCGTGTTTTAGTTCGCCTGCCGGGTACGCTTCGGCGTGAATATAGGATATCTCTTTCAATTTCAGCGCCCCTTCCTTGGCCACCGGGTAGGCAATACCCCGCCCGAGAAAAAGACTGTGATTCTTATCCGAAAACTGCTTGGAGATCTTCTTGATCTCCTTGCTCAAGCGCAGGGCCTTCTCGATCAGTGCCGGTAATCTTGCCAGCTCACTAACCAGGCTGGCTTCCTTCTTGGGGCGCAGACCTGTTCTGCGGGCCAGTACGATGGAAAGAAGCAACAGCAATACCAGCTGAGTAGTAAACGCCTTGGTGGAGGCCACGCCTATTTCCTGCCCCGCCATGGTGAGCAGGCAGAAGTCAGATTCTCGAACCAGCGAATTGATGGCAACGTTACATATTGCCAGGCTTGCGACATATTTCTTGGTTTTTGCGTAGCGCAATGCCGCCAGAGTATCGGCAGTTTCACCAGACTGTGAAATTGTGACAAATAGGGTGCCAGGTTGCACAATTATGTCGCGATAGCGGTAGTCACTCGCAATATCCACCTGACATGGAATTTTGGCAATTGACTCCAGCCAGTATTTGGCTACCTGTCCAGCATGAAAACTGGTACCACATGCCACAATCTGAACAGTCTTTACTCTATCGAATATGTCCTTCGAATTGATACCGAAAGCTTCTTCCAACACTTTGTTTCCGCTGATGCGGCCATCCAGCGTGTCTTTTATAGCCCGGGGTTGCTCGTGAATCTCTTTGAGCATGAAATGTTTGTATTCGCCCTTTTCCGCATCCTTGGCTTTGTTTTGCACGGTAGTCACAGGACGTTCAACCCGTTCACTGTGATGCCAGATTTCATAGTCGTCCAGACCAATCCGGGCGACATCACCTTCCTCAAGATAGATAAAGCTGTCGGTAACCTGCCCAAGAGCAATGGGATCTGACGCGACGAAGTTTTCGCCTATGCCCACACCAATGACCAGCGGACTACCGCTGCGGGCTACTACCAGCTGATCCGGTTGTGTTTTATCGATGGCACATAGGCCATAGGCTCCATGCAATTTTTTGATGACTTTGTTAACCGCAGACAAAAGCGAGACCTTGCCGCCTTTGCGTGCCTGGTGAATCAGATGAACAATGGTCTCTGTGTCGGTTTCGGTTTTGAATTCATAGCCATCCGCAATCAATTTATCCCGAAGTGACACGTAGTTTTCGATGATGCCGTTATGCACCACGGAAATCTGATTATGGGAGTTGTGCGGATGGGCATTGGTAACCGTCGGTTTGCCATGTGTAGCCCAGCGAGTGTGGGCGATGCCCAGCTTTCCACGAGTATCGGCTTTCCTGGCAGCCTGTACCAGCTTTGCTACTTTGCCGACTGTCTTTATGGTGGAAATCTTGTTCGTCGGACCACTAACCAGCGCCAGACCGGCTGAGTCGTATCCACGATACTCCAGACGCTTGAGGCCTTCCAGCAGAATCCTGGAAACCTCTCTCTGCGCTATGGCTCCTACTATTCCGCACATATGATGATGGCGTCCTTACTGCCCTTTGGTTGGTCTCTTCCAGTCGGGAATGTTGCGCTGCTTGCTCCTTGCTACAGCCAGGCTATCCGCTGGGACATCACAGTTAACAGCCGAACCTGCAGCTACAAATGCATTATTCGCTAGCACGACCGGTGCGACGAGAACACTGTTCGAACCAATAAACACATTATCGCCCAGAGTACTCTTGTGCTTGTTGGCACCGTCGTAATTACAGAAAATAGTGCCGGCACCGATGTTGCAGTTGCGACCAATTTCGGCGTCCCCGATATAAGCCAGATGGTTTGCCTTGGAGCCCTCGCCCAAAATTGCGTTCTTAGTCTCTACAAAGTTACCGATCTTTACATTTGCTCCCAACACAGTGCCAGGTCTAATTCTTGCGTAAGGACCTATGAGAGAATTGGCGCCGATAGTAGCTCCATCAATGTTAGTGCCAGGCAATACATGAGCTCCATCTTCGATTACTGCGTCCTTTATGACTGTGTTGGCACCGATAACCACATTGTTGCCCAGAGACACTGTTCCCTCGAAGATCACGTTAATATCGACTACACAGTCCTTGCCACAGCTTAACTCACCCCGGACTTCCACCCGCTCAGGATCACGCAGGGTTACGCCCTGGTCCAATAGCTCCTGCTGCTTGTTCATCTGGTAGTGCCTCTCCAACAAGGCTAGTTGGGTCTTGTCATTGACGCCCTGAACTTCGATCTCATCGGCCAGAGTAATCGCATTGATCTGGCAGTTCTCATCCGCCGCCAGCGCGATAAGATCGGTCAGATAATATTCGGACTGGTCGTTATCGTTGCGAATCTCACCTAACCAGCGCACCAGCTTTGTAGCTGGAACGCACATAATGCCACTGTTGACTTCATTAATCTGCTTTTGTTCCGAGTTGGCATCTCTCTCTTCTACAATCCGGGTAACCTCTCCCGCTGTGTTACGAATGATTCTACCCAGGCCTGTTGGGTTCTCCGTCAGCACAGTTAGCAGGGCAAGTGTTTCGCCGTCTGTCTGACTCAACAATTCTTGTAGTGTGCTTGTCTGTATCAGCGGTACATCACCGTATAACACCAGCACCTGATTTTCACCATCCTCGATGTTAATGCCAGGCAATGCCTGTTGGACCGCATGCCCCGTGCCAAGTTGCTCTGCCTGCAGCACCCAGGTCAGATCGGCAGTGTTGCTACGGGCAAAATAGTCTTTGATCTGTTGCACACCGAAACCAATGACGGTATGAATTTTTTGAGGATGCAGGGCACGCGAGGTCCGCACCACATGTTCCAACATGGCGCTTCCACCGATACTGTGCAATACCTTGGGTTTGTCCGAAAACATTCTGCTGCCCTTGCCGGCTGCCAGAATTACGACTTCCATTTGTTTTGACCTTGTCTCTCAGGCTGTTGTTTGTACGCGTTGAAACAATAAAAGAGTATCTAAAAAAAAGGTAGCTCTCGCTACCTTTCTTTAAACCTTTTTCCCTTCGACTGCTGTAATCACTTCGCCCGATTCTTAAGCTGGCGTAGCGCACGAAGCTGGGCAGCCGCTTCGGCGAGTTGGGCGGCGGCGGCGCCGTAGTCCAACTCTGCACTCTGATCGGCCATCGCCTTTTCGGCATCTTCCATAGCTTTGACCGCAGCGGCTTCGTCAACATCATCGGCTCGCAATGCGGTGTCGGTAAGTAACGTCACTACTCCACGTTGTACTTCGAGAAATCCGCCAGAGACATAAAAGACCTCTTCCTCGCCGCCTTCCATGATCAACCTGACCGGACCAGGGATTAGTGCGGTAAGCAACGGGGCGTGACCCGGGGCAATACCCAGATCGCCGAGAGAACCGGCGGCAATTACCATCTCGACAAGACCCGAGAAGATGCTTCTCTCGGCGCTCACGATGTCACAATGCATTGTAAAGGACATGTTGNCTCTCTCTATCTTAATCTCTTCAAAACTAAAAACTTATACTTNCATCTNGTGCTGCTTTTCTTTACAGAGTCTTGGCTTTTTCGATAGCTTCTTCAATAGTGCCAACCATGCTGAATGCCTGTTCTGGCAGGTGATCATACTCACCATCGAGGATCGCCTTGAAGCCTGAAATTGTATCCTTCAGTGAAACGTACTTGCCTGGCGCGTTGGTAAAAATTTCCGCCACCGTAAAAGGTTGTGACAGGAATTGCGAGATACGCCGTGCACGATAGACTGTCTGCTTGTCTTCGTCGGACAGTTCGTCCATACCAAGAATCGCGATGATGTCTTTCAGTTCCTTATAACGCTGCAACACGGTTTGCACCCCGTTGGCCACATCGTAATGTTCTTGACCGATAACCAAGGGGTCCAGTTGACGTGAAGAAGAATCCAATGGGTCCACCGCGGGGTAAATACCCAGTGACGCGATGTCACGAGAAAGTACTACTTTCGCATCCAAGTGGGCGAATGTGGTTGCAGGGGAGGGGTCAGTCAAGTCGTCCGCGGGAACGTACACAGCCTGGATCGAGGTAATTGACCCGGCCTTGGTTGAAGTGATCCTTTCTTGTAGCGCACCCATCTCGGCTGCCAGTGTCGGCTGATATCCCACCGCCGATGGCATACGGCCTAGCAGAGCCGACACTTCGGTGCCCGCCAACGTATAACGGTAAATATTGTCGATGAACAGCAATACATCGCGGCCATCATCGCGGAATTTTTCTGCCATNGTCAGGCCGGACAGCGCAACCCGAAGCCGGTTACCGGGAGGCTCATTCATCTGGCCATATACCATGGATACTTTCGATTCGCCTTCCAGATCAATTACTTTCGATTCCTGCATCTCGTGATAGAAGTCGTTACCTTCTCGAGTCCGCTCACCCACCCCAGCAAATACTGACAGTCCGCTGTGCTCTGTAGCGATATTGTTAATCAGCTCCATCATGTTGACTGTCTTGCCCACACCGGCACCACCAAATAGCCCAACTTTGCCGCCTTTAGCGAATGGGCAGATTAGGTCGATTACCTTTATGCCTGTTTCCAATAACTCGTTGGTGGAGGCGAGTTCTTCATAGCTCGGTGCGTCGTGGTGTATGGGCATGCGCTCTTTTTCACCAATCGGACCACGCTCATCGATGGGGCGCCCCAAGACNTCCATGATGCGGCCCAGTGTTTCTACTCCTACCGGTACGGTTACTGGCGAGGCCGTGTCCTTAACATCCAGGCCTCGGCGTAGACCTTCTGTNCTGCCCAGCGCAATGGTTCGGACAATACCGTCGCCGAGTTGCTGCTGGACCTCTAACGTCACTTCAGTGCCATCAACGGTTAGTGCGTCATAAACTCGTGGTACGCTCTCGCGCTCAAACTCCACGTCGATAACTGCTCCGATAATTTCTACGATTCGACCGCTGCTCATGTTCGGTTCCTCAATCTCTTCTCTTAATCAATAGTTTAAAGTGTAAGCTTTCTAATTCGGCACCTAAGCTACAGGTGCCNCGTTAACTTCTTTATATCGCGTATCTAGTTTCTATACGGCCGCTGCACCAGCAGATATCTCTGATAGCTCCTGAGTAATCCCTGCTTGACGTGCCTTGTTATAAACCAGCTCAAGCTCATCAATTAGATCGCTAGCGTTGTCCGACGCACTCTTCATGGCGATCATTCGTGCCGCCTGTTCACAGGCGTTGTTTTCAACAACCGCCTGGTAAACCTGTGATTCGACAAACCGCAGCAACAAGCCATCGAGTAGCTCTTTCGCTTCCGGCTCATACAAGTAATCCCAGTGGTGCTGCAGGTCTTCTTCTTCGGAAGGCCGCAATGGTAGTAGCTGATTTACTTCCGGCTTATGGGTCATTGTATTAATGAAATCATTGCTAACAATCATTAGCTGGTCGATGCTGCCTTCATCGAACTTATCCAGCATGATTTTAACGGCGCCTATGATGTCGGCCAGCTCTGCTGAGTCACCGATATCACGAATGGTCGCAATCACATTGCCCCCATAGTTATTAAAGAAGGTGGCGGCGCGTGCACCAATGGAGCAGATGTCGATCTCGACATTCTTCTCCGCCCACTCCTTCATGGACACTACTGTGGCTTTAAAGGCATTAGTATTGAGGCCACCACAGAGGCCACGATCGGTTGACACAACAATATAGCCCACTCGCTTTACATCGCGCGTTTCGAAATAGATATGGCGATACTCGGGAGTGGCACTAGCGATGTGGCCAATCACAGAACGAATGCGATGCGCGTAGGGCTTGCCCAGCTTCATGCGGTCCTGTGCCTTACGCATCTTGCTTGCCGAAACCATTTCCATGGCCTTGGTGATCTTCTGAGTATTCTTGATATTCGCGATCTTAGTGCGAATTTCTTTTCCACCAGCCATTGCGATTTNCCTACTTTGCCTTACTCTTGATTGCTAGCTGTTAAATTGTGACGTCTGCCGCTTACCAGGTCTGCGTTTCTTTAAACTTCTCTATTGCTGCTTTAAACTGTGATTCAATCTCATCATCATAATCGCCAGTTTCGTTGATCCTGCCCAATAGGTCGCCATGTTCGCTGTTCATGTAAGAGAGCNATGCCGCTTCGAAATCCAGCACTTTGTTCAGCTCGATATCTTTCAGATGGCCTTCGTTGGCTGCGTAAATAGACACGCCCATTTCTGCGATTGAAAGCGGCGAGTACTGTTTCTGCTTCATCAGCTCGGTAACGCGCTGGCCGTGTTCCAGTTGGGCACGGGTGGCATCATCGAGATCGGAGGCGAAAGCGGCGAAGGCGGCCAGTTCACGATATTGGGCCAGGGCGATACGAACACCACCACCCAGCTTCTTAATAATCTTGGTCTGGGCCGCGCCACCTACACGAGATACTGAAATACCAGGGTTCATCGCCGGGCGGATGCCGGAGTTGAACAGATCGGTCTCGAGGAAGATCTGACCGTCGGTAATGGAAATCACGTTGGTGGGTACGAATGCTGATACGTCGCCTGCCTGAGTCTCAATAATTGGCAGGGCGGTCAACGAACCGGTCTTTCCCTTTACTTTTCCATCTGTGAATTGCTCAACGTAGTTAACGTTCACTCTCGACGCACGCTCCAGAAGACGGGAGTGTAAGTAGAATACATCGCCAGGATAGGCCTCACGGCCGGGGGGTCGGCGCAGTAGCAGTGAGATCTGACGGTAGGCCCAAGCCTGTTTGGTCAGGTCATCATAAATAATCAGAGCATCTTCACCACGGTCCCGATAGTACTCACCCATGGAGCACCCGGAATAGGGGGCGATGAACTGCATAGAGGCAGGGTCTGAGGCGGCGGCTGAAACGACGATGGTGTATTCCATCGCACCGTGTTCTTCCAGCTTGCTTACCACGTTGGCGACCGAACTCAGTTTCTGACCGATGGCAACGTAAACACACTTAACGCCCTTGCCCTTCTGGTTAATAATCGTATCGATGGCAACCGCTGTCTTGCCCACTTCCCGGTCACCGATGATCAGTTCACGCTGGCCGCGGCCAATTGGCGTCATGGAGTCAATTGATTTCAATCCAGTCTGCACAGGTTCGGATACGGATTGGCGGGCAATTACCCCCGGTGCGACTTTTTCGATAGCGTCGGTCAGCTTGGCTTCCACGGGGCCCTTACCATCGATTGGCTTACCCAGCGCATCGACTACCCGGCCTTCCAGCTNAGGGCCAACCGGCACTTCCAGAATACGTCCGGTACACTTACAGGTCTGGCCTTCTGCCAGAGAAAGGTATTCGCCCAGCACTACCGCACCCACCGAGTCGCGCTCGAGATTCAACGCCATGCCATAGATGCCGCCTTCGAACTCGATCATCTCGCCGTACATCACATCGGCGAGTCCGTGGATACGAATGATACCGTCCATTACGCTGACAATGGTGCCTTCGTTCTTGGCTTGCACAGACACATCGAGTTTGTCGATGCGCTGCTTGATAATTTCACTGATTTCAGATGGATTCAGTTGTTGCATGCTTGGTTCCTATTTTCCTGGCAGTTCAGGAATTCATTGTTTCGGCTAGTTTGTTCAGCTTGCCGCGCGTGGAACTGTCGATCACAGTATCACCCGCTCTAATTACAGCACCGCCCAATAGAGTTGGGTCGACGGCAGTTGCCAATTTAATGTCACGCTGCAGACGTGTTTTGAGTGCTTGCACCAGCTTTTCGGAGATTTCTGAACTGATTTCGAAAGCTGTAGTGATCTCTACGTCTACCGATTTTTCCTGATTGGCTTTCAGGTTTTCGAATAACGTGGACACTTCTACAAGCAAGGCTAGCCGCTTGTTCTCAGCTAGTAGCCGCACGAAGTTTTGACCTTTGCTGTCCAACTCATCGCCACACACTTCGAGAAAGGTGTCCGCGATTTGTTCAAAGGATAGCTCTGGCGAAGACATTATCGAGGCAACGGTAGCATCCTCAGCGACACTCGCCGCCAGCGTCAACATGCGCGACCATGCGCTCAGCGCCCCATCCTGGAGGGCTACCTGAAATGCCGCTTTTGCGTAAGGTCTTGCTAAGGTGGTTAACTCTGCCATTGTCTATGTCTTTCCAATATCCCGTGTGAGAAGTCCCGGATTAGAGCTCCGATGCCAACTTGTCTAGCATCTCTTCATTTGCCGCCTGATCGATGGACTGCTCGAGAATCTTCTCGGCTCCGGCTACTGCGATGGCGGACACTTGCGCTCGTAATGCTTCTTTGGCGCGATTCACTTCCTGTTCGATATCAGCATGGGCACCGGCGATAATGCGCTGCCCCTCTTCCCGCGCCTGCTCCTTCGCCTCATCGACTATTTGAGCCCCTCGCTTGTTGGCTTGATCGATTATCGAAGCCGCTGTTGTCTTCGCCTCTTTCAACTGCTCGCTAGACTTGTGCTGAGCGAGTTCCAGATCTTTCTGAGACCTGGCGGCGGCTTCCAGTCCATCAGCAATGCGCTTCTTGCGCTCTTCCAGTATGGCGGCGAACAGAGGCCACACGTACTTTCTGCAAAACCACAGAAAGAACAGGAAGGAAATGGATTGACCTAAGAAGGTAGCGTTAAAATTCACGGCGTAATCTCCCGCTTATGCGCTGGATCTAGCCAGCTGCCAGGGTGGCCAGGTATGGATTGGCAAAGGTAAACCACATGCCGATGCCAATACCGATCATGGTTACCGCGTCGATAAGGCCGGCGACCAGGAACATATAGCCCTGTAGCTTAGGTGCTAGTTCAGGTTGGCGAGCAGAGCCTTCCAGNAATTTGCCTCCCAGAATACCAAAGCCAATNGCCGTGCCCAATGCACCCATACCCAGTACAAGCAAAACACCCAGTACTGTAAAAGCCAATATCATTTCCATTTTTTCCTCCAGATTTTCTTCAGTTCAGATAGTACGTTTAAAAATTAGTGTGCTTCTTTGTCGTGCGCTTGGTTCAGGTACACGATGGTCAACATCATGAACACAAATGCCTGCAACGGAATGACCAACAAGTGAAATACTGCCCAGACAAAGTGAGCCGGCAGTTGCCAGTAGCCCAGCATGGACGCGATCAACAGGAATAGCAGTTCGCCGGCATACANGTTACCGAACAATCGGAGTCCGAGCGAAATAGGCTTAGCAAACAGCGTTGGTACTTCAATAATCAGGTTAAACGGTATCATCCATTTACCGAAGGGATGAAAGGCAAGCTCGGCGAGGAAGCCCCCCAGCCCTTTGTTTTTGATGCTGTAGTAAATAATCATGAGAAAGACTGAGACCGACAAGCCCATGGTGATATTGGGATCGGTGGTCGGCACAATCTTAAACGGGGCGTGCTCGAAATTGAAAACGCCGGCAGCAGTGATNTCGAACAGCTTGGTGATCCAGTCCACCGGCACCAGGTCCATGGTGTTCATCAGTAGAATCCAGAAGAACAGCGTCAGACACAGCGGGCCGATCAGGTCGTTCTTGTGAGTAAAGCCTTGCGATACCTGGGTATCGACAAACTCGACCACCATNTCGACGAAATTCTGGACGCCGCCTGGCTTGTCGATTGAGGCATTCTTGCCCACCCAGCGGAAAAACAGCAGAAAGGCAGCGCCGAGGAAGATAGACCAACCCAGAGTGTCTACGTTGACTGCCCAGAAACCCATATCGGCCGCCTCTTCGGNCGAGTGGGCGAAGCCCAGATGGCCCTCGTGGTCTCGGCCAAAGGTCAGAAACGACAAATGGTGGGTAATGTATTCCTGAACTGTCTGCTCGCCTGCNTGTTCGGCGGCGGCGTCCGCTAACTCTGCCATTTAAGTTCTCTTAATCCGTGTGCTTATCAAGTAATCTGTAGCTTGAAAGCTTCAGGTTTTATCTCCTGTCGGGCTGTAGCTGATCAGTCCCGATACCATCACGCCAACGAAGTGAGTTGTTACAAACCCAAGTATTAACGCGAGTTCATTCAAATTAGTAATCAAGGTAAAACTTAGTGCAAACAGCACCAGAGTGATTCCTATTTTGCCGAGCTCCCCTTTTATGAAACTCTTAACAACTTTCTCTGCATTGCTGGCACCCCTATATTTAAAGGCTTGCAAGGCAAAATAGCTGTTTGGCAATGCACTAATCAGGCCACCCAGCAATGCCGAGTAAGCCAACACGGTACCTGAAAGCAACAAAGATATTACTGCTATAAAGGACGTCACAGCGAACTGTGCAACGATTACTTTATAGACTGGTGGGGCTTTTAGATTAGTCACAAACCTGACTTATTGGCTTCGCTTTTTTATTGAGCCCGGCACCCAAAACACCTGCAACAAACACCTTGAATGTANTGCGGTGATCACCAAAGCAGGCGCATTATAGGGGCTTTGCAGGGCAGTATCAACTACGTCAGATTAACAATTGGGGGGTTACTTTAAATGGGATAAAATGCCGTCTAATTCGTCCAAAGAATTGTATTTCACCACCAGCCTTCCTTTGCCCTTGGCGGTATGCTGAATTAGCACGGAGGCACCCAATTTCTCAGCCAGGTTTTCCTCCAGNTTTTTGATGTCTGGGTCAATAACCTCGGCGGATTTGCCGGTGCCACCCCCGGATAACAGNCGTCTGACCATTGATTCGGTCTGCCTGACNGAAAGCCCCCGATTCACCACCCTGCGTGCCGCTTCGGGCTGCTGGATGTCGGGTAGCGCAAGCAGGGCTCGGGCATGTCCCATTTCCAGTTTGCCCGCCTCGAGCATGCGGCGAACATCGATATGCAGCCCGATCAGGCGAATCAGGTTGGTGACTGTTGCTCTGGATTTGCCGACCGCATCGGCCACTTCCTGCTGGGTAAGCTCAAACTCGTCCTGCAGGCGCTTGAGCGCCATGGCCTCTTCGATGGGATTGAGGTTTTCTCGTTGGATATTCTCGATAAGCGCCATGACTACGGCTGCCTCGTCCCCAACCGGCTTGATAATCGCGGGGATCGTATCGAGTTCCGCCAATTGGCTGGCACGCCANCGACGCTCACCGGCGATGATTTCGTATTTATCTGAGGAGATGGGGCGTACAACGATGGGCTGCATGACGCCCTGGTTTCTTATCGAAGCTGCCAGTTCCTGCAATGCTTCCTCATGCATATCGGTGCGAGGCTGGTATTTACCGCGCTGTATAAGATCAAGGGGTATATTCTTGAGATCTCCATCTCGATCGGCGCTGGCAACAGACGTCCGATCTTTAGGCTTGCCGAGCAAACTGGCCATCGTTTCCGTGCTGCCAGTTGATAAAAGCGCGCCCAGGCCTTTGCCGAGCTTTTTCTTATCAGTCATTGTTGCTTGTCACGTGGTGTTTTCTGGATGTTTTGCAAGCCAATCAATCAAGAAAGTCCCGCTGCTGCCGCTTCGTCGTGCCTGCGCAGCATTTCCCCCGCCAAGGCCANATAGGCAATCGCTCCGCGGGACTTACTATCGTATTTGATAATGGGTTTTCCGTAACTCGGTGCTTCGGCCAGCCGGATATTCCTGGGTACAACTGTTCGGTACACGGCATCGCCGAAATAATTAAACAGCTGACCATTCACTTCAGTAGTCAGTTTGTTCCTCGGATCATACATGGTGCGCAAGATGCCCTCTATCTTCAGATCCGGATTCAGTCGGTCCCGGATTGCGCCGATGGTGTCCATTAATGCGGATAATCCTTCTAGCGCGTAGTACTCACACTGCATGGGAATGACTACACCGTCAGCGGCCACCATGGCATTTACAGTCAGCATGTTCAGCGAAGGCGGGCAATCGATAACGACAAAATCATATCGCTGCCTGACTGCGTCTACGATTTGTCGAAGTCTTGTTTCCCTTCCTTCGCCGCTCATAAGTTCAACTTCAGCAGCAACTAGATCTCCGTTCGATGGTAGCAGATCATATTCTGCATCCTCTGGCCTTACGACTACTTCATCAAAAAGGGCCTGCTGAGAGAGCAAATCGTATACAGAAAGCTCAAGGTTGTTCTTATCGATACCAGATCCCATGGTTGCATTGCCCTGGGGATCAAGGTCGATGAGCAGCACGCTTTTTCGGGTTACTTTTAGTGAAGCGGCGAGATTAACTGAGGTGGTTGTTTTGCCNACCCCTCCTTTCTGATTGGCTATGGCTAGAACTTTACTCACTGCTGTCTTCCATCTCGAAACGGTTGCTTCTGTTCAAATGGCGGCGTGCGTGGGTTTTTGTTACCTGCGCACTATTTCAACTAAATGTCGTTGCGAATCGCTGCCCGGGATCTGTAGTTTTTTGATGCTGGAAGCTACAAAGTCTGCCGGCAGGAGGGCAAGCTCCTGTTCCGGGTAGCGTCCCTTCAGTGCCAGTAATTTGCATCGCTTATCACCAGATGATAACAAATGCTGTGATTTCGCCACCACATCCGCCAGTGAAGAAAAGGCACGACACATCACCATATCAATTTGCCGGTGACTTTGATAGTGCTCTATCCGACAATTTTCCACGCTTATATTATCCATCTTCAGTGTNGTTTTTACCTGGAATAGAAAACGTGTTTTCTTGCCATTGCTGTCCACCAGGACAAACTCTTTGTGCGGATTCAAAATGGCAAGTGGTATGCCCGGCAGACCAGCACCCGATCCCATATCGACGATACTACTGCCTGCCAGAAATGGNTGAATTGCCAGACTGTCCAGCAGNTGGCGGCTCACCATAGAACTACTGTCAGAAGCTGCAACCAGGTTATAGCTTCTGTTCCACTTTTCAAGAAGCTTCAGATACTGAGCCAGGCTGGCTAGCTGCCCAGCGGTGTACGGCAAGCCAAGCATCTGCAGACCTTTTTCCAGCTCCTGCTCGGTAGAATCATGCATTGNAATATTCCTGAGTTTCGCTGACCGGTTTAGCCGGCTTTGCGACCCAGTGTCTGGTGTTTCTTGAGGTAAATGAGCAGCAAGGAAATAGCGGCCGGCGTCATGCCCGGTATACGTGATGCACGGCCTATATTTTCCGGCCTGGCTTCGGCCAATTTCTGTTTGAGTTCATTCGATAAACCCTGCATCTGTTGGTAGTCGATGTCTGCTGGTATCGNGGTATTTTCCTGCTTTTTCAAGCTCTCGATCTCGCTTAACTGACGATCGATATATCCCTGATATTTGATTTGGATTTCGGCTTGCTGCTGGGCTTGTGCCTCAAGCGAGTTGGCCGGGGCCGATTGATAATCATCTTCCACCGCTTTCAGTAGTGATTGAATCTCCACACCTGGCCGCGCCAGTAAATCGGCAAGAGTGTATTCCCGTGCAATGGGTTTCTCCAGTAATGGATTTATACGCTCGGCTGGGTCGCTCTCCGGTTGAATCCAGTGACGTCGCAATCGATCCAATTGCCCCTCGATGTGTTCCTGTTTTTCAGTAAAGAACTGCCAACGCTCGTCATCGACCAAACCCAGCTTTCGACCGATCGTGGTAAGTCGAAGATCGGCATTGTCTTCTCGAAGGGTAAGGCGGTACTCTGCCCGGCTAGTGAACATTCGGTAGGGTTCGCTTGTGCCCAGAGTAATCAGATCATCTACCAGTACCCCGATGTATGCCTGATCCCGGCGCGGACACCAGTAGTCTTCGCCTCGTACTGCAAGAGCTGCATTCAATCCCGCTAATAATCCTTGTGCCGCCGCTTCCTCGTAGCCTGTTGTGCCATTGATCTGGCCTGCGAAATACAGGCCCTCGATAAACTTCGTTTCCAGTGAGTACTGCAGATCTCGTGGATCAAAAAAATCATATTCGATGGCATACCCTGGCCGTGTTATGTGAGCATTTTCGAATCCTTTGATATGGCGAACCATGGCAACCTGGACGTCATAAGGCAAACTAGTGGAAATTCCATTCGGGTAGAGTTCGTTGGTGTCCAAGCCTTCCGGTTCGACGAATATCTGGTGTGAGGACCTATCGACAAAACGCATCACCTTGTCTTCGATAGACGGACAATACCTCGGACCAGTACCTTCGATAACACCCGTATACATGGGCGAACGATCCAGGCCCTTGCGTATTACTTCATGGCACGCTTCGTTCGTTGCAGTAATATGACAATTCACCTGGGTTGGATGATCGGACTGCCGACCAAGATAAGACATCACCGGAAGCGGGGTATCTCCTGCCTGAACCTGCATCACTGAAAAATCAACCGACCTGGCATCGATTCGAGGCGGGGTTCCTGTTTTCAGGCGATCGACCCTGAAAGGCAATTCTCGTAAACGCTTTGCCAGAGCGATAGAGGGCGGATCGCCCGCTCTTCCGCCACCGCTGTTCTCCAGGCCAATATGAATCTTGCCACCAAGGAAGGTACCTGTCGTTAACACGACTTTCTGTGCGTGGATCTCCAGGCCCATCTGGGTAATCACGCCCCTGATCACACCGGACTCGATGATCAGATCATCCACTGCCTGTTGGAACAGGCTTAGATTAGGCTGACTTTCCAGCATCTTGCGAATGGCGGCTTTGTAGAGAATTCGATCTGCTTGTGCGCGAGTCGCGCGTACCGCTGGACCCTTGCTGGCATTCAGGATACGGAATTGAATACCCGCCTGGTCGGTAGCGCGGGCCATCGCACCACCCAGGGCGTCGACTTCTTTTACCAGATGGCTCTTGCCAATTCCTCCGATAGCCGGATTGCAGGACATCTGGCCCAGGGTTTCGATGCTATGTGTTACCAGAAGAGTTGCAACGCCCTGCCGCGCGGCCGCTAGCGCTGCCTCGGTCCCGGCATGCCCTCCGCCGATAACGATCACATCATATCGGGTTTTGCTCAGCATTGGATGTCAGTCTTAGATCAGGGCTGTGCAGTATATAGACAAACAAATTAAAAGAAATTGCTTTCCAGTATAGACGCTAATTACTAAATATTACTCAGTTCTATTTAGTGTTAACTATGTAGATATAAGTATTAATGTTGTTGTTATAGGGGAAGCTGGTTGCTGTTGAAAAGCCTTTTAAATTCCGAATAATCAATAAGTTAATGTAATGACAACTCTCTTGAAAACCTCTTGGCAGGCTAACTATAAGCCTTTTATAGGGTGTGCACTGTTTGAGACCTGAAAAGCTGCCCTCGTTCAAGGCAAATCTTATCCACTTGAAATCCAACGGATCAGAGTAGTTACCAACACGATATCCTTCACTGTGCCGCCTATTTTCCGATGCAAAAGCTGGAGAAGATTTCTCCAAGCAAATCATCACTGGAGAATTCACCGGTAATGCGGCCCAAATCTCGCTGGGCTAGTCTGAGATGCTCAGCAATCAGTTCCAGGGGTGAGTCTTTACAAACCTGTGATACTGCGGATTTTATGGATTTTTCTGCTGATCTAAGGGCTGTCAGATGACGTTTCCGGGCAATAAAAATACCTTCTCCGGCCGGTCTGAAACCCATGGATGACTGCAGGTGTTCGCGCAGCAACTCCAGTCCTGTAATTTGCTTGGCAGACAGGTGAATCTCCTGCAGCGAGTATTCCTCGAATGCCACCAGCCCCGATTTTGGCTCCATGCCTGGCACCAGGTCTATTTTATTGAAGACCAGGGTAGTGCGATCAAGGATAGCTTCTCTAATATTCGCGTTTCCACTCGATAATCCAAGGGGTTCTAACAGTTTTTCCACATCTTTCTCTTTAGTGGCGCTATCAATCACCAGTAGAATCTGATCTGCCTGCTCGATAGCACCATGGGCTCGCTTTACCCCTTCCTGCTCGACAATGTTATCGCTCGCTCGCAGACCTGCGGTATCGAGAAACTGCACCGGCATACCGTTGATTGAGATCTCTTCTTTTAGCAAGTCTCGCGTGGTGCCCGGAATGTCGGTAACGATTGCGCTATCAATTCCCGACAGGGCATTGAGCAGACTGGACTTTCCCACATTTGGTTTACCGGCGATGACCACGTGCATGCCTTCTTTTAGCAGCACCCCTTGGTGGGCCTGTTCATAGACCATGCCGAGCTGCTCGAGGATGTCATCCAATGACTGACTGACACCGGTATCGGACAATACATCGATATCTTCATCGGAGAAATCGATGGCGGCTTCGACGTTTACCCTGGTTTGAGTTAGTTTCGTGACCAGCTCGTGGATACGCGATGAGAATTCTCCCTGCAACGTGCGTATAGCTGATTGTGCTGCCTGTTTCGAACTGGCATCGACTAGGTCGGCAATGGCTTCGGCTTGCAGCAGATCGATCTTGTTATTCAGGAACGCCCGTTCAGTAAATTCCCCCGGTTCGGCCACCCTGATTCCGAGAGCAACTATTCTCTCCAATAGTGTGTTGAGAACATGAACACCACCATGACCCTGCAGTTCAAGAATGTCTTCGCCGGTGAAAGAATAGGGTGCTTGAAAATAGATTGCGACACCCTGATCAATCGTTTGCTGATCAGTGCTCTGAAAATCGCAATAGTAGGCATGACGAGGTGTGGGAGTGAAGCCGAGAATCGTTGTACTCAACGTCAATACGTCTTTCCCGGAAATACGAATAATACCAATGCCGCCTCTACCTGGCGGCGTGGCTATTGCACAAATTGTGTCTGATTCGATTGGTGGCATCGGGTTTCAGCACTGCGCTGATATGACGCAGTCGAGCTGATGTTCAAGTTGCCTTTTTGGCCGCGTAGCCGGCTTCAATTTTTCGAGTGATATACCATTGCTGAAGAATGCCCAGCGCCCCATTGGTTAACCAGTAAAGTACCAGGCCAGCAGGGAACCATAAAAACAACACCGTCATCATTACTGGCATGAGTTGCATCACCCGGGCCTGCATAGCGTCAGCTGGCGTTGGGCTGAGCCTGGTCTGAAAGAACATCGTTGCCCCCATCATTAGAGGCAGAATGAAGAACGGATCGCGCACCGACAGATCGGTTAGCCAGAGCATGAAGGGCGCGTGCCTCAGCTCTACGCTTTCCATCAGCACCCAATACAGTGCGATGAAAACCGGCATCTGCACAAGCATGGGCAAACACCCGCCGAATGGATTAATCTTCTCTTTCTTATAAAGCTCCATCGTGGCTTGTTGCAGCTTCATCTTATCGTCGCCGTAATTGTCTTTAAGCTGCTGCATCTTTGGCATCAATCGTCTCATGCCAGCCATGGAGCGGTACTGACTCTCAGACAGCTTATAAAATGCCGCCTTTACCACGATTGTTAATAGGATGATGGACACACCATAGTTGCCTATCACTGAATCAATACGACTAAGTAGCCAGTAGATGGGGGCCGCTAGAAAAAACAGGAAACCATAATCGATGGTCAGGTCCAGATTTGGGGAAATTTCGGCCAGGACATACTGGTCTTTTGGACCGGCATAGAACTGAATATCATGACTACCGGTGCTGCCTGCTCCGACTGAAAACGAGGAGCTGGTGAACTCGCCAAAATACTGATTTAGACTGTTCTTGCGGGTGTTAAATCGGTTTGTTGTCTGTAGGCTGGGTATCCAGGCAGAGATAAAATAGTGTTGACTGAAACCTACCCAGCCACCGGTCATCTCAACGCTCTCAGCGCCGTCATCTATGTCGTCAAATTGTATTTTGATATAAGGATCGTCATCCGATGTAGTCACGTATCCCATGTAAGATCGACCAAAACTACCGGCACTACTAGGATCGTCAAAGCTGTCTCGCTTTATCTGGCCAAACGCATTGCCTTGCCATTCATTGCCAGATTGGTTATTTACAACGAAGCTGACATCAATGAGATAACTGTCACGAGTAAAACCGTAGCGCTTTGTGATTTGAACACCATCATCGGTCGTAGTTACCAGGTCGACACTCAGCGTGTTATCAGAATCGCCCAGAGTAAAGCTTGCAGCGCTGGACTGATAAACCGCCCTGCCCGCGTTGTCGATACCATTTCTACCAATAAGGCCGCTTTGGGCGACGTAGCTTCTACTGGCTCCCGATTCCAATAACACAAAGGGGTCATTTGCCACATCTAATTGTTTCAAATACTTTGGCAGGGTGAGAGAGACAATATCACCGCCATTCAGATCAATGGTTACATCAAGTGTGTCGGTGAGGATATTGACTAATCTTGCAGAGGAGCCCGTGGCGGTTGGTTCAGAAACCACCGCCGTATCGCTTTGCCCGGCAGGGCCTGGTGATGCCGGTACCTGGACTGGAACATCTGTTTCCGCAACCGGTATTGCATCAGGCAACGTATCGGGCAACGCTAAAATTGGCGTGCTGGCTGTGTTGGTACCATCATCGATCACCGGCGGATAATCTTCTTGCCAGGCGAGCAACATCAGGTAGGTGATGACGGCCAGTGAGGTGTAGAGAAAAAACTTGGTAATATCCATGGGTGATTGCTACAGAGCGGATTTGCTCGAAAGCTCCTTGGGTTCAGGCACTGGATCATAACCGCCCACATGCCAGGGATGACAACTACAGACACGACGAACTCCGAGCCAGGAACCCTTGAGGGAACCGTGTTTCTCTATTGCTTCTTTACTATACTGAGAACAAGTGGGATGAAAACGGCATTGATTGCCAATCAGCAGACTAAATGTATGCTGATAAAAAATTATTAGTCGTATGAGTAGAGTCTTTAACATCTATTCACTGATTGTCGTCGGTTGAGTCGATGAGGCGGGCACCTACCCCAAATGCTTGCAACTCAAATCCTTCCACAATCCATTCAGTTTCTCAGTAAGTGCTCGGTTGTCCAGTTTATCAGCATCCTTTCGGGCCAGCACAACTAAATCCAGGCCGGCAAAGCCAGCGGCAACTTGTCGAAAGGATTCTCGAATGAGCCGCTTGATTCTATTTCGCTGAACAGCACCAGATACGTGTTTCTTGGCTATCACCATTCCGAGCCTGGACTGCGGCTGCCGGTTACTGATGGCAAGAACAAGAAACTGATGGCATGAAACTTTAAACTGAGCGTTGTCGAAGACGATCTTATAGTCTGTGGCATTCAGCAGCCTTGAATTCTTGGAGAAGCCAAAATCTGCCACGATTCACTCTCTTTCCCTGGTGAACAGAAAAACAGCAATCAGGCGGAAAGTTTTGCGCGCCCCTTTGCGCGTCTTCGCTTGAGTACCAGCCGGCCACCCTTGGTTGCCATTCGAGCTCTAAAGCCGTGAGTTCTAGCACGCTTCAATACGCTGGGTTGAAATGTTCTTTTCATAACAGGAATTCCAGTCTTTGCGTTTCAGACCAACCGACTTTGGTTTGAAAAAAGGAGGGCGAATTCTAGAGGTTTTACCTCCAACATGCAATAAAGGAGGGCGGTTTCCTTGCCCCGGTTTACAATTTCAAAAAAGCCATTTGTCTGTACGCCCACTGGTCAAAAAACCTAAAACTTAATCACAGCTTATCCACAAGCCATTTGTTAACAACGATTCGGATAAGCCCACTTTTTTGTAGATTTTGGACTCGGTAATTATCAACGGAAGCAATGTAACCAGTTGATAAATAAAGGAATAAAAACACTTCAAAAAACCACACTTTTGCTTTCCACGCAGTGGATAACTGCCAACCCAGTGGTTAGAATTACTCCACAAACAAAGCAATAAAATCGAGCAGGGGCAAGTGAAAGTGGCAGTGGCAGATTGGCAAAATTGTATTGATTGTTTAAAAGCAGAACTCCCCTCACAGCAATTCAACACCTGGATTCGACCTCTACACGCCGAACTGGGTTCGGGTGTTTTGCGTATCTTTGCACCCAATAGATTCATTATGGAATGGGTTAAGGGAAAGTTTCTGGCTCGTATCCGCGAAATTCTCGATGAAACCAACAGCAATGATCTCGACATCAGACTTGAAGTTGTTTCGTCAGACTACACTCGATCGTCACCCCGAAAAATGATGACCCCCGTAGACACGGAACCAACCCCGCAGAGTGTTCAGCCAGCGCCGTTAAAGCCGGGACGATTTCCCAGTGGCCCCAAGCGCGGAAACAACGGCAAAAGCCGCAACGTGGATATCACTATCGATGGCAGACTCAGTCACCGGGGAGCATTGAACCCGGAAAACACGTTTGAAAACTTCATTGTTGGTAAGTCTAACCAATTAGCGCGAGCAGCGGCCGAGCAGGTGGCCGAAAATCCAGGATATGCTTATAATCCGCTTTTTATTTACGGGGGCGTGGGGTTAGGAAAGACTCACTTAATGCACGCGATCGGTAATTACCTGGTGGCAAAGAAACCTGGCGCCAAGGTGGTCTATCTGCATTCGGAAACCTTTGTGGCCACCATGGTCACTGCGCTGCAGCTCAACGCAATCAGTGAATTCAAGCGCTTTTACAGGTCCGTCGACGCGTTGTTGATCGACGATATCCAGTTTTTTGCCGGCAAGGAAAGGTCTCAAGAGGAGTTCTTTCATACATTTAATGCGCTTCTAGAAGGCGGCCAACAGATAATTCTCACCTGCGACCGATTTCACAAGGAAATCAGCGGACTTGAGGAGCGACTTAAATCTCGCTTCGGTTGGGGACTGACTGTTGCCGTGGAACCGCCTGAGCTCGAAACGCGTGCCGCAATTCTGATGAACAAGGCAGAGTTGTCCAATGTGGAGCTTCCTTATGAGGCGGCACTGTTTATTGCCCAGCGCCTGCGCTCCAACGTGCGGGAACTCGAGGGTGCGCTTAAAAGGGTTAGAGCCCACGCCAACTTCAAGGGCGAACCCATCGACCTGGATCTCATAAAAGAAGCATTGCGAGATTTGTTTGCACTGCAAGCCAAGCTGGTGACGATCGACAACATTCAGCGGTCAGTGGCGGAATACTACAAAATCAAGATGGCAGACATGTTATCCAAGCGACGTAACCGCTCGGTGGCTCGTCCGAGACAGGTTGCCATGACGCTTTCAAAAGAACTAACCAACCACAGCTTGCCCGAGATCGGAGACGCCTTTGGTGGCCGGGACCACACCACCGTGCTCCACGCTTGCAAGCAGATCACCCGGCTTAGACATAGCTCGACTGATATCCAGGAAGACTACAACAACCTCCTCAGGTCGCTTTCCAGCTAGGTTGTAACCTATTGAAATATAAAGGGAAAAGCAAATGCATTTTGTAATTTCTCGTGAAGCCCTGCTGAGACCACTACAAATGGTGAGCGGAGTTGTCGAGCGTAGACAGACACTTCCAGTACTTTCAAACATCCTCCTGGCGCTTAAAGATAGTGAGCTGTCACTTACTGGTACAGACTTGGAAGTAGAACTGGTAGGAAGGGTTCAAGTCGATCAAGCGAACACAGCGGGTGAGATAACGGTGCCTGCTCGAAAACTACTGGATATCTGCAAATCGCTTACTGATGATTCCACCGTCGAGGTTAAACTGACCGACAACAAGCTAGTGCTTAAATCAGGCCGAAGTCGGTTTACACTTACTACCCTGGCCGCCACTGAATTTCCTGGTGTTGAGGAAGAGCCCGATACATTTTCTCTGGGCATAACCCAGGCCAAACTACGAGAATTGCTGGATAGCACCAGTTTTGCGATGGCGCAACAGGACGTGCGCTACTATCTAAATGGCATGTTGTTCGAAGTCGGCGCTGAGTACTTGCGAGTAGTGGCCACCGATGGCCATCGGTTGGCTATGGAAACAGTGAACATGGCTAATTCTATCAGCGAAACCCAACAACTGATCTTACCAAGGAAAGGCATTGTGGAACTGGCTCGTCTACTGTCCGATGAAGGGGGATCAATAGATCTGACATTTGGGCAGAACCATATCCGAGCGGCAGTCCCCGAGTACACATTTACTTCAAAACTCGTGGACGGCAAGTTTCCCGACTATAACCGCGTGCTCCCAAAAGGAGGGGACAAAGTACTGACCGGCGATTGTCAGGAACTGCGCCAGGCTTTTACACGAGCAGCCATTCTTTCCAATGAAAAGTATCGAGGGGTTAGGATTATCTTATCCAACGGCGAATTGAAGATCCTCGCGAATAACCCCGAACAGGAAGAAGCGGAGGAAGTAGTCTCCGTTGAATACCAGGGAGACGCTGTAGAAATTGGGTTTAATGTGAGTTACCTGATCGATGTCCTATCCACTATTGCAAGCAGCAAGGTCAAAATAACCCTTTCAGATCCTAATAGCAGTGCACTGCTCGAGGCAGACGAAGGCAGCGATGCGCTTTATGTCGTCATGCCAATGCGCTTGTAGTTCCCAGGATAGCGTCGCCCCGCCCCGGCACTTTCTATGAGCACGATTAGAAAGCTCAATATTTCCGCGATACGCAATATCTTGCAAACTAGCCTTCAGCTCAGCCCGAACATCAATTTGTTTTATGGCGAAAATGGCAGCGGGAAAACCAGCATATTGGAATCGATCCACCTCCTCGCATCCGGCCGGTCATTCAGAACCAGCAAAACCGATACGCTGATCAATAACGACGAGACTACTTCCGTGGTGTTTGCCGAATTGACCAATGGTCACCAAATAGGATTGAGTCGAACCCGACGACAGGGCCATCAGCTCAACATGGATAACGAAAAACAAAGGAACTGGGACAAAGTGGCCAGGGAGCTACCCGTTCAGATATTGGATGCAAATTCCTTTGTGTTAGTGGAAGGGGGGCCGAAAGCGCGCCGACGCTTTCTTGATTGGGGAGTGTTTCACGTGGAACCTCTATTTGTGGAAAATTGGCGCAAATCGCGAAAATGCATCGCCCATCGGAATTTCTTGCTGAAGCAAGCCGGAGTCGATTCTGACCAGCTCGGAGTTTGGGACTTAGAATTGTGTCTTGCCGCACGGGAAGTCGACCAGGCTAGGAGCAGATATTTTGAGCAATTTTTGCCGATCTTTGAACAAGTGTTCAGGTCGCTGGCGGCGCCGATTGGAGATCAATTGTCACTGACGTATTCGCGAGGCTGGGATAGCGATAGGGACTTGGCCGAGATACTGGTTGAGAACCAGCAAATTGACCACAAATACGGGGCTACACAGAGCGGGCCTCATCGCGCCGACATCGTTATACGCGCTGGAAACCGGCTGGCAATCGAAACACTCTCTCGGGGCCAGCAAAAGACGCTAGTCAGCGCTTTAAAGATTGCTCAGGGGATGCTGCTTACGCAAACGCTCGACCGACATTGTATCTACCTGGTGGATGATCTTCCGGCAGAGCTCGATCGGGGAAATCGGGAGAAAGTCCTTTCCCAGCTGGTCGGCCTCGGAGGACAGCTATTTGTAAGCTGTGTCGATCGGGAAGCTCTCCAATTAGGCCTTCCAAACAGCCCCGAGGTGGCAACGTTTCACGTGGAATGTGGTACAATAACGGCTTGATTTTCAATTAAATTATCCGATATTTAGGTATGTAGTCGAGCGTTGCTGAGCCGGCCCATTTCCTGGAGTAGTTGCATGACCGAAAAACGTCAATCTGAGTACAATTCTGAGAGTATTAAGGTCCTGAAAGGGCTCGATGCGGTGAGAAAACGCCCGGGAATGTATATTGGAGATACGGACGATGGAACTGGTCTTCATCATATGGTTTTTGAGCTGGTGGACAACTCAATCGATGAAGCGCTGGCCGGGTTCTGTGATGAAATACACGTGACCATTCATGTCGGGGAAACGATTACCGTATCGGACAACGGCCGCGGAGTTCCCACTGAAATGCACAAAGAAGGCATTTCAGCGGCTGAAGTCATCATGACTGTGCTCCACGCCGGGGGCAAGTTCGACGATAACAGCTATAAGGTATCGGGAGGGCTGCATGGTGTGGGGGTTTCAGTGGTAAATGCCCTGTCAGAGGAGCTGAAACTCACGATACGCAGGGATAACCAGGTCCACGAGCAATATTATGAACACGGTGTACCCCAGGCCCCTCTGGCGGTGGTGGGAGAAACCAGTAGTACTGGCACAGAGTGCCATTTCAAGCCGTCCGATAAAACATTTTCAAATGTTGAATTCCACTACGACATCATCGCCAACAAGTTACGCGAGTTAGCGTTTCTTAACGCTGGAGTAACAATAAAGCTGACGGATGAGCGTTCAGGAAAAGAAGTCCAGTACAAGTATGATGGAGGACTGAAGGCGTTTGTAGATTACCTGAATAAAAACAAGGCTTCGATTAACAAACTGTTCCATTTTGTCGCGGAGCGCGAGAGTGACGGCATTACTGTAGAAGTGGCGCTGCAGTGGAACGACTCCTACCAGGAGAACATTTTTCCCTATACGAATAATATTCACCAGCGTGATGGCGGAACCCACCTGGCGGGGTTCCGTGGAGCGCTTACCCGAGTTTTAAAAAGCTATATTGACAAGGAGTTGGCAAATAAAAAAGGGAAAGAAGTTGTCACAACGGGAGATGATGCTCGGGAAGGCCTGACTGCCATTATTTCTGTGAAGGTGCCCGATCCAAAATTTTCATCCCAAACCAAGGACAAACTCGTTTCTTCCGAGGTCAAAGCAGTGGTAGAGCAGGAAATGGCGGCGCATTTCAATGATTTCCTGATGGAGAATCCCCAGGATGCCAGGCTCATTGTCAATAAGATGATCGATGCTGCACGCGCCAGGGATGCAGCTCGAAAGGCGCGGGAAATGACACGCCGTAAAGGGGCCCTGGACATCGCCGGGTTGCCAGGCAAACTGGCAGATTGTCAGGAAAAAGACCCGGCGTTATCGGAGATCTACATAGTGGAGGGCGATTCCGCTGGAGGCTCGGCTAAGCAGGGTCGAAATCGCAAAAACCAGGCCATATTGCCGCTGAAAGGCAAGATTCTCAATGTGGAAAAGGCTAGGTTTGACAAGATGCTAAGCTCAGTTGAGATAGGCACACTGATAAAAGCATTGGGCTGTGGCATAGGTAACGAAGAGTTTGCCCCGGAAAACCTGCGTTATCACAGCATAATTATCATGACAGACGCGGACGTCGATGGATCACATATTCGAACACTGCTGTTGACGTTCTTTTTCAGGCAAATGAGAGAACTGGTTGAACGTGGCCACATCTTTATCGCTCAGCCCCCACTTTACAAAATACGCAAAGGCAAACAGGAACAATACCTGAAAGACGACACCGAGCTCGCCAATTATCAAACCCAGACCGCCCTTGAAGGCGCGAGTCTTCACGTTAATGCAGACGCCCCTGGCATTGCGGACAATTCCCTCGAAGCCCTGGTTAATCAGTATAACGGTGCTTACTCGATTATCAGTCGACTCGCCAGGGTCTACCCCACTGAAATTCTGGAAGCCATGATCTTTACCAGAACACTCGCCGAAGAAGAGCTTAAATCAGAAGAGAAGATACAGCAGTGGGTTGCTGAACTGGCCGAGAGCCTGCAGAAACAACACCCCGGTGTAAGTGCTAACTATACTTTACAGCTCCATGAGGACCCGGAGCGACACCTGTTTCTCCCTAAGGCAACACTTAACCTCCATGGGCTTGAGAAAAACTACGCCTTTAGCGGTGACTTCTTTCATTCCGGTGAATATCGGGCCATCGCCAGATTGGGTGAAACGCTGGATGGACTTATAGAAGAGGGCGCCTTCGTGAAACGTGGCGAACGCACACATGAGATTGACAGTTTTGCAGAAGCTATCGAATGGCTAACCAACGAAGCGATGAAGGGGCATTATCTGCAACGCTATAAAGGGCTGGGCGAAATGAATCCAGACCAACTCTGGGACACGACAATGAATCCCGAAACTCGACGAATGCTGCAGGTCACCATAGACGACGCAATCGGTGCCGATCAGCTATTTAATACCTTGATGGGAGACCAGGTCGATCCGAGAAGAGAGTTTATCGAAAGCAATGCGCTGGCAGCGGAAAATCTGGATATATAGGGATTCTAAACAAGTAATTGTTGCCGAATCCAATGTTCAATCTGTGTAGTGAGCTCGTTTGCATCTTTTCCCGCGGAAGGGACAGGCTCACCAATAACAACCTTAATAGTTCCAGGCCGTTTCAGAAACGTTCGGGCTGGCCAACAGTCACCCGCATTGTGAGCAATCGGAACGATGGGCGCACCGGCGGCCACCGCTAGTTTAGCGCCACCTCTCGAAAAACGTCTGATCACTCCCGAACTCGACCGGGTTCCTTCTGGGAACACAATTACCGAGTTCCCTTCCCTAATTCTTTCGACTCCTTGAGTGAGCAGGGACCTTCCTGCTTCTCTGGGTTGCGAACGATCGATTGCGATTGGTTTTTGCAAGCGCATTGCCCACCCCCAGAATGGAATATTCATAAGCTCCTTTTTGAGCATGGGCGACACTGGATATTTTAGTTTATAGAAGAGTATGGCTTCCCAATTACTTTGGTGATTGGCCAGTATAACAACAGGCTGTTCAGGTATGTTTGCCTGACCAATAATCCGGTATCGAATATTACAACTGATGCGTAACCAATTAAGCACGGCATTACACCAGGTTGATGCAATGATATGGCGTCCCCGAGCGGGAGTAATTGGAAACAATACTATTAACAGAGCCGACATCAAAATCGTGATCGGCACATAGCCTAAGTAAAACAAGAGTGAACGAAAAAACAACACAAAAGAACTAGTCATTACTAAGTAGAATCAGTTTTTCGACAGCAGTAGCCAAATCATCAAAAACCGGAACAGCCGAAGACGCACTGCACAGTAATTGCTGTTCGGTCTGTGCGCCATTACCCGTTCGTACCAGCACGGGTCTCAGACCATAGGCTCTTGCGGCCTGTATATCTTTAAGGCTATCACCGACGAAATAGCAGTTACTCAGAGAACAAGAATACTCTCGTTCAATCTGCTCAAGTAGTCCAGTCCCGGGTTTACGGCAGGAACAGCCATCGTCTGGTCGGTGCGGGCAATAGAATATCCCGTCGACAAATCCCCCCGCTTCTTCTGCCATAGAACATAGTTTATGATGAATATTGGCAAGAGCGAACTCATCAAACAACTGCCGGCCGAGGCCAGACTGATTACTCGCGACAGTGACTCTAAAACCCGCGCGATGTAACGATGCTATGGCTTCCAGGCTGCCCGAGATGGGGACCCATTCCTCAACTGATTTTATATGCGCACTGGAGTCTTCATTTATTACTCCATCTCGATCAAGAATAATTATTTTCATGGAGGTAGCATCTGGCATAAAGATCGCTAGCTAATTGTTATGCAAATAAGAAATATCGGCCGATTGTAAGAATAGATTTCGTAATTGCTGCAGCAGCGCTAATCGGTTTGCCTGAAGCGATTTGTCTTCACACATTACCAACACCTCGTCAAAAAATGTATCCACACTCGTTTTTAGGGAAGCCAAAGATTGCAAGCCATCTTTGTAAGAACCGTTTTCAAACATTGGGGCCACTTCTAACACTTTAGCTTGCAATTCGTCGAATAATAATATTTCAGCGGGATCTTGGAGCAAATCCTGATTGACAACAAGGTGTTGAATGGCCGGGTCTTGTTTTGCCAGCAAGTTTGAAACCCGCTTATTAGCAGCAGCAAGCGCGGCTGACTCGGGAAGGCTGTTGAAATTGTGTACGGCAACAATTCGCTTGTGAAAATCCAGCGGCCGCTGTGGTTTTAAGACAAATACAGACTGAAATACCTCACTTGAAACGCCTTCTTCCAGATACCAGGATTTGAATCGATCCAACACAAATTCAAAAACTTCTCCTGAAGTTGATGGCTGCAGATCGATATCAACAAATCCGGACTCGGCCAGCTCAATGCATTCCAGGATATTCAGGTCCAACTTGTTTTCAACGATGATTCGTAGAATTCCAATCGCTGCGCGACGCAGGGCAAATGGGTCCTTGGACCCGGTAGGGGACTCACCTATACCGAAAATACCTACCATGGAATCCAGCTTGTCAGCCAGGGCCAGGGTTGTACCGGTTGTCGTCTCGGGCAAGCCGTCTCCAGCAAACCGAGGCTTGTACTGCTCATGCAGCGCATTGGCTAGCTCTTCAGGTTCGCCTTCATGCAAAGCATAGTAATAGCCCATTAATCCCTGCAACTCTGCAAACTCGCCCACCATCTTGGTTAACAAGTCACACTTGGAAAGCCTGGCAGCACGTGAACATAGCGTTGGATCGCCGCCAATTTGTTTGGCGATATTAGCTGCTAGTACCGCTACGCGCTCTGACTTGTCATAAACGGATCCCAGCTTTTCCTGAAACACAATATTTTTTAGCCGGCCGGTGCGGGATTGCAACGTTCGTTGCTTGTCGGTTTCATAAAAGAAGCGAGCATCAGCAAGCCGTGGCCGGATGACACGCTCATTGCCCTGGACTACCTGGGAAGGATCCTTACTAACAATATTGCTGACTGTAATAAATCTTGGGAGCAAGCAGTCGTTTTCGTCTGTTACATAGAAACATTTCTGGTGAGCCTTCATCGTCAGGATCAATGCCTCAGCGGGCACCTCCAGGAAATGCTCTTCAAAATGGCCGGTTAGGGCTACTGGATATTCTACAAGGCCGGTGACTTCATCTAACAATGATTCATCGATAACAGCAGTGGCCTGAGCCCTGTTACCTTCTTCTGTTACCAGCTGGCGAATGAGTTCTTTTCGTTTATCGAAATCGGGAATGATGCCACCGGTTTCTTCCAACAACTTTTCGTAGTTGGCTGCATCGTCAATTTGAATTGCCTTGTTGTAATGAAATCGATGTCCGAAGGAGAAGTTGCTGGATTCGATGCCTAACACTGAAGTTGTGATTGTTTCTTTGCCAAGTATCATCACAGCCCAGTGTACGGGTCTGACAAATTCTATCCGAGAGCTCCCCCAGCGCATTTGCTTCGGTATAGGGAGCTGTGCCAGGGCTGCCCTCACAATATCCGGCAGCAAATCTGTGCTAGGTCGCCCTTGCTCGGTTGACGAAAAAGCCAGTTTTTCAACCCCATCTTTTTCCAACCTGCCCAGATCAGCCAGCTCAACACCACAGGACCTTGCGAATCCCAATGCTGCCTTGGTGGGATTGCCTTCACCATCGAAGGCCTCTTTTACTGCGGGACCCAAGCGTTCTATGGACTTGTCCGACTGCTGATCCTGCAAACCATTGACCATTACCGCTAGACGACGCGGAGTCGCATAACGGCGCGATGCATCAAACTCCAGAGTTGCTCGCTGTAAGCCGGCTGTGATGTTTTGCTCAAGCGCCGCAGACAAAGAACTCAAGGCTTTAGGGGGCAGCTCTTCAGTCCCTATTTCAAACAAGAAATCGCGAGTAGACATGGCCGTTACTGTTCCAGATATTCTTTTCGCAGCTCTTCGCTGGCCAGAGGAAACCCCAGGCGTTTGCGACTTAAGAAATACGCCTCAGCAACTAATTTTGCCAGGGCACGAACTCGCAGTATGAACCGCTGTCTTTCAGTAACCGAGATGGCGTTTCTCGCATCCAGCAAATTGAAGTAATGCGAGGCCTTAAGTACCTGTTCGTAAGCTGGCAAGGCGAGGCTCTTTTCGATCAGGCTCTTACACTGTTGCTCACTATCATCGAAGTAACGAAATAGGATATCCGTATCGGCATGCTCGAAATTGTAGGCGGACATCTCCACTTCATTCTGTTTGAAAACATCGCCATAGGTAACTACACCGTCGGGTCCGTCGGCCCAGACGATATCGTAAATGCTGTCCACGGCCTGCAAATACATGGCGATTCTCTCGATGCCGTAAGTTATTTCACCGCTCACCGGGTGGCACTCCAGGCCGCCAACCTGTTGGAAATAGGTAAACTGGGTTACTTCCATACCATTAAGCCAGACCTCCCAGCCCAATCCCCAGGCTCCCAGGGTCGGTGATTCCCAGTTGTCTTCAACGAAGCGAATATCATGGATACTCATGTCAATACCAAGGCTGGTAAGCGAAGCAAGGTATAGTTCCTGGATGTCCTGTGGAGACGGCTTCAGAATGACCTGGAACTGGTAATAGTGCTGCAATCGGTTTGGATTCTCTCCATAACGTCCGTCGGTGGGTCGCCTGCAGGGTTGCACATAAGCGCTGTTCCAGGATTCTGGGCCGATGGCGCGCAGAAAGGTCGCGGGGTGAAAAGTCCCGGCACCCACCTCCATATCCAGTGGTTGCATCACGACACAGCCTCGCTCGGCCCAAAAATGCTGTAATGCCAGCACCAGGTCCTGAAAGGTTTTCGGCTTCTTGGTATTTTCCACGACTGCGATGAATTGTTCAGAAAATCAAAGGGCTGCAATTATCCTCGATTATCTGGAACTAATCCACAGGCGCTTCGCTCAGGGACAATCTGTAGCATAGCCAAAGAGGTTTTTTAAGACACTGTGTTATTCGCCTCACTAGCTCTAAAATAGCCAACCTAACCCTGGTTTAGTCGAGCAATTATCATTCAAGTGCTTAGCCATATTATTATGAAGAGTTTCCTGGTGCTATGCGCCTGGTTGCCGCTGCCTGTGCTACACGGAATCGCCAGAATCTGGGGATCGGCGCTGTCTATTATCCCAAATCGCAGCCGTGCCACGACCCGCACAAACCTCAAGGCCTGCTTTCCGGATTACAGCCCTGCAGAAATTTCCAGGCTGACCAGGGCGAGCCTGGTGAACACAGCCTGTACAGCGATGGAGATGGGCAAGGCGTGGCTTGTTCCGATTGAGAAGACTCTCAGCCTGGTCGTCGATCATGACGCAGACGGGATGCAAAGTTTCTCCGCCGCTGTCGAATCCGGTAGCGGCGTCATCCTGTTAGCACCGCATCTGAGTAATTGGGAAATACTCGGCTTCTATATTCAAGAGATTCATCAGACCACGTTTCTCTATCAACCGCTCAGGCAGCCAGCCCTGGACAAGCTGATTCGAGAGGCCCGCTCCCGTAGCGGTGTAAAAATGGCGCCTACCAACCGCAAAGGTGTTGCGCAGTTATTGAAGGCGCTTCAATCGGGTGAGATTATCGCGGTACTGCCGGACCAGGTACCAGCTGATGAGAGCGGCATGTATGCCCCTTTTTTTGGAGTCCCGGCACTCACCATGACACTGGTAAGCAAACTAACGCAGCGCACTGGTGCTAAAGTTTTTTGTGGCTTTGCCCAGCGCCTACCGAAGGGGAAGGGCTTTAAGGTTGTTCTACAGGAGGCGAATCCGGCAGTATTCAGCAACAATCTGGAAGAATCGATTACCGGGCTAAACGAATCTGTTGAACACAGTGTCGAGCTGGCTGTGGCACAGTACCAGTGGGAATACAAACGGTTTCGCCGCCAGCCTGATGGTGAGGATTTCTATCAGGAATAGGCCGTAGGACAGGGTTACCGACGCCAGAACATAGGGGTAAACAGCACCAGCAGTGTAAAAACTTCGAGCCTGCCGAGCAGCATTGCTACACAGAGAATCCACTTCGCCGTCGTCGGTAGATTGCCATAGGTTTCAGCCACATTAGCCAGCCCCGGTCCCAGGTTGTTGATGCAGGCGCCAACGGCACTAAAAGCGGTGATGATGTCCAGCCCCGTGGCGAGGAGCGCCAGCAGCATCACCATGAACGCCATGACGTAAACCGCAAAAAATCCCCAGACTGACTCGATCACACGGTCAGTAACCACATTGCGGCCCAATTTGATGGGTATTACAGCCTTGGGATGAACAAGTCGCTGTACCTCGCGAAACCCCTGTTTGAAGATCAGCAGGATTCTTATTACCTTCATGCCGCCGCCGGTTGATCCGGCACAGGCTCCGATGATCGCGGCGTAGAGCAATAAATAAGGAAGAAACAAGGGCCAGGAATTGAAGTCCGCCGTGGTAAACCCAGTCGTAGTGGCAAAGGAGACAACCTGGAAAACACCCTTGATTACAGATTCGAATAGTCCCGTATAGACTGCCGAGAAATAGAGGACTAAGACGGTAATGACCGATACTGTAACAAGAATAAAACTATAGAAAAGAAACTCCGGATCGACCAGATAGTGGCGACCACTGCGTCGCTGCCATGCCGTGAAATGCAGGGCGAAGTTTATGCCTGCGATAAACATAAACACGATGGCAACCATATTGATTGCAGGGCTATCGAAATAGGCCATGCTCGCATCGTGTGTGGAGAATCCACCGATAGCCACCGTTGTAAAACTGTGGCTGATGGCATCGAACAAATCCATGCCTGCAACCCAGTAGGCAACCGCACAGACGGCTGTGAGTGACAGGTAGATATACCAAAGCGCCTTCGCTGTTTCCGCCAGGCGTGGTACCAGTTTATTGTCTTTTACAGGGCCGGGGCTTTCGGCGCGATACAGCTGCATGCCACCTATTCCCAGCATCGGTAGCAGGGCCATCGCCAAAACAATAATTCCCAGCCCGCCAAGCCATTGCAGTAATTGACGATAGAACAAGATGGATCGAGGCAGATCATCCAATCCGGAGATTACCGTAGCACCTGTGGTTGTCAGTCCCGAGAGTGATTCAAATATGGCATCGGTGATAGACAGCTCCACCGCTGAAGACAGCATGAACGGCAGGCATCCGGCTGTGCCCAACACGACCCAGAAAAGCGTAACTACCAGGAAGCCATCCCGCGTGCCCAGCTCCTTTCGCGACCGGGCGGTAAAGAGCAGCAGCACTGCCCCTGCGCTGAAGATGATTAGAAAAGAATAGAAGAACACCGAAGCCATACCATCGGCGTATATTAATGAAACCAGCCACGGTGGGAAGTTGCCCAGAAAGCTGAACAATATGAGCAGAATACCGAGAATCTTGACTATGATGGAAGCGTGCATCGGCTACTAGAAGAAACTGAAACCGACTTGGAACAGGCGCTCAACCTCTTTAATCATCTTTCTATCTACCAGGAACAAAATGACATGGTCATCCGACTCGACAATGGTGTCGTCGTGTGCGATTAGAACCTCTTCGTTCCTGACGATTGCACCAATGGTAGTTCCTTCCGGCAAATCGATGTCCGCAATAGCGCGGCCGACAACCTTGGACGATGCCTGATCGCCATGGGCGATTGCTTCCATTGCTTCAGCCGCGCCGCGCCGCAGAGAGTGGACTTTAACTACATCGCCGCGCCGAACATGGGTTAGCAAGCTTCCGATGGTGGCTTGTTGTGGGGAGATAGCAATATCGACCTCACCTCCCTGTACAAGGTCCACGTAGGCGGGATTGTTGATCAACGCCATCACCTTTTTGGCGCCGAGCCGTTTCGCCAGCAGCGATGACATGATGTTTGCTTCGTCATCATTGGTAAGTGCAACAAACACATCGGTATCTTCAATATTCTCATCCAGTAATAGGTCCTGGTGAGAGGCTTCGCCGTTTAAGACGATGGCCTTGTCTAATTGTTCAGAAAGATACACACATCGCTGCTGATCACTCTCGATAACCTTGACCTGGTAACGCTGCTCAATATTCTGCGCAAGTCGCAGACCGATATTGCCCCCGCCTGCAATGATGAGACGCTTATAGGGTTTGTCCAGGCGCCTTAGTTCGCTCATGCAGGCGCGAATGTTTTCCTGCGCAGCGACGAAGAACACTTCATCTTCTGCTTCAATTACCGTGGAGCCTTCAGGAATGATTGGCCGGTCTTTTCTGAAAATTGCTGCAACCCGCGTTTCAATATTTGGCATGTGCTGCCGCAGTAGTCGAATCTCCTGCCCGACCAGAGGCCCACCATAAAAAGCCTTTACAGCAACCAATTGGACTTTGCCATCGGCGAAATCCAATACCTGCAGAGCTCCGGGCAAATCAATCAGACGGGAAATGTAATCGGACATGATCAGCTCCGGGCTGATAACCACATCCACTGCGATGCCGTGTTTTCCAAACAGCTTCTGGCTCACCAGATAACTGGTCGATCTAATACGGCAAATCTTCTTGGGGGTTTGGAACAGTGAATAGGCCACCCTGCAGGCAACCATATTGATCTCATCGCTTCCAGTGACTGCGATGATCATGTCGGCGTCGTCACCGCCGGCCCGCTCCAGTACATCAGGGTGGGATGCTTGGCCAGTTATTGTACCGATATCGATACGGTCTTTTAGCTCTCGCAACTTGTTAGTGTCGGTATCGACAACAGTAATGTCGTTCTTCTCATTAGCCAATGTTTCGGCGAGCGTACTACCAACCTGGTCGGCACCGAGAATAATAATTTTCATGCGAGTAATACTCTAAGAACACGGGCAAGAACTTGGCTAGGTCTTTCGAAGCAAACAGAAGAAGAATCCATCAGGGCCATCATTCGCACCAGCGAGGAGCTGTCTTCCATAGCGACATTCTACTCCCCAATCGGCCGCGATGCCTTCATATTTAGCGTTATCAGTGCGTTGCAGAAAGCCTTCAATGATAGATTGATTTTCTTGCTGAAGAATTGAACAGGTGGTGTACAGCAGCAACCCGTTCGACTTCAAACAGGGCCACAGGGCATGCAGCAAATTCCGTTGGCTGAGTTGTAGTGAGTGAAGACTTTCCTGAGACCGTAGCAGTTTGATATCCGGATGGCGGCGGATAACACCAGTTGCCGAGCAAGGGGCATCCAGGAGGATGCGATCGAAGCCTTCGCCGTTCCACCAGTTCTGGGTATCGGTGGCATCCGCACAAGCCAATGAGGCCTCTAAGCCGAGCCGGGTAAGATTTTCCTGAACTCGAAGCAATCTGTTAGAACCCTTGTCTAGTGCAAGGATTGAGGTTAGTAAGCGTTCACTTTCCAATATATGACAAGTCTTTCCCCCCGGTGCGGCACAGGCATCCAGCACAGTTTGTCCGGGCCGCAATGCCAGCAAGCCGACAGCCAATTGGGAGGCCTCATCCTGCACGCTGAGTTTACCCTCCTTAAAACCCGGCAGGCATTCAACCGCGCGGGGTTGCTGAAGATAAACCGACGCCTCGCAGAGGGCGCCAGGGCTTGCTGAAATAGCCTCGGCATGCAAAGCTTCTAACACTTCATCTCTGGTAGTAGCCTGAAGGTTGACCCGCAAAGTCATGGGTGGTCGAAAATTGTTGTGAGCTAAAATCTGCTCGGACTGATCTGGCCATTGCTCGAGCAATTCATCGACGAACCAACCGGGATGTGAGCTTGTTACAGACAGCGGTGCTGCGCCGAGTTGTTCCTCCAGTTCGGTCTGTGTCCTGAGGTAGTTTCTCAATACGCCATTAACCAGTGACCTGCCCCAGGATTTGCCGAGCCGATCGGCGGCCGATACGGTTTCATTGATGACTGCATAGTTCGGAATCGACAACTCTCGAAGCTGATAGAGACCAACAATTAGCAATGACTTAAGCTCGATATCTTTCGCTTTAAGCGGCCTGCTGAGCAACTGGTTGAGAAGCCATTCCAGCAGATGAAACCAACGACAACTACCGTACAAGGTTTCTTGCAACAATGCGTGGTCAGATAATTCTGTTTGCTTTGTGAGATGACTGCTAAGAGAGCCATTGCCTTTTTGTAACTCTGTGAGAATTTTCGCGGCTATAGCTCGAGTGTTAGGCTTACTCATCAAGCTGCTGAGTCAGAGTTGGAAAGCGCTTTTCCAACAGCGAAAAAGTCAGGGCGGGAATTGAAAATATCTCGAACGTTGACAGGGTTTTTCCCAGGTAGTTGAACGGCAGATATCAGCAGTGATGAAGCCGAACAGGCTACCTGGAAACTTTCCCTGTCCACTCTGACAATTGTGCCAGGCGCCTGGTCGAAACTGTCAGAAGAAGGAGTTGCCTGGAGAATTCTTAATCTGTTGCCTTGCAGATAGGAAAAGGCTGGAGCTCGCCCAATACCCGCGCGAACCGTGCGATTGACTATTTCTGCCGATGCCACCCAATCGATCAAAGATTCGCTTTTTTGCAACTTCTCTGCATAACAGCTTTTAGTATGATCTTGTTTCATCGCAGTCTTTAATAGTTGCTGAAGATTATTCAATGTATAGAGCAAGGCTTTCTGGCCAGCGAGGCGCAAACTGTTCTCAAGGTCAATTCGAGTATCGGTGGCTGCGATTGGGACCGCTATTTGATAAAGCGTATCGCCAGTATCCAGGCCTTCATCCATTTGCATAATGGTGACACCTGACTCCTCATCACCAGATAGTAAGGCTCTCTCAATTGGCGCAGCGCCTCGCCACCGAGGCAATAGGGAAGCATGCACATTGATACAGCCGAAACGAGGGATATTGAGAATGTCTGCTGGCAGAATCAAGCCGTAGGCAACCACCACAAGCACATCTGGATTCAAGCCTGCAAGAATCGAGCTCTGTTCGACCGATCTTAAAGATCCGGGTTGATACACAGGAATTGAATAAGTCTCAGCCACTCGCTTGACTGGGCTTGGCTGCAAGCTCTTGCCACGGCCTGCTGGACGATCCGGCTGTGTGTAAACGGCCACGACTTCATGCTGAGACTCATGCAGCGCTGTCAAGTGAGCAGAGGCAAACTCGGGAGTCCCCACAAAACATATTCGAAATTTTCCCATGGGCGATCAGGCTGACTTTTTGTGTTCTTTTTCGAGCTTGCTGCGGATTCGTTGCCGTTTCAATGTGCTGAGATAATCGACAAATAATTTGCCATCGAGATGGTCAATTTCATGTTGAATGCAGGTTGACAGAATTCCTTCCGCTACCAACTCAAACGGCTCGCCGGATTTATCAAATGAAGTTACTTTAATCGAGCTCGGACGGGCGACCGTCTCGTAGAAACCGGGCACGGAGAGACAGCCTTCGTCATATTCCGTCAGCTCTTCATCAATTACTGCATAAGTTGGATTAATGAAGACTTGCGGACTATCTTTTTCTTCGGAGGTATCGAGTACTAGAAGCCGTTTATGCAAGTTGACCTGGGTTGCTGCTAGCCCGATTCCCTCCGCCTCATACATGGTTTCAAACATATCATTGATCAAGACTTCGAGTTTGGCGTCGAAAACAGTTACGGGGGGCGCTATTTTCCTAAGCCTCGGATCCGGAAATTCCAGAATTTGCAAAATTGCCATCGTCTCGAAGAACCTATAATGAGTGGAACACAAATGAAGCAGTCTGTGATCTGCTTCTAGTGATAATTATACCGTATTGCTAAGATATCTATGACTCTAAGTGCAGAATTTTAATAATGAAACCTATACGAAATAAGCTTTACAGAACCGCGCAGCTAGCCATGCTTGCTGTACTCGTTTCATTCTCAGGTGCACAAGCCCAGGCCTCGTTGTTGCTCGGTGAATACCCGGAAAGCTATATCGTTGCCGATGGCGACACCCTGTGGAATATTGCGAGCCAGTTTCTGCAAAACCCGGAACTATGGCCGGAAATATGGCAACCCGACCCGTATCTGGACAACGCAGACCTGATCTATCCTGGCGACATCCTGAGGCTTGGTTTTGTGAGCGGCTCCCCGAGAATACTAGTAAATAGAGGAGATCGTGACATTCAGCGGGTCGGTCCACAGATTCGCCAGGAAGCATTGGTTAGCGCTATCCCGGCGATACCTCTGGAATCGATTGAGAACAGCTTCACTCGAAATCGGATTATTACCCGGGAATTGTATGACGCAGCGCCTTATATCGTGGAGAACCTGGGGGCCAATCTGATTATCGGTACTGGCGATGAAGTCTATGCCCGTGGAACCTGGCCGATTGGCACAAGTTCTTTCGAAGTCTACAGAGCAGGCCGTGGCTTTATGGACGAGTCTGAAGACGAGCTAATTGGCCTGGAAGCGGAATACCTTAGCTTTGCAACCATCGCAGATCAAGACGGAGCGGAACTACGCCGATTAGTGATTAACAATAGTAGCAAGGAAATCAAAGTTGGTGATCGCTTACTTATTCGGGAAGAGTCGCGAATCGGGGCAACCATATCCCCAACCGAGCCTGTATCGGACATTACAGGTGAGGTGATCGCCTTTTTAAGTGGCGAAGCCCTGGCATCGCAGCTGGATACTGTCATTATCGACCTGGGGCTGCAGGATAGCCTGGCAGTTGGTGACATCTTGTCAGTTCAAGAGGAAGGCGAACGGATGGTGGATGAAGTAGAGCGTGAACGCCTAACTTTTCGGGAGAGAATGAGCAGTATTTTCGGCGGTGAGCGCCTGCAACTGCCGGGCAACGATATTGGAACCCTGCTGGTTTATCGTACATTCGAGCAATTCAGTTACGCCGTCATACTCAGTAGTACCCAGCCCATCGAAATCTCCAACAACGTGGCAAGCCCTTAGCCCGGCTCAATTCATCACCATTCCATTGTTCAAGGATGACCCATGGAATCTCAGCTTCTCGAAGAATACCTGCGGCTGCTGCATGGCAGCGAACTCTCAGCCGCCCAGTTCTCAAGGTTGCTAACTCGATTTGAAAGTCTGGATAGAATTCGTGATTTTGTCTCATCAGAGCCGCTCGGCAGGGGGCTGAGCTCGCCGCAGGTAGCCGCGATACTCGGGCCTGAAAAATCTCGAAATGTCGACAATTGCATTAAAAACGACCTGAACTGGCTGGAAAACGACGCTAACTCCATAGTTTGTTATGAAGACAAAGCCTACCCTGAGCTGCTGCGGCAGACCGGCGGCGCTCCAGCGCTACTCTACGTGCGAGGCAATCCACATCAATTAAGTGGGCCACTGTTAGCGATGGTGGGTAGCAGGAAATCAAGCAGCTATGGTTCACGCAACGCTTACTGGCTGGCCCATGAGCTTGGCAGAATTGCCCTTGGTATCTGTAGCGGCCTCGCGAAAGGAATCGATGCCCAGGCCCATGCAGGCGCATTGGCAGCGAATGCAGGAACAGTCGCGGTAATGGGCACGGGAGCGGACCTGATCTATCCTCACACTAACCGGCCCCTGGCCGAACGCATCCTGGAGAATGGCGCTCTTATTACGGAGTTTCCTCTCGGAACTCCGCCTCTTCCTGCCCACTTTCCACAGCGCAATCGCATTATCAGCGGATTATGCTGTGGGGCACTGGTGGTGGAAGCGGCCTTACGCAGTGGATCACTGATTACGGCGAGACTGGCTATGGAACAAAACCGAGAGGTGTTTGCGCTGCCCGGCACTATCAATAATCCGCTATCGAGAGGTTGCCACCAATTAATAAAGCAGGGAGCCAAACTGGTGGAAACCCCAGAAGACGTATTGGAAGAGCTAATAACACCAGGGCTGCTGAACACACTGGATGTCGCCGTTGAGTGCGGCGAATCTAAGCAGCCGACAGGCCAGCAAACAGGAAGCACCAAAGAACAACGGCTAATTCTAAAAGAGTTACAAGCCGAAAGCTGTTTAGTGGATACCCTTGCAGAACGCACCGGGTTGGAACTTCAGCAATTAAGCAATGAACTGGTACAGCTGGAAATTCAGGGCCTGATCGATTCGACTGGTGGTAGGTATAGCAGGGCATACTAGTTCAGAGGATCCCGAGCACCCTTGCATAGGTGAGCGGTCTGCGGTAGTTTCCCCGTTTTGCTTTTCACCTTGAAACTTTCGACCCGGAATCGTTCACCATGAGTACGCCATTTGTCTCTATTTTGATGGGGTCAGAATCAGACCTCAATATTATGCAGGCCACCGCTGATACTCTGCAGCAGCTGCAAATACACTACGAGATCAAGATTACTTCGGCCCATAGAACACCTGCGGCGACACAACAGTTTATCAGCGATGCTGAGTCGCGCGGCTGTCAGGTTTTCATAGCTGGAGCAGGGCTGGCCGCACACCTGGCCGGGGCGACTGCGGCTCACACCACTAAACCCGTTATCGGAGTTCCTATCGATTCTGGACCCTTGAATGGTTTGGATGCGCTGCTATCGACGGTACAAATGCCGGGGGGCATCCCGGTTGCAACCGTGGCCATAGGGAAGTCCGGGGCAAAAAATGCGGCCTATCTTGCCGCGCAAATTCTATCTCTGTCTGATGCAGCACTGGCAGAGCGGGTAAAAACCGAACGGACAGCTAATGCCGAAAAAATAAAATCTCAGGATCAGGCATTACAGTCCTCTCTAAAGTAAACGTCGCTGACAGCCTTATTTGTATCTTGCCCTGTGGGCCAACTCGATCTTCAACGCGCCTGTGACCACCTTCTTCAAGGTCATGTGATTGCCTATCCCACTGAGGCAGTATGGGGGCTGGGTTGTGATCCTTATAATCAGTCGGCAGTGAAACGAATTTTTGCTATCAAACAACGCTCACCCGAGAAAGGGTTGATTCTGGTCGCGGCAAGCATGGAGCAGCTAAGACCCCTGCTGGATCCTTTAAGTGAGTCACAGCTCAATCAGCTTCGCTCTACCTGGCCGGGCCCTATTACCTGGTTGATACCAGACAGTAAGAAATTGATTCCCGGATGGATAAAAGGCAGCCACGACTCTGTTGCGGTTAGAGTTAGTGCACATCCGCTTATCAGGGCACTCTGTACTCAATTTAAAAAACCCCTAGTATCGACTTCGGCAAATTTGTCCGGGGAACCGACACTTCGAGGACGGCAGGAACTGCAACAGAAAATTGCCGACAAAGTCGATTTTATCGTAGAGGGAGAGCTTGGTACGGGCAAAGCGCCTTCAGAGATCAGAGACCTGTACACAGGACAGTTGATTCGCTGAAACCGGCAGTTACAGGCAACGCCAGAGGTGAATTAAAGAGGCAAGGCTTTACACCGAGGGTTTTTAAACCAAGAGATTGGATTTGACCAATCAGTAACTGGAATAAACTATGTCGCTCTATGCCGTGGTAGGCAACCCAATAGAACACAGCAAATCCCCGCAGATCCATCAGCTGTTCGCTGAACAAACCGGACAGGACCTGGAGTATCTGGCGATCAAGGTTGAGGCTGGCGGATTTGCTGCGTTCATTAGTAAATATTTTGCCGATGGTGGCAAGGGACTGAATGTGACAGTCCCATTCAAGGAGGCAGCCTTCGCACTGGCTGACTATCATGCACCGCGCGCCGCCCTGGCAAAATCCGTCAATACTTTGTTCATAGGTGATGAAGAAACCTTGCATGGAGACAATACCGACGGCATCGGATTGGTTAATGATTTACAGCAAAACAACAGTGTTTCGATTCAGGGTAATAGAATTCTCATGCTGGGGGCAGGGGGTGCAATCCGCGGAGCACTCGCCGAACTGGTCAATCATCAACCTGCTTCGATAACAATCTTGAACCGGACACTTTCCAAAGCTGAGCAATTAGTAAGTGAGTTTGGCGGCCTTATTGACATGCGCGCACGCGACTATGGCAGTTTCGACGAAACGGAATTTGATCTAATTATCAATGGCACGTCCTTGAGCTTGACCGGCGAGTTACCAGAGCTCGAAAAATCAGTCCTGGCCGGAAATACCTGCTGTTACGACATGATGTATGGGATTGAAGATACCGTGTTTGTCGCTTGGGCTAAACACAATGGCGCAGCATTGGCGCTGGACGGCTTGGGCATGCTTGTGGAGCAGGCCGCGGTATCGTTTTCGATTTGGCGCGGAGTTCACCCTGACACGGCGCCTGTAATCGCCGCGCTTAGGCCATAATACGATTTGGCTACAGGGGCAGCGACACATTGTTAGATGGGTGAGTTCAGGATTGCCCATTCGTGAAAAGAGGAGAATAACTTCAGGGAAACACAGGCACGAAAAAAGGCTATAGCCCAGAAGCTATAGCCTTAGTGTTTTAGGAAAAAAGCTTAGTGCGCTTCTTCTTCACCATGGAGATCGTCAGGACCGAGCGCTACAGCATCCCGGTCATGCCCCCGGTACTGGAATCGATTTTCTTGCACGTAATCTCCTTCCACAGCCAGAAACCCGATAAATAGTAGTAGCACAATTGGCGGCCCGAGTATGGTGAATACCAGCGCCATACGTTCCCACATGGCATGCATGAAAACGGAGATAATAAAACCCGCTTTTAGCAGCATGAAAAGTATTACCAGGGTCCAGCGCATGGCGCCCTGCACATCAAAAAAATCGACCGCGTAGGAGAAACCGCTGAGTACGAACAGCAGTATCCAGACTTTGTAGTAAATCCCCAGGGGATGTTGTTGACCTGCTTCAGATGACATCTCTGTCCCCTCTTACAATAAGTAGAAAAATGCGAAAATGAATACCCATACCAGATCAACAAAGTGCCAGTATAGACCGGCGATTTCGACTATCTCAAAACCCTTGTTGTCGTAGTAACCCCGCTTCACTCGGAATGCGACCCATAATAGGTAGATCACGCCCGCCGATACGTGTAAGCCGTGAAAGCCTGTAATCATGAAAAAGGCCGACCCGAACTGCGGCGCGCCAAACGGATTGCCCCAGGGCCGCACACCCTCGTCAACAATCAGCTTGGTCCACTCGAATGCCTGCATGCTGACAAACATGACGCCGAAGGCGGCAGTCGCACACATTAGCCAGAATGTTTTGACCTTGTCTTTGCGGTATCCCATATTCACAGCGAGTGCCATGGTGCCCGAGCTGGTGATGAGCACAAAGGTCATGATCGCGATCAGAATCAGCGGTATTGGATCGCCCCCGAATGAAAGAGCGAAGATTTCACTCTGTGGCGGCCAGGGTTGTGTAGTAGTAATTCGTACATTCAGATAACTAATCAGAAAACACGAGAAGATAAAGGTATCCGATACCAGAAAAATCCACATCATCGCCTTACCCCAAGGCACATGATAAGTCTGCTTGTCGGCGCTCCAGTCGTCGACCAGGCCAGCCACCCCATCGTGGGAGGCTACATCGTTCGCGGTTGCTTCACTCATCCTTTTTTCCCATTTTATGTTAAAGCTTCAGCCTTCTTTGTTACGTGTTAGACAAAATTGCAAACAGTGCCAGCCACACCACCAGCAGAAAGTGCCAGTAGACAGTGCAGAGCTCGATACTCAGTTTGATTTCTTTCGGCTCGCTACCGGAGATCAAACGAGCGGAACTCTTGCTCCATACCCATAAGCCGCCGAGCAGATGCAGCGCGTGCAATCCGGTCAGCAGGTAGTAGAAGGAATTTGCTGGATTAGAAGCCAGGTAGTAGCCCGAGCTCTGCAAATTCCCCCAGGCAATAAGTTGTCCTATGATGAACAGGATTGCGAACACACCACCCCCGATAAATACGGAGGTGAGGCTGCGCCGTGAATCCAGGCTGACGATATTACGCGCCCACTGAAACATGACGCTGCTGATAATCAGCAAAATGGTGTTGAACCACAATTGTGCCGGCTCCGATAGCGGTTGCCAATCTGGTAATTCCATGCGCACGAAGTAGCTGACGGTGAACATGGAGAAGACAATCGTCGCTACGACCAGGAAGATTATCAGGCAAACCTTTTCCGAGGGTGCTTCGAAAGCTCCCTCGGGTTTTAATCCGCCTATGACACCCTTGTGTTCCCAGGGCTTACTGGTGAGGTCTCTAATTAAGCTCATACGTCGGCCAGCGAACCGTCCTTATCGGGATCAAAATGTTCTTCGTCAACTGTGGGCTCTACACTCTCAGGGGTATTCTGCGGAATGAAGTCTTCATGGGCACCGGGTACGCTGTAGTCATAGGCCCATCGATAAACCGTTGGCAGGCTGTCGCCCCAGTTGCCATGCGCCGGCGGCGTATCCGGAGTTTGCCATT
>PBYU01000031.1 GCA_002730035.1 Gammaproteobacteria bacterium | reverse complement strand
GTGCAGGGTGGTACTCTTACCGGAGCCGGTGGGTCCACACACCTGGAATAATCCGTAGGGCTTGGTCACACCAGCCATAAGATTGTCCAGATTAGGTGTACTTAGCCCGATTGCATTCACCGGCATACACTTGCCACCACTGAGGAGACGAATAATAACATCTTCGATGCCACCTGCAGTGGGAATGGTGGCGACACGCAGTTCGACATCTACGGGAGCGAGGTGACTGAAGTTTATCTTGCCGTCTTGGGGCTTGTTCTTGTTGGAGATATCCAGGTGAGCCATCACCTTGATACGGGAAACAAAAACTGCCCGATACTTGGTTGGAAACTTGTAGTAAATAGACATCACGCCATCCTTGCGGAAGCGAACGACTACTTTCTGCTTACCCATACCAGGTTCGATATGAATATCTGAAACCTTCTGTCGATGGGCATCCTCAACAATTTTATTAACAATACGAACGATGACGTTGTCAGTAACTTGTTGGGTTTCGACTGCGGAGAAGATTGTTTCGTCATAATCTTCGCCTTCCTCAGAACTCTCTCCCAGTTCCTCATCGTAGTCCAAGAGAGTGGCTTCGATGTCTTCTGAGGTATAGTAAAATTGCAACGCCCAGTTTATATCCTCAGGCGAGGCCATAACGGGTTCGACGTATTTGTTGATGTTGAAACTCAGTGCGTCGGTGACCTGCCAATCCATCGGGTTCTCAATGGCGACTACGATCTTGCCCTCGTAGACATCGAGTGGCACCACCTTGTGCTTAAAGGCGATGGCTGCCGTCAGCATGTTCACAACTCTGGACTTACAGTAAACTCTCGAAGATTTATAAAGGGTATGCCCAGCTTTTTCGCAAGAGCCTGCTGAATCTGATCTTTCTCGATGACACCTCTGCCAACGAGAATCTCACCGAGTGCACCTTTACGTTTCTTCTTCTGTTCTTTTAGCGCCTCATTCAGCTGTGCTTTGGTAACCAGGTCTTCACCAACTAGAATTTCCCCGAGCTTGAGGTTTGGCATGTTTTTCTGACGGGACAGCGCTCCTTCCAGCTCCTCGGCATCGACGATTTTTTGAGTAACCAGGTATTCACCCAGTAACCTGGAACGTTCGTCCTGTTGATCCTGTAATGCAGTATCCAGCGCCTCCTGTGAAATCTGCTTTTCTTCAACCAGCATTTCACCGATCTGACCACCGATGATATGGTTTGCTATTACCGCATGAACAACAAACAAGTGTGTACAGTAGCGCCACTTGCGCCCTACCTTGGTTTGCTCATAGATATGGATGCCGTTCTTGTCTGTTCTGGTACCGTAAGTCTTGCCTGTGAGTTCGGAGCGATCGCTAAAGTAAACTTCGAAACTACGTGCCTCTGTGTCGACATCAATCCCTGGAGTTCCAGGACTGCCAATCATTAGTTGGTACGGTTTTCCAGACGCATGTACTTGATGGTGCTCATGTCGATATCGGTAGGCACCACTGCTCTGGGTTCGAGAATACGAACGGTCTCGTCAACCGCATTGAATTTCAGAAGCGTACCTTTGGCACGACTATTATTGGTTAGCTCGATGGTAACCATAGACTTAGCATAGTCCGGGCCATCATGAACTTCTGCGAACGAGGGGGGGGGGCTGAAGATCAATCGCAGCTGAGTTCGAAGCCAATTCATCCGCTTCCAATTCTACAGTTTCGATTGCTTCAGCAGTTTCTGCTTGCATGGTTTGATTCCGGTCTCAAATCCTGCGAACTCTGTAAGCTTACACAACAATGTATTTCGAATCAGTCGCTGTTTCTCTGCTTATAAACAGCTTTCTTTACATTATGTAGATTTACGCAACAAATCTGTACGACTACAGCCCTTAAAGACCGGCTACTTTAGCTGGTATTATATACCCGTACAATTTGCACGTCTTGGCGCTAATCCTTCCAATCATCTCAATCTACTGCCCTTTTATCGGGATTTTCGATCCAATTTAAGCGGCTAATTCAAGGCGGGTCAAGGAGAGTCGCTTCGCGAAAATAGGCTAAATCGAGGCCTCTTGCCGGTCGTCATCCCAATCCCTGTCAGCACTAATATACAACCAAAAACCATAAAATATGTGATCTGTTCTGCAAGAAACAGATATCCCCATAAGATACTGAAAAGCGGAATTAAATAGGTGGTCATGATGGCCTGTTGAGAGCCAATTCTGGCAATCAGGCGGTAAAATAGAATATAGCCGCCCCCGGTGCAAAGCACTCCTAATGCCAACACGCTTAGCCATACCGAACCCTGGGGTAATGTCTCAGGTTGATGCCACAGAGCAAAAGGCAGCAACATGATGCTGGAGAAAAACAGGCTGCCTACGGTTATCGACATGCCCGAGACTCCCTGAAGCTTGTGGGCCACCAGGTTGAGTGCAACACCGTACAGTATGCAGGCGAGCAATGCGGCGGGAACTGCCAATACGCTATTGGTCCCGACAGCGCCATCGGCCGGATCGATCACCAATACGATAACGCCGATGAATCCAACCAACATGCCAGCAATAGCCACCATAGATAAGCGTTGGTGAAAAAATACGAAGGCGATAATAGCCGTGAAAAAAGGTACGGTCGCGTTCAGAATTGAAAGCGCACCTGCACTGGTATTCAGGGCAGCGAAAGCGAAGAAACAAAATGGCACGGCCATGTTGGTCAGGCTAATGATAAAGATCATTTTCCAATGTTTAAAAACCTCCCTGTGTTTACCTAACAGCAGACTTAGGGGAAGCAAAACTACCAGACCATTCAATACCCGCATTTCGACCAGGAATACCGGCCCGAATTCGGGTGACGCAATGCGTAGAAACAGGAATGAAGATCCCCAGATTGCAGAAAGCAGGAGTAGCTCTAGATAATCACGTGTAGACGGACGATTCATGGAACACACTCATCCAGGCAAAAAAGAAACCACGTTAGCCCTTGCATAGCGTAGCAGATCAGCTACTTATTGAGAGTAGACACCCTGCGCGGCGGCAATCGATGTTCTTAGTCTACGACAAACAACAAACCCATTGCTCCAAATCCTGCGGCGGAAGCTTCGTAATTCAGCGCGTGTCTGAGCCAGGCCTTCTTCCTTTAATATGACCAGGGCTTCATGTAGTGCATAGAGAGAATTAACTGGGGCAGTGTGCTGAACTTCGTAAATAGTAGAGACTAAAAACCCGACCATCTTTTTGTTCGTACAGCTTAGATGGCCGGGTGTAATTCTGAAAATTCTGTGGGGAGATTACTACTCCGCTTCGGATTCTACTGAGCCCTCGATATCATCGGTATTGCGGATGGGACGATCCACCAGCTCAACAAAGGCCATCGGCGCTTTGTCACCGGCGCGCTCAGTACACTTGAGAATTCGTATGTAGCCGCCCGGGCGTTCAGCATAGCGCGGTCCCAGCTCGGTGAAGAGCTTGCCTACGGTCTCCTTATTTCGAGTTCGGTCGAACGCGAGCCGACGATTTGCAACACTGTCTTTCTTGGCCAGTGTGATTAGCGGTTCTGCAACCGAACGCAATTCCTTGCCCTTGATCAACGTGGTTTTGATGATTTCGTGTTCAACCAGAGACGAAGTCATATTTCGAAACATGGCTTTTCGATGCGAATTATTTCTATTTAGCTGGCGACCGCTGTGTCGATGACGCATAACTCTATACTCTCGCTATTACTCATTTTATCGTTTTATCGTTTTATCGTGCTTAGGCTGCCCGGTCGTCAGACTTGAGGCTGGAGGGCGGCCAGTTATCCAGACGCAGACCGAGTGACAGTCCACGCGTGGCAAGAACGTCCTTGATCTCTGTCAGCGACTTCTTACCCAGGTTCGGCGTTTTCAATAATTCAACTTCGGTACGCTGAATCAGGTCTCCGATGTAGTAAATGTCTTCCGCCTTCAGACAGTTAGCTGAGCGAACAGTGAGCTCAAGATCATCTACCGGACGCAGTAATATCGGATCGATCTCATCTTCATGCTCTTCAGGTTCTGCAATGATTTCACTCTGCAGATCGACGAACACGCTCAGTTGATGCTGCAGGATAGTGGCAGCGCGGCGAATCGCTTCTTCCGGCTCAATGGTGCCGTTAGTTTCCAGATCGATAATCAGTTTATCAAGATCGGTTCTCTGCTCTACACGAGCGTTTTCAACGGCATAGGAAATTCTCATAACGGGACTGTAAGAGGCATCCAGTAGTAATTTACCCACTGCGCGGGTTTCATCTTCCTCATCCACACGGCTGTCGGCAGGTGAATATCCGCGACCCTTGCGAACTGTCAGGCGCATGTTTATCTCGCCATTGGTATTGAGATTCGCAATAACGTGGTCAGGATCAATAATCTCAACGTCATGATCCTCATTGATATCACCAGCAGTGACAGTGCCAGAACCTTTCTTTGATAGCGTCAGTACTGTTTCTTCTTTGTTATTCAGAACTACCGCGATTCCCTTGAGGTTTAAAAGTATTTCGATGACGTCTTCCCGGACGCCTTCTATCGTGCTGTATTCATGAACAACACCATCGATTTCGACTTCTTCCACCGCGCTACCAGGCATCGATGAAAGCAGGATTCGACGCAGTGCATTCCCCAAAGTATGACCGAAGCCTCTTTCCAATGGCTCCAGAACCACCTTGGAATGACACTTGTCGAACTCATCAACCTGTATCACTTGTGGTGTAAGAAAGTTTGATAAAGAAGTTTGCATGTAATCCACCCTTTGTGTGATTGTCCCTACTTGGAATAGAGCTCGACGATAAGGCTTTCATTGATCTCTTGAGGCAGATCAGTTCGCTCCGGCTTGCGGGTGAACTGCCCTTCCATTTTTTTCGAATCAACTGAGACCCAATCAATTTCAGTGCGTTGTGATGCCAATTCCAATGCAGATTTAATTCGTAGCTGCTCCCTGGCTTTTTGTCTAACGGTTACAACATCGCCTTCCGCAATCTGGAAGGAGGGAATGTTGACCACACCACCGTTAACACAGATCGATTTGTGCGAAACCAACTGGCGCGATTCAGCACGAGTGGATCCAAAACCCATCCGATAAACTACATTGTCCAGGCGGCATTCCAGTAATTGCAACAAGTTTTCACCAGTAGCACCCTTCAGGCGGGCCGCTTCTTTATAGTAGCCACGGAATTGTTTTTCTAGAACACCGTAGGTTCGTCGTACTTTCTGCTTTTCTCGAAGTTGCACACCGTAGTCAGACAAGCGGCCACGACGCTGACCGTGCTGGCCAGGAATCGCATCTGTCTTACACTTGCTGTCTATCGGTCGTACACCACTCTTCAGGAACAGATCAGTTCCTTCGCGACGAGATAGCTTACATTTTGGGCCTAAATAGCGGGCCATACTTTTATCTCCTGTTTACACACGCCGCTTCTTGGGCGGTCTGCAACCATTGTGTGGAATTGGGGTCACATCGGTAATATTACCAACTCTTAACCCACAGCCATTCAGTGCGCGTACTGCTGACTCGCGACCCGGTCCCGGTCCATTTACTTTCACGTCCAGATTCTTCAGGCCGTATAACTCTATGGCCGACTTGCCTGCCTTTTCCGCAGCAACCTGTGCAGCGAAAGGCGTACTCTTTCTTGAGCCTCTGAAACCAGATCCACCTGCCGTAGCCCAACTCAGCGTATTACCCTGTCGATCGGTAATAGTGATGATGGTGTTATTGAAGGACGCATGGATAAACGCGATACCATCGATAACGGTAGATCGTGATTTTTTCTTGGTCGTTTTTGGTGTAGCCATGGTTCTTTACTTCCTGATCGGCTTGCGCGGACCCTTACAGGTGCGAGCATTAGTCTTAGTGCGCTGACCTCTTACTGGCAGCGAACGGCGATGACGGATGCCACGGTTACAACCGAGATCCATCAAACGCTTGATATTCATCGATACTTCCCGACGCAAATCACCTTCAGTAGGCACTTTTGCCACTTCTGCACGAACGCTGTCCAATTGCTCAGGACTCAGTTCGCTGGTTTTGGTAGACGGTTGAATACCAGTCGTATCACAAATGGCCTTGGCCGTAGTTGGTCCAATGCCATACACATAGCGCAAAGAAATCACGATATGTTTGTGGTCTGGTATGTTAACCCCGACAATACGTGCCATAGATTTACTCCTTATTAACCCTGACGTTGCTTGTGTCGAGGCTCTGCACTACAAATTACTCGCACCGCACCATTGCGTCGGATGACTTTACAATTTCGGCAGATCTTTTTTACTGATGTTCTAACTTTCATATCGTTTTACCTCTAGTGCAGCGCGTTCCGCTTGCACTGACTTTTACCTGCAGCAGCTCTCGTCTGTGTGGGCAACAAACTAGATGCCACCTCTTCCATAGCTACCCAACTTCGATTTCTTCATCACGGAATCATATTGATGAGACATCAGGTGTGATTGCACCTGGGACCAGAAATCCATCGTTACCACTACCGATATAAGCAATGCTGTGCCGCCCAAGTTGAAGGGGACGTTGGCTATCATCTGCATAAAGTTCGGAAGCAGACAGACAAGGGTTATGTACACGGCACCAAACATGGTCAGTCGCGTTATCACATCATCGATATACTTCGCTGTCTGCTCACCCGGGCGTATGCCGGGGATAAAAGCGCCTGATCGCTTCAGGTTCTCTGCCACATCGCGAGGGTTGAAAACCAGCGCGGTATAGAAGAAGCAGAAGAAAATGATCATTGCGCTAAAAATAATAATGTACATAGGTTGCCCGGGGCCGATTAACAATGCCAGGTCCTGCAACCACTCCGAGCCTTCCGACTGTCCGAACCACTGCCCCAGCGATGCCGGGAACAACAGGATGGAACTGGCAAAAATGGCTGGAATCACCCCCGCCATATTAATCTTCAATGGCAGATGACTCGCCTGCGCCTGGTACATTTTACGGCCCTGTTGGCGCTTCGCGTAATTGACGGTAATGCGTCGCTGGGCTCTTTCTACATACACGATGCACGCTACAACTCCGATGGCGATGACGCCAACGACCAGTAGCAATACGCCATTAATCTGACCCTCATAAGCCTGTGTCAGGGAGGTACCAATCGCCGCTGGAAAACCAGCCACGATACCGGCGAAAATCAGCATCGAGATGCCATTGCCGATGCCCTTTTCTGTAATCTGTTCTCCGAGCCACATCAGGAACATGGCTCCCGTTACCAGCGATATGATCGCCGTCAGGTTGAAAACCAGGCCTGGCGCATAGGCCATAGGTGCCAGCAACCCGACCGTCATGCCCGTACCCTGCACCGTCGCCAGCACCAGCGCTCCATAGCGTGTGTACTGGGTAATCTTGCGTCTGCCTGACTCGCCTTCTTTCTTTAACTGATCCAGCTGTGGGCTCACCGCTGTCAGCAGCTGCATGATGATCGATGCGGAGATATAGGGCATGATGCCCAGTGCCAGGATGCTCATGCGCTCCAGCGCGCCACCGCCAAACATGTTGACCATGTCTGTTAGGGTGCCCTGCTGGTTATTGAAAAACTGTGAAAGCTGTAGCGGATCGATTCCCGGCACAGGAATATGTGTACCGATACGGTAGACTAGAAGGGCGAACAGCAGAAACAGCAGGCGAGCTTTCAGCTCACCGAGACCGGCGCCTATGTTTTCTGGATTTAAATTAGCTTTGTTTGCCATTGTTCTGAACCAGTTCTAATTACTCGTCGTCCTGCTTCGCCGGGTCTGCATCATCCTCAGGCGCTGCCGCCTTGGGCGTTTCAGCTTGTTTCGTTGCTGGAGCCGTTGCTTCAGCCTTTGCCGCCTTCTTCGCAGCAGCTGACTTCTTCGCAGCAGCTGGCTTCTCCTCGGCAGTTGTGGCTTCGATTACTTTCCCGCCAGCCTTTTCAATTGCCGCTTTGGCACCCTTGGTGACACGAATCCCTTCCAGGGTGACCTTCCTGGTCACCTCGCCGGACAGCATGACTTTCACACGCTTGATACCGACTGAAATCAATCCAGCTTTACGCAGTGATTCTATTGTTATGATGTCACCATCGACCTTATTCAACTCCGAAGTGCGAACTTCGGCAGTGACTCGTCCTGCACGAGAGCTGAAACCGTATTTAGGCAGACGCATCTGCAATGGCATCTGGCCGCCCTCGAATCCCGGCTTGATGGTGCCGCCAGAGCGAGACTTCTGGCCTTTATGACCAGTACCACAGGTCTTTCCCGAGCCGCTGCCAATACCACGACCGACGCGCTTCTTCGCCTTGATGCTGCCTGGTGCAGGACTTAAATCATTGAGTTGCATTGCGTTTTCCTTACTCGACAGCTAGCATGTAACTAACTTTGTTTATCATGCCTCGCGGCATTCAAAAGATCTCTCATTCAACAGCCAGCATATAGCTGATCTTATTTATCATGCCGCGTACCGCAGGAGTGTCTTCGACTTCCACGGACTGGTGCATTCGCTTCAGTCCCAGGCCTCGCAAGCACAATTTGTGCTTGGGCAAGCTGCCAATGGGGCTTCTTACCAATGTAACTTTGACTGTTTTCTTCGCTTTCGCCATCTTTTTAAGCCTTTCAATCAGCCTGCAATTTCTTCCACAGGCTTACCGCGTTTTGCAGCAATATCTTCCGGAGAACGCATGTCTCTGAGACCCTTAAACGTGGCTCGCACAACATTTACCGGATTGGTAGATCCATAGCATTTAGCCAGCACATTTTGTACACCTGCCAATTCCAGTATGGCGCGCATCGCACCACCGGCAATGACACCGGTACCTTCCGAGGCGGGTTGCATATAAACCTTCGATGCCCCATGCCGAGACCTGATCGGGTATTGCAGCGTATGCCCATCCAGGTTTACGGTAATCATGTTACGACGCGCAGATTCCATGGCCTTCTGAATCGCCAATGGCACTTCGCGTGCCTTGCCACGACCAAAACCCACTCGACCATTGCCGTCACCTACAGCAGACAGCGCAGTGAAACCGAAGATTCGACCACCCTTAACCACCTTGGCCACACGATTCACCTGAATCAGTTTTTCCTGCAGGCCTTCTTCGTTCTTACCTGGCTCGTCTTTAAACGCCATATTGATACCTGTTTGGTCAATTAGAACGGTTCATGTTCCCGTTCAAAGTCACTAGTTCCTAAAATTCCAGTCCGCCTTCACGTGCCGCTTCTGCCAGCGCCTTAATTCGACCATGATACGCATAACCCGATCGGTCGAAGGCGACCTTCTCGATGCCCGCCTTCTTGGCACGTTCAGCTATTAATTTGCCAATCTTGCCCGCCGCATCGATATTGCCTGTGGCGCCTGACTTGCTCTTCTTTTCTAGCGTAGAAGCGCTGGCCAGAATATCGTCACCGGATGGCGAAATTATTTGTGCGTAGATATGTCTGGGCGAGCGGAATACGCACAACCGATTCATTCTAAGCTCACTGATTTTTGCTCTTGCTCGCTTCGCTCTACGTAAACGAGATGTCTTCTTAACGCTCATACCTTAAGCCCTATTTCTTCTTCGCTTCTTTTCTGTAAACACGTTCATCAACGTAGCGAATACCCTTGCCCTTATAAGGCTCGGGTGGACGAAACTTACGCAATTCCGCGGCAACCTGACCAACCAGTTGTTTATCAGCACCGGTAATTACAATTTCTGTTTGCGAAGGGGTTTCGGCAGTGACTCCTTCTGGTAATTCATAATTTATTGGGTGTGAGTAACCCACGGTAAGGTTTACTTTCTTACCCTGTGCTTTTGCACGGTAACCGACGCCCTGCAATTCCAGTTTCTTTTCAAATCCTTCAGTAACACCCACTACCATGTTGTTAATAAGGGATCGAAAAGTACCTGTCATGGCACTGGCTTCGCGACTGTCATCTTTCGCAGCGACCCTGAGCAATTCTCCGTCCTGAGAGACTCCCACCAGATTATGCAGAGTAAGCTGTAATGCTCCCTTGGTTCCTTTAACCGAGACTTCCGAATCGCTTAACTTTGTTTCTACACCCTGAGGTATCGCTACCGGGGCATTGGCTATTCTGGACATTATTTCGTCACTCTTTTCCTGGTTCTATTGCTTGAACAGTCAGCACCGCTTAGAAAACGGTACACAGTACCTCGCCGCCTATTCCAGCTTCTTGTGCTTGCTTGTTTGTCATTAAGCCCTTGTTGGTAGACAGGATCGCTATCCCCAACCCGGCGCGATTCTTCGGCAAGTTGCCTGATCCCGTGTAATCTCTCAATCCGGGTCGGCTGACTCGTTTAATTTCTTCGATAACAGGTTTTCCCTGAAAGTATTTCAGCTCAACACTGATGACAGGCTTGCCTGCTTCATCGCTGACGGCGTAGCCACTAATGTACCCTTCGTCTTCCAGCACCTTGCTAATCGCTACCTTGATCTTCGAAGACGAGCAGCTCACAGCTGGCATCTGAGCCATCTGCGCATTGCGAATGCGGGTGAGGAAATCTGCAATTGGGTCTGACATGCTCATATTTTTACTCCTGCCTACCAGCTTGCCTTGGTCAAGCCAGGCACGTCTCCGCGCATTGCAGCTTCACGCAATTTGTTACGACACAAACCAAATTTTCGATACACACCATGAGGGCGGCCAGTGATTCTGCAACGTCGCCGCTGCCGAACAGGACTGGCATCACGGGGAAGTTTCTGTAACTTCATCTGGGCTGCCCATTTCTCATCGTCGCTGGCATTCACATCTTTCAATACCGCTTTTATCTCAGCGCGCTTGACTGCATATTTCTGCACGGTCAGCGCTCGCTTGTTTTCTCTGGCAATCATCGAAGATTTAGCCATATCAGGACTCCTCTTTACCTTCAGCTTCTTCAACCGAAGGATCATCATTGGGTTGCGTTGCTGGCGCTTCCTCTTTTGAGGCTTCAGCTTCGGTCTCGGGTGCTGTTTCTATAGCTTCCTCGGTTTGTTCTTCTGCTGCGGCAGGCTGTTCCTCTGCTATAGCTTCTTCTGCAGGGGCTTCCTCGACGGGAGCTTGGGGTTTTACTTTCGGCGCTTCATCTGCAGCGGTTGGCATAGCCCGGAAAGGAAAGCGCAGGGCAGTTAGAAGAGCCCGTCCTTCTTCATCATTCTGAGCTGTTGTGGTAATGGTGATATCCAAGCCACGCAGCGTATCGATCTTGTCGTAATCGATCTCCGGGAAGATGATCTGTTCTTTGACGCCCATGGCGAAATTCCCGCGGCCGTCGAATGACTTGGGGCTAAGACCACGAAAGTCTCTGATGCGGGGAATCGCAATATCAACCAGCCTCTCCAGAAATTCGTACATACGTTCGCCGCGCAGAGTCACCTTGCAACCGATTGGCCAGCCTTCACGGATCTTGAAACCCGCAATACTCTTGCGAGCCTTCGTGACGACCACTTTCTGCCCACTGATCTGTTCCAGATCACTGGTGGCATTTTCAAGTACCTTCTTATCAGCCACCGCCTCACCCACGCCCATGTTCAGGACCACTTTGGTGACCTTGGGAACACGCATCGTGTTGGTAAACCCGAACTGCTGCGATAGCGCCGGTACTACTTCTTGCTTATAAAATTCTCTTAACTGAGCCATGATTGGCAACCCACCAGTCCTTAATCTATTTCCTGACCATTCGATTTGAAGACACGCTTTTTCATGCCGTCATCGTCCACCTGAATTCCCACTCGATCGGCTGAGTTAGATTCAAGATTGAATATCGCTATATTGGAAATGTGCATTGCCGCTTCCTTCTCGATAATGCCGCCGGGTTTACCCTGGTTCGGGCTGGGCCGGGTGTGACGCTTAACCATGTTTACACCGGCAACGATTACTTTGTCATTGCCCACTAATTGGGAAATTGTTCCACGCTTCCCCTTGTCTTTACCGGTGATCACAATCACTTGATCATCACGCTTAAGCTTGTTCATCCTAAAATTCTCTTCTATCTCTCTATTGCTGGCCGGTTATGCTTACAATACTTCCGGTGCCAGTGAAATAATTCGCATAAATTTTTCGTTGCGCAGTTCTCGCGTCACGGGACCGAATACGCGAGTACCGATGGGCACGTCCTGGTTATTAAGCAGAATTGCCGCGTTGTCATCGAAGCGAATCAAAGAACCGTCACCGCGNCGCACGCCCTTCTTGGTACGTACTACCAACGCCGTCAACACCTGACCCTTCTTAACCTTACCTCGCGGAATCGCTTCCTTGACGGTTACTTTAATAATGTCACCTATGCGAGCGTAACGGCGATGGGATCCACCCAGTACCTTGATACACATTACACGTCGTGCGCCGCTGTTGTCGGCGACATCTAAGTATGATTGCACTTGAATCATCGATTCACTCCATCTCCATTCAAAANGCGAATGGAATTTCTTAACTCGTAACTGACTAAAACTTCATGCTCATGCATTCTACTTGCGAATGCGGATACTCTGTCTTGTCTTACGTTTAATCCAGTTAGACCTGCGTTGCTCTCACGTCGATCGAAACCAGAGACCAGCTCTTAGTTTTCGATATAGGACAAACTTCTTTAATCGTTACTTTATCACCGGCTAAGCACTCATTGTTTGCATCGTGTGCATGGATCTTGGTAGATCGCTTAATGATCTTGCCGTAGACCGGATGCTTGTCTCGACGCTCGACCAACACAACGATGGACTTGTCCATCTTGTTGCTGACAACTCGGCCGGATGCAGTACGNGCACTTTCCGCTTGGTTCTCTTGGCTTTCTTGAACTTCANCGTCCGACATAATTATGCTTCGCTCTTTTCAGTTTTATCTTCATGCTTTTCAGAACTATCTTCGTGCTTTCTTTCAGTAAGGATTGTCTTCACACGCGCAATATCTTTCTTCACTTCACCAACCAGGTGTACTTGCCCCAATTGACCCGTGGCATTTTGCATACGGTAATTAAATTGGTCCTTATAGAGTTCCTGCAATTGACTCTGCAACTCATCAACAGACTTTTCTCTCAGATCACTGGCTTTCATTACATTACCGTCCGCTTAACAAATGTGGTTTCGAATGGCAGCTTGGCTGATGCCAATGAAAAGGCTTCTCTCGCCAACTCTTCATCAACACCTTCGATCTCAAACATGATGCGACCGGGCTGGATCTGCGCCACCCAATACTCCACATTTCCTTTACCCTTACCCTGACGTACTTCCAGTGGCTTCTGGGTGATTGGCTTGTCTGGAAATACCCGAATCCAGATCTTGCCACCACGCTTAATCTTTCTGGTCATGGCGCGTCGCGCCGCCTCTATCTGACGAGCGGTCAACCGACCACGAGAAATAGCCTTCAGACCGTACTCGCCAAAATCCACTTTGGCACCGCGATGGGACAAGCCGCGATTACGGCCCTTCATCATCTTGCGGTATTTTGTTCGTTTAGGTTGTAACACTTCGCTATTCCTCTAGACTTCTAGCTGGCCTTAGATTGAGTAGGCACAATCGCCTCATCCAGGTCCAGAATCTCNCCCTTAAATATCCATACCTTCACACCGATAATGCCATACGTAGTACTGGCTTCAGAGGTTGCATAGTCGATGTCGGCACGTAATGTATGCAATGGTACGCGGCCTTCGCGGTACCACTCGCTACGGGCTATCTCAGTGCCACCTAAGCGACCACCTACCTGCACCTTGATACCTTCTGCTCCCTGTCGCATAGCGTTCTGCACGGCTCGCTTCATGGCACGCCGAAACATCACACGACGTTCCAACTGGGAAGCAACGCTGTCGGCGACAAGCTGTGCATCCAGATCGGGCTTGCGAATTTCTTCGATGTTAATTTGCACAGGAATTCCCATCTTCTTGCTCAGAATTCTTCGCAGGGCTTCAACATCTTCACCCTTCTTGCCGATCACAATCCCTGGTCGCGCTGTGTAGATTGTGAGTTTTGCAGTTTGTGCAGGCCGCTCAATATCGATCCTGGAAACCGAGGCATTCGCTAAGCGCTTCTTCACAAATTCTCGAACCTGCAAATCGACTAACAGGTTGTCAGCGTATTCCTTACCCTCAGCGAACCACACCGAGGTGTGNTTCTTGACGATTCCAAGGCGAATACCCNTTGGATGTACTTTTTGACCCATCCGTATCTCCTAGCTATCTGCGACCGTAATTGTTATGTGACACGAACGCTTGAGAATGCGATCGGCGCGACCCTTCGCTCTCGGCATGATGCGTTTCATAGTCAAACCTTCATCAACACAAATCGTTGATATCTTAAGCTCATCCACATCAGCACCTTCGTTGTGCTCTGCATTGGCAATGGCAGAGTTCAGCACCTTCTTGATTATCGCAGCGCCTTTCTTGGTGCTGTAGCTAAGCAATTTCAACGCTTCCTCGACGCCTTTGCCACGCACCTGGTCTGCAACCAGTCTGGCTTTTTGCGCGGAGAGATGAGCACCTTTTAATTTTGCTTGCACTTGCATAATTCTCTCCTAGTGCGTCCTCTTGTCCGCTGAATGACCACGATAGGTACGAGTCGTTGAGAACTCTCCTANCTTGTGACCAACCATGTCTTCGTTGATGAAAACCGGAATGTGTTGCCGACCATTGTGAACGGCAATTGTCAGTCCGATCATCTCAGGCGAGACCATGGAACGACGCGACCAGGTCTTGATGGGTCGTTTGTCGTTTTTCTGAACGGCGACCTGCACTTTCTTCATCAAGTGAAGATCGATGAACGGGCCTTTTTTTAGTGAACGTGGCACGAATAAAATCCTCTATCACTTGCCTTAACGGCTTGAATTTCTGCGGCGGACAATCATATTGTTTGTTCGCTTGTTTGTTCTGGTCTTATAACCCTTGGTCGGTGTACCCCAGGGTGATACCGGATGACGACCACCGGATGTTCGTCCTTCACCACCACCGTGTGGGTGATCGACCGGATTCATGGCAACACCACGAACCGTTGGTCTGACGCCTCTCCAGCGCTTGGCGCCGGCTTTACCCAGCGAGCGCAATGAATGCTCCGAATTAGAAACTTCACCCAGCGTTGCACGACATTCGCTTAACACCTTGCGCATCTCACCGGATCGCAATCGCAGCGTTGCATAGTCAGCTTCGCGGGCTACCAGTTGCAGGGAAGTACCTGCACTCCGGGCAATCTGGGCGCCTTTGCCAGGCTTCATCTCTACACAGTGCACCGTGCTACCCAGTGGGATATTTCTCAGTGGCAGGCAGTTACCCACCTTGATGGGTGCTTCTTCGCCTGACATCAATACCTCACCCTTGCTTACCTTGGCAGGCGCAATGATGTAACGTCGTTCGCCATCGGCGTACAGCAATAAGGCAATATTNGCGGAGCGATTCGGGTCGTATTCCAGCCGCTCCACTTTCGCCTCGATTGAGTCTTTGTTGCGACGGAAATCGATGATGCGATACTTCTGCTTGTGACCACCACCCTGGTGGCGCCTGGTAATGCGTCCCTTGTTGTTTCTACCGCCTGATTTTGACTTGGGCGCAGTCAACNGTGCATAAGGCTCGCCTTTATGCAGATCGGGATTCACTACCTTGACGACGAAACGACGTCCGGGTGATGTAGGTTTACATTTAACTACTGTCATGACTTAACCCTCTATCCCCTTTACCCAATATCCGCAAAATCAATTTCATGGCCCACTTCAAGACGCACGTAGGCTTTCTTCCAGCCTGGTCGCCTTCGCACTTTGCCACGCGTCGAACGCTTGGTCTTACCTTTTACATTCAATACCTGTAAATCTTCAACGACCACGTTGAAGAGTGACTCCACCGCCTGTTTGATCTCAGGCTTAGAGGCATCCGAGGCGACCTTGAAGACATACTGATTATTGTCCTCACCCATCAGAGTGGACTTCTCAGAAATGTGGGGGCCAAGGATTACTGTGTACAAACGTTCTGGATTCACGACAGTATCTCCTCGACTTTCTTCAGCGCAGGCACCGTTATCAACACCTTTTCGCAACCAATAAGGCTGACTGGATCGAGTCCGGAGACATCCAGTGCGTCAACTTTGTGGAGGTTTCTTGCGGCGAGATAGAGGTTTTGTTCGACTTGATCTGACACGATGAGCACGTTGTCCAGATCGAATTCTTTGAGCTTGCTTACCAAGTCTTTTGTTTTGTGGGATTGAACTGTGAATTCGCTAACGACAATCAGNCGGCCTTGTCGGATTAGTTCGGAGAGTATGCATTGCATCGCTCCGCGGTACATTTTCTTATTCAGTTTCTTGCTGTGGTCTTGGGGTTTGGCTGCGAATGTCACTCCACCTGAGCGCCAGATTGGGCTTCTAATGGTGCCGGCTCTGGCTTTACCCGTGCCCTTTTGACGCCATGGTTTGCGTCCACCACCACGCACTTCAGAACGAGTCTTCTGCTTTACTGAGCCCTGGCGACCGCCTGCCATATAAGTAACGACTGTCTGATGCACCAGCGGCTCGTTGTATTCACGACCGAATGATTCGTCTGACAATGAGATTTTTTCTTTGCCCGTTTTCTTTCCAGGCAGTGCAAGTGCTAGTTCCATTGCTTACTACCTCCTTACCTTGACCGCTGGACGGACGATGACACTGGAACCGGGAGCTCCGGGTACGGCGCCTTTGATGAGAAGCAGATTGTTTTCTGTGTCGACCCTGACTACTTCCAATGACTGAGTAGTCTTCTGCACGTTACCCATTTGCCCGGCCATTTTCTTACCTTTCCACACCTTGCCAGGTGTCTGGCATTGTCCAATTGAACCTGGGGCGCGGTGTGAAAGGGAGTTGCCGTGTGTCGCATCTTGCATCTGGAAATTGTGGCGCTTAACGCCGCCCTGAAATCCCTTACCCTTGGAGGTGCCGGTGACGTCTACTTTCTGGCCTGCTTCGAAGTGATCTACTTTGATCTCACCACCTAATTCGATTTCAGCAATCTCATCGCCTTCGGCGCAAAATTCCCAGAGGCCGTTGCCCGCGACCGTATTGGCCTTGGCAAAATGACCAGCAGCTGCTTTGCTCACGCGCGAGGCACGGCGCGAACCGGTGGTTACCTGAATAGCGCTGTAGCCATCGATTTCCGGTGTTTTTATCTGAGTCACCCGATTCGGCTGAACTTCGACAACCGTAACGGGCACGGAATTGCCTTCTTCAGTGAATACACGGGTCATGCCGCTCTTTCGACCGACTAGTCCTATCGACATTGCTATAAACCTCATCGTGCAAGGGGCTAAAACCCGCTTTGGCCGCAGACGCGTTACACTTAGTTTGTTCCCGCCCAGGGGAACCAGGAGATTTTCAGTGCTCCAAAACTTAGTTGAAAGGGCAATGAGGACTGAATGCTCATTCGCCTGGTTATGTTTTTAATCTTCTAGCCTGTGCTTAGCCCAGACTGATCTGTACTTCCACGCCAGCCGCCAGATCCAGCTTCATCAAGGCATCGACTGTCTTCTCAGTCGGCTCGACGACATCCAGCAAGCGNTTGTGGGTACGGATTTCATACTGATCCCGGGCATCTTTGTTGACATGCGGTGAAATCAGTACAGTAAATCGCTCTTTATCTGTTGGCAGCGGGATAGGCCCTTTGACCTGTGCTCCNGTGCGCCTGGCAGTATCCACGATTTCCTGGGTAGATTGATCAATCAGTCGATGATCGAATGCCTTTAAACGGATTCTGATTCGCTGACTTTGCATCTACTTACAAACTCCAAAAAAACGCTTACAAATTAATTAGTTACTGCACANTTTTCCGGCGGTCAATTTTCAAATGCCAAAAAAGGATGCGAATTTTAATGGGATGACCCTTCTAAGTCAAGCAAAAACACCCTGAAAGCCCCATTATTTCTAGCTTTCAGCGATTTCGGTCCTAAATCAATTCCCTTAAAAATCCCGTCAAGTAGGTGGTTGAAAAATAGGGANAGATTAATTTTTGANAACTGAACCTATCCCTACTCATTATTCTCTAAAAAATAGATCTGTCCCTATTTCTTACTCGATGACCTTGGCTACAACACCCGCGCCAACGGTACGACCACCCTCTCGAATCGCGAAGCGCAGACCTTCGTCCATCGCAATCGGGGCAATCAGCGTCACTTCCATCTTAATGTTGTCACCCGGCATCACCATTTCAACCCCTTCCGGCAACTCAACATTGCCCGTTACATCCGTCGTACGGAAGTAAAACTGGGGACGGTAGCCCTTGAANAAAGGCGTATGACGACCTCCCTCGTCCTTGCTCAGGATATACACCTCAGCCTCGAACTTGGTGTGCGGCGTTATCGAGCCCGGTGCNGCCAGGACCTGACCACGCTCAACTTCTTCACGCTTGGTGCCTCTTAAGAGCACTCCCACGTTCTCTCCCGCTCGGCCTTCGTCTAAGAGCTTACGGAACATCTCAACACCGGTACAGGTCGTCTTCTCGGTATCCTTGATTCCCACAATCTCGATCTCTTCACTGACCTTGATGATGCCACGCTCGACTCGACCGGTGACCACCGTGCCGCGACCGGAGATCGAGAACACATCCTCGATTGGCATCAGGAAGGGCTTCTCAATATCTCGCTCGGGATCGGGAATATAGCTGTCCAGCGTCTCGACCAGCTTCTGTACAGAAGGAGTGCCGATATCGGACTCATCCCCCTCCAGCGCCTTCAGGGCTGATCCGATGATGATCGGCGTGTCGTCGCCTGGAAACTCATAAATGTCCAGCAGCTCACGGATCTCCATCTCTACCAGTTCCAGCAGCTCCTTGTCATCGACCATGTCGGCTTTGTTCATGTAAACCACGATGTAAGGCACACCGACCTGGCGTGCCAGCAGAATGTGTTCACGGGTCTGCGGCATGGGACCGTCGGCGGCCGACACCACCAGGATCGCGCCGTCCATCTGTGCCGCACCGGTAATCATGTTCTTCACATAGTCGGCGTGGCCCGGACAGTCTACGTGGGCATAGTGTCGATTCGGGGAATCGTACTCAACGTGGGACGTGGCGATCGTGATGCCACGCTCCTTCTCTTCCGGTGCGTTATCGATCTGATCGAAATCGCGCATCTCGCCACCGTGGGCTTCAGCACAAACCTTGGTCAGCGCAGCCGTCAACGTCGTCTTACCGTGGTCTACGTGACCAATCGTGCCTACGTTAACGTGTAGCTTCGTTCTTTCAAATTTTTCCTTCGCCACTGATCTGTCCTCTTCTCGTAATCTCTTGTGTAAACTCTTAAATGTTATCGCTTAGGTGTTATTAATTATGCCCTCGGCGATGCTGCCGGGTACTTCTGCGTATTTGTCGAATTCCATCGTGTAAGTCGCTCTGCCCTGCGTCGCTGATCGCAGATCGGTTGAATAGCCGAACATCTCTGACAGGGGCACCTCGGCGGTAATGACCTTACCCATGGANCTGTCTCCCATACCCTGCACTATGCCACGTCGACGGTTCAGGTCGCCCATCACATCACCCATGTNTTCTTCAGGAGTAACGACTTCCACGGCCATCATCGGTTCTAACAGGGCCGGATCTGCTTGCAACGCACCTTTTCTGAGGGCCATGGAGCCGGCGATCTTGAACGCCATCTCACTGGAGTCCACGTCGTGGAATGAACCATCATACAGGGTGACCTTCATGGCCAGCAGCGGATAGCCCGCCAGACAGCCGTTTTGCATCTGCTCTCGCACACCCTTGTCTACCGCGGGAATATATTCCTTGGGGACTATCCCGCCGACGATTTCATTCACGAATTCGTATTCGGAATCGTGGTCCAGCGGTTCCAGGCGTAACCAGACATGACCGTATTGCCCACGACCACCGGATTGCTTGACGTGCTTGCCTTCGATATTGACCTGTTTGCGGATCGTTTCCCGGTAGGCCACCTGGGGCTTACCGATATTGGCCTCGACCGAGAACTCACGACGCATCCTGTCTACCAGTACATCCAGGTGCAGCTCACCCATGCCAGAGATAATGGTCTGTCCGGATTCTTCATCAGTCTCGACCCGGAAAGACGGATCTTCCTGGGCTAACTTGCCCAGTGCGATGCTCATCTTCTCCTGGTCAGCCTTACTCTTCGGCTCAACGGCCACAGAGATAACCGGTTCGGGGAAATCCATCTTCTCCAGGGTCACTATATTCTTCAGATCGCACAGCGTCTCACCGGTCGTCACGTCTTTGAGGCCGATCGCCGCGGCGATATCACCGGCCAATACTTCCTTAATCTCTTCCCGGGAGTTGGCGTGCATCTGCACCATACGACCCACCCGCTCTTTCTTGTGTTTCAGTGGGTTATACACCGTGTCACCGGAATTCAACGAGCCGGAATAGGCGCGGAAAAACGTCAGCGTGCCGACATAGGGGTCGGTGGCAATCTTGAACGCCAGGCAGGCAAAGGGTGCATCGTCGTCCGCTGGGCAGGTAGTCGCTGTGCCGTCTTCTTTCAAGCCTTCGATGGCTTTGACTTCGGTCGGTGCGGGCATATAGTCGATAACCGCATCCAGTAAGGCCTGCACGCCTTTGTTCTTGAATGCCGAGCCACACAACACGGGTACTATTTCGTTAGCCAGGGTGCGCTGTCGAATACCTACCATGATGTCTTCTTCGCTGAGATCTTCAGTATCGAGGTATTTTTCCATCACCTCTTCATTCGCTTCGGCAGCCGCCTCTACCAGATGTGCGCGATACTCATCGCACAGCGCCTGCATATCTGCAGGGATCTCCTGGTACTCAAACGTAGCGCCCTGGTCATCTTCGCTCCAGATGATTGATTTCATCTTAACCAGGTCGATTACACCTTGAAACTTCTCTTCTGCGCCGATGGCGAGTTGCAGAGGCACGGCATTCGCACCGAGGCGGTCCTTCATCTGCTCTACAACCATCAAAAAGTCAGCGCCGGCTCTGTCCATTTTATTGACAAAAACCATGCGCGGCACTTCGTACCGATTCGCCTGCCGCCAGACTGTTTCTGTCTGGGGTTGCACACCAGAACAGGCACATAACACCACCACGGCACCATCGAGTACCCGCAGTGAACGCTCTACCTCAATGGTGAAGTCAACGTGTCCTGGCGTGTCGATGATATTAATACGGTGTTCATCGTACTGTTGGTCCATGCCATTCCAGAAACAGGTGGTTGCTGCAGAAGTAATCGTGATTCCGCGCTCCTGTTCCTGTTCCATCCAATCCATAACCGCCGCACCATCATGTACTTCACCAATCTTGTGTGAAATACCGGTATAAAAAAGTACCCGTTCGGTGGTTGTTGTCTTACCTGCGTCTACGTGCGCAGCAATTCCAATATTGCGATAACGGCTCAGGGGGTGTTTTCTAGCCACAACTGTACCCTCAATCTATAAAGTTCTGTTAATGAAGAAATGTGTTCGTGCACTTGGAAATCCAGCGTTAAGATTTCGTGCAATTAAAAACGGTAATGTGAGAAGGCACGATTAGCTTCCGCCATACGGTGTATGTCTTCACGCTTCTTAACGGCACTACCGCGACCTTCGGCTGCGTCAGAGATTTCACCGGCAAGCCTAAGGGCCATGGATTTTTCACCACGGGCTCGGGAATGCTCTACCAGCCAACGCATGGCCAGCGCATTACGGCGCTCTACCCGAACCTCAACTGGGACCTGGTAGGTAGCACCACCGACACGGCGAGACTTGACCTCGACCATGGGCGCGATGCTTTCCAGGGCTTTTTCAAATACTTCAAGGGGATCGGAACTGGTTTTCTCAGCAACGACATCGAGTGCCCCGTACACGATCTTCTCAGCAACAGACTTCTTGCCGTCGACCATGACGTGGTTCATGAACTTCGCCAGGACTTTACTTCCGAACTTTGGATCTGGCAAAACTTCACGTTTTGCCACGACTCTTCTTCTAGGCATATGCGACCTCTATGTTTATTCAGGATAATCCAGAATTCTTCGCCGAGAACTTACTACCGGCAAACACCTGGCCTTACTCAATCTCATCGTCTGTTTAGAGAGCCACGAGGAGCTGCGCTTCCTTATGCTTGTGATTTAGCTCTTAAAGAATCTGTAAACTGCTACTTAGGCCGCTTGGTACCGTATTTTGAGCGACCTTGCTTTCGATCAGGTACACCAGAAGTATCCAGGCTACCACGCACAGTGTGATAGCGGACTCCAGGTAAATCCTTGACTCGACCACCACGAATGAGAACCACGGAGTGTTCCTGCAGGTTGTGGCCTTCGCCACCGATGTAAGAGGTGACTTCATAACCATTAACCAGACGCACACGACAAACCTTTCGCAGTGCTGAGTTTGGTTTCTTTGGTGTGGTCGTGTAGACCCTGGTACATACACCGCGCTTCTGCGGCGACCCCTGCAGAGCAGGCACGTCACTCTTGGTGATCTTGCTCTTTCTGGGCTTACGTACTAGCTGGTTAATCGTTGCCATGGATACTACAAAACCTCGTTATCTTCGTACATCGCTTATGCTTCAAAAAGAGGCCGACTTCGAAGGATGCGAGAGTTTAATGATCTGACTCACTATAGTCAATATCTCAGTTCCTTCGAAATGGCCATTATTGGCAACTTTCATACGCTGCCTTCGCTTTTAGGTTCTCGGTACTCGTTTAACACGGTGACGAGGAGAGCATAGCTCCCACTCGTCAACCATTTACAGCTTTGAAATGCCGGGAATCTCTTTACTTTAGCTTTCTGCTTCCTGTTTAAGCCCTTCGCTAAGAGCTTCACTGAGGGCTGCTTCCACTTCGACGGCACTCACCGCTGCCATGTCGGCGGCTTCTGCGTAGCTCTTCTTGCGAGCCTCGTGATAGGCCAGCCCGGTGCCAGCAGGAATCAGTCTTCCTACTACTACATTCTCCTTCAGACCCCGCAGGAAGTCCCTCTTGCCAGTCACTGCCGCTTCCGTGAGTACCCGTGTGGTCTCCTGGAATGACGCAGCAGAAATAAAGGATTCGGTCGCCAGTGATGCCTTAGTGATACCCAACAGCATACGATCGAACTTCGCCGCTTCCTTGCCATCTTCAGTCAGTTGGTCATTGGTTTCCAGGATTCGGGTGTAAGTGAGCTGCTCACCCTTGATCAGGTTGGAGTCCCCCGGCTTGGTGATTTCCACTTTTCTGAGCATCTGCCGCACGATGACCTCGATATGCTTGTCATTGATGCGCACACCCTGCAGCCGATATACATCCTGTACTTCATTAACAATATATTGAGCCAGTGCTTCTACGCCCTTCAATCTAAGAATATCGTGTGGCGCAGGCGGCCCTTCGGAAACCACTTCACCCTTCTCGATATGTTCACCCTCGAACACGGTCATGGTGCGCCACTTGGGAATCAACACCTCGTAGTGATCCGATCCATCGATGGGGTTGATCCCGTCCTTCGGCGTAATTACCAGTCGGCGCTTACCCTTAGTTTCCTTACCGAAGCTGACGTTGCCGGAAATCTCGGCGAGAATCGCCGGTTCTTTCGGCTTACGCGCCTCAAACAGGTCAGCAACTCGCGGCAGACCACCAGTAATGTCACGGGTCTTGGATCCTTCCTGGGGAATACGGGCGATAACGTCACCGAAATTCAACGCGGCACCGTCTTTCAGGCCGATAATGCCGTTGGCTGGCAGGAAATAGTGAGCCGGCACATTAGTACCCGGCAGACACACCTCCTTGCCTTTCTTATCCACTACATTTACGGCAGGTCGTAATTCTTTCGCGGAAGCGGCACGTTCGGCCGGATCGATTACCGAGATACTGGAAAGACCGGTTATCTCATCGGTCTGTTCGTGCACGGTAATGCCTTCTTCCATGTGCTCGAAGGCCACCTTACCGGCCACTTCTGAAACAATCGGGTGAGTGTGCGGATCCCAGGTGGCGACAACCTGCCCTGCTTTCACATCCGTGCTCTTACCCACGCTAATCACCGCGCCGTAAGGTAGCTTGTAACGCTCTCTCTCACGGCCATTGATGTCATTCACGATCAGTTCACCGGATCGGGATACCACCACCAGGTCACCCTTAACATTCTCCACCGTCTTCATGTTGTTCAGGTGGACGCTACCGGTATTCTTAACCTGCACATTGTCCGTGGCTGTAGCCCGCGATGCCGCACCACCGATGTGGAAGGTACGCATGGTTAGCTGTGTGCCCGGCTCACCGATGGATTGTGCGGCACTGACGCCGACCGCTTCACCGACGTTGGCCATGTGGCCACGTGCCAGATCCCGGCCATAGCAGTGGCTGCAGATTCCGAAGCGAGTCTCACAGGTAATCGGTGAACGCACGTAGACCTGGTCCACGCCACAGGTTTCCAGTACCTCCACAATGCGTTCGTTGATCATGGTGCCGGCTTCGACCACAGTTTTGCCGCTGTCTTCGTCTATCACGTCGCCCGCCAACACGCGCCCCAATACCCGATCACCCAATGGCGCGATGATGTCGCCCCCTTCGATGATAGGTGCCATGGTCAGGCCCTGTTCGGTGCCACAATCGTGTCCGGTAATGACCAGATCCTGGGAGATGTCTACCAGACGGCGAGTCAGATAACCGGAGTTGGCAGTCTTCAGGGCGGTATCCGCCAGTCCTTTACGCGCACCGTGAGTAGAGGTGAAGTACTGCGATACACTCAGCCCCTCACGGAAATTCGCGGTAATTGGCGTCTCGATGATCGAACCGTCCGGGCGAGCCATCAGGCCACGCATACCGGCCAGTTGCCGGATCTGTGCAGGAGAGCCTCGGGCACCGGAATCAGCATAGACATAAACCGAATTAAAGGATTCCTGAGTTTCTTCCTTGCCTTCCTTGTTAATGACTATCTCGCTGGATAGACCTTCCATCATGGATTTGGCTACGATGTCATTGGCCCGCGACCAGATGTCGATGACCTTGTTGTATTTTTCACCCTGGGTTACCAGACCGGAGGCAAATTGTGATTGAATTTCTTCCACCTCGGAATTGGCCTGACCGATGATGGCGGCCTTGTCATCCGGGATCACGAAATCGTTCACGCCGATGGAAGAACCGGAGCGGGTAGAGTACTTGTAACCAGTATACATCAGCTGGTCGGCAAAGATTACGGTTTCTTTCAGACCCACGTTTCGATAACAGGCGTTCAGAATCTGTGAAATTGGCTTCTTCGCCATCTTCTGATTCACCATGGAGAACGGCAGGCCTTCGGGAACGATGTTGAATAACAGAACTCGTCCCACAGTGGTATCGACAATCTCGGTCTTGGCGACTTTCTCTCCGTCATCACTATTGGTCACATCGCTGATGCGAACCTTGATGCGAGCCTGTAAATGCGCATTTCTGGTTTCATAGGCACGCTGCACTTCCTTGGCATTGGCGAATACCATACCCTCGCCCTTCGCATTCACGCGCTCGCGTGTCATGTAGTAGAGGCCAAGCACCACGTCCTGGGATGGCACAATGATGGGTTCGCCATTGGCCGGGGCAAGGATGTTGTTAGTTGACATCATCAGCGTGCGGGCTTCCAGCTGTGCTTCCAGTGTCAGGGGTATGTGGACAGCCATCTGGTCGCCATCGAAGTCGGCGTTATAGGCGGCACACACCAGTGGGTGCAGCTGAATCGCCTTGCCTTCAATCAGCACTGGTTCGAAGGCCTGAATACCTAGACGGTGCAGAGTGGGTGCTCGATTGAGCAGCACCGGATGCTCGCGGATTACCTCGGCTAGAATATCCCAGACTTCGGTGGTTTCCCGCTCGACCATCTTTTTAGCGGCCTTAATAGTCGTCGCCAGACCGCGGCGTTCCAGTTTTCCGAAGATAAAGGGCTTGAACAGTTCGAGGGCCATCTTCTTGGGCAGCCCACATTGATGCAGTTTCAGAGTCGGGCCGACTACGATTACGGAACGACCGGAATAGTCAACCCGCTTTCCGAGCAGGTTTTGACGGAAACGTCCCTGTTTACCCTTGATCATGTCCGCCAGTGATTTCAGCGGCCGCTTATTCGAACCGGTAATGGCGCGCCCACGACGGCCGTTGTCCAATAGCGCATCCACCGCTTCCTGCAGCATACGCTTTTCATTGCGCACGATAATGTCTGGCGCGTTAAGGTCTAACAGCCGTTTGAGACGATTGTTTCGGTTAATGACCCGACGATACAAGTCATTCAGATCTGAAGTCGCGAAGCGTCCGCCATCCAGAGGCACCAGTGGGCGCAAGTCAGGTGGCAGCACGGGCAAAACAGTCATTACCATCCACGCGGGCTTATTACCCGAATCCACAAACGCTTCCAGCAGTTTGAGACGTTTGGATAATTTCTTCAGCTTGGTCTCAGAATTAGTGGCAGGAATTTCTTCCCGCAGGCGTGCGACCTCGCTGTCCACGTCCATGTCCTTCATCAGAGCCTGGACCGCTTCGGCACCCATCTTCGCCTCGAAATCATCGCTGAATTCTTCCATCGCTTCGTAGTATTGCTCATCCGTCAGCAACTGGCCCTTCTCCAGGGTAGTCATGCCGGGATCGGTCACGACGAATGATTCGAAGTAGAGAATGCGTTCGATATCTCTAAGCGTCATGTCCAACAGCAAACCGATTCGAGACGGGAGACTCTTCAGAAACCAGATGTGAGCCACAGGACTAGCTAATTCAATATGGCCCATGCGGTCACGCCGTACCTTGGACAGCGCCACTTCTACACCGCACTTCTCACAGATTACACCGCGGTGCTTCAGACGCTTATATTTGCCGCAAAGACATTCATAATCTTTGACCGGCCCAAAAATCTTGGCGCAGAACAATCCATCCCGCTCAGGCTTGAACGTGCGATAGTTAATAGTTTCTGGTTTCTTTACCTCGCCAAATGACCAGGACCGGATCAATTCCGGCGAAGCCAATCCGATGCGAATGGAATCAAATTCATCTGATTGTGATTGAGACTTTAGCAACCCTAATAGGTCTTTCATTCTGTTTCCTCCATCCGACCACTGGCAAGTGGTCGAACTTTTATGTACTAATTACTCGAGTTTTTCGTTTACGTTCTGGTTTGAAGTGGGCTACTTACTGACATCCAGTTCCATATCGATCGCCAGGGACCGAATCTCCTTTACCAGTACATTAAACGACTCCGGCATTCCCGGTTCCATTCGATGATCACCATCAACGATATTTTTATACATCTTGGTACGTCCAGCAACGTCATCCGACTTAACGGTTAACATTTCCTGCAGTGTATAAGCAGCTCCGTAAGCCTCCAGTGCCCACACTTCCATCTCTCCGAAGCGCTGACCACCAAATTGGGCTTTACCGCCTAATGGCTGCTGTGTAACAAGGCTGTAGGAGCCGGTCGAGCGTGCATGCATCTTGTCATCCACCAGGTGATTCAGCTTGAGCATATACATAATGCCTACTGTTACCTGCCTGTCAAAAGCTTCACCGGTTCGACCATCAAAGAGTGTGACCTGGCCACTTTCATCAATTCCCGCCATGTGTAACATTTCTTTGATTTCACTTTCGGCAGCACCGTCGAACACTGGCGTAGCCATCGGTACACCGTCTCGAAGATTTTCTGCCAACTCGAATACTTCTTCCTCAGAAAGACTGCGGATGTCTTCGGTGCGTTCACCTATCTTCTTGTAGACTTCGGTGATCAGACGCTTAACTTCTGTGACCTTCTTCTGGGCATCCAACAACTTGCCAATCTTCTCGCCGATTCCTTTCGAGGCGGCACCCAAGTGGGTCTCGAGAACCTGTCCTACGTTCATTCGAGACGGCACACCCAGTGGATTAAGTACTATATCCACAGGCTCGCCATTCTCATCGTAAGGCATGTCTTCGACAGGCATGATTACGGCGATCACACCCTTGTTTCCGTGACGTCCGGCCATCTTGTCGCCAGGCTGGATACGTCGCTTGATCGCCAGATAAACCTTAGTGATCTTCAGCACTCCGGGAGCCAGATCGTCACCCTGGGTGAGTTTCTTCTTTTTATCCTCGAAACGCTCATCCAGTTCCTGGCTGCGTTCCTTGAGCTGTTCTTCCGCACGCGTCAGCTGCTTATTCAACGTATCGTTCGCCATGCGTAACTTGAACCAGTCATCCCTGGGGAGATTGTTGATATAGTCGGTAGTCACTTTCTGGCCTTTCTTCAGCTTGGGTCCTCCGGCGACTACTTTACCGATCAGCGCCTGCTGCAAGCGCTCGAAGGTAGCGGCTTCGATAATTCGATATTCATCATCGATATCCTTGCGTACCTTGGCCAGCTGATACTCCTCAATCTCGAGCGCTCGCTGGTCTTTCTCCAAGCCATCTCTTGTAAAGACCTGTACATCGATGACAGTTCCTTTAACGCTGGTTGGAACTCTTAACGAAGTATCTTTTACATCCGATGCCTTTTCACCAAATATGGCTCGCAGCAGCTTCTCTTCCGGCGTTAGCTGAGTCTCACCCTTGGGAGTGACCTTGCCCACGAGAATGTCGCCGGCTCCTACTTCCGCGCCGATATAGACGATGCCGGATTCGTCCAGTTTGCTCAGAGCGCCTTCACCCACATTGGGAATATCTGCCGTAATCTCTTCCGAGCCCAGCTTGGTATCCCGAGCCACACAGGTCAGCTCCTGGATATGAATGGAGGTAAACCGGTCTTCCTTTACGACTTTTTCTGAAATAAGGATAGAGTCTTCGAAGTTGTAACCATTCCATGGCATGAAAGCGATACGCATGTTTTGACCAAGTGCCAGCTCGCCCATATCGATCGAAGGACCATCGGCCAGGATGTCGCCACAACTGATTTCGTCGCCCTCCTTCACCAGAGGTCGTTGAGAAATACAGGTGTTCTGGTTGGAACGGGTGTACTTGGTGAGATTATAAATATCCACACCTGCCTCACCGGCATCGGTCTCTTTGTCGTTAACCCGCACGATGATGCACGCTGCGTCGACACTCTCGATGACGCCACCGCGGAATGCCACCACGCAGACGCCGGAGTCACTCGCTACGTTACGCTCCATACCGGTACCCACTAAAGGCTTCTCAGTCTTCAGGGTTGGAACTGCCTGACGCTGCATGTTTGATCCCATCAGTGCGCGGTTCGCATCGTCGTGCTCCAGGAATGGAATCAACGCCGCTGCTACCGACACCATCTGCTGCGGTGCCACGTCCATATAGTCGACTTCTTCCCGTGCCTTGAGTATGGTCTCGCCCTTGTAGCGGACGGTTACCAGATGTTCGACAAAGCCGCGCTTCTTATCAAACTCCGCGCTGGCCTGTGCAATCACGAAATCACTTTCGTCGATGGCGGAAAGATAGTGGATCTCGTCGGATACTTTGTTTTTGACAACCTTGCGATACGGGCTTTCCAGGAATCCATAGTTATTGGTTCGTGCATAGGTTGCCAGGGAATTAATCAGACCGATATTGGGTCCTTCCGGAGTCTCAATCGGGCAGACTCGACCATAGTGTGTCGGGTGCACGTCTCGAACCTCGAAACCGGCACGCTCACGAGTCAGGCCGCCAGGCCCGAGTGCCGAGACGCGACGCTTATGCGTCACCTCGGACAGTGGATTGTTCTGGTCCATGAATTGGGAGAGCTGAGAAGAACCAAAGAATTCTTTGATGGCAGCTGCAACAGGTTTGGCGTTGATCATGTCCTGCGGCATCAAGCCCTCGGAATCTGCCATGCTCAAGCGTTCTTTCACGGCACGTTCCACACGCACCAGACCAACTCGGAACTGGTTCTCCGCCATCTCACCGACGGAACGGATGCGGCGGTTACCCAGGTGGTCGATGTCATCCACCGATCCAAATCCATTGCGTATACCAACCAGCGTCTTCAGCACATCAACGATATCTTCAGCGCTTAATATCGGAGCACCTTCCGATTCAGGCCGGCCCAGGCGTCGATTGAACTTCATGCGGCCTACCGCGGATAGATCGTATCGTTCAGGCGCGAAGAACAGATTGGAGAACAGATTTTCCGCCGACTCCTTGGTTGGCGGTTCGCCCGGGCGCATCATGCGATAGATTTCCACCATGGCTTCCAGCTTGGAAGTGGTAGAATCGATTCGCAGAGTGTGTGAGACAAACGGTCCGCAATCTAGATCATTCGTGTAGATTGTTTGAAAAGAGGTGACTTCCTTTTCGAAAAATTCTGCAACCAATTCCTCAGTTATTTCGGAATTGCAGGCAAACATTATCTCACCGGTTTCTTTATTGAAAATGTCTGCGGCCAGAGATGCGCCAAATAGAAAATCATTATTGAGCTTCAATTCCGTCAGCTTGGCAGTCTCCATTTGGCGAATGTGACGAGAAGTGATGCGACGACCTTCTTCGACGATGAGCTTGCCCTTCTTGTCCTTGACAGGAAAGCTCAAAACTTCGCCACGCAGTCTTGCTGGAATCAGCCGCAGAGATATTGTGGGTTCCTTGCCTTTAGAAATCTTGAAGAAATTGTTCTCGTAGAACATTCCCAGGATTTCCTCCGAACTATAACCCAGGGCACGCAGCAGCACCGTGGCAGGCAGTTTCCTGCGGCGGTCGATTCGTACGTACACCATGTCCTTGGGATCGAACTCAAAATCCAGCCATGAACCACGGTAAGGAATGACCCGGGCAGAATACAGCAACTTACCAGAGCTGTGAGTCTTGCCACGGTCATGATCGAAAAATACACCAGGTGACCTGTGCAACTGAGAGACGACTACTCGCTCAGTGCCATTAATGATAAAAGTTCCAGAGTCCGTCATCAACGGAATCTCCCCCATATAGACTTCCTGTTCCTTTATATCCTTGATAGTTTGAGTGGTGGATTCCTTATCATAAAGAATCAATCGCACCTTCACTCTAAGCGAAACAGAGTAGGTGGAGCCTCTCAACTGACATTCTTTTACATCAAAAATGGGTTTTCCAAGGTCATAACTCACGTACTCCAGAACTGCTTTACCGGAATAGCTGACGATTGGAAATACAGATTTGAACGCGGCGTGTAAGCCTTGGTCCAGGCGATCTTCTACAGAAGTGCCCGCCTGAGTAAACTGTCGGTAAGAATCAATCTGGATAGACAACAAGTACGGAATATCCATCGCACTTGGCAATTTCCCAAAATTCTTACGAATACGTTTTTTCTCTGTATACGAATAGGCCATTTTGTGTTCCTAGCGTTGTGTTCTCTAACTATTAACTGCTGGCAGATTAGCTCTGCGACTTTCGGCACTCAGCGATCGGATTGAAATCACGTCATTGAGTGTCGTGGACCGGACTAGCAATGTACTTGCATCCGATAATTCTCAAACACGAACTAACACCGAGTGTGAAAAACACACCCGGTGTTGATCGATTTGTAGCTGCCGCTGATTACTTAAGCTCAGCGGTAGCGCCAGCTTCTTCCAGCGCTTTCTTGGCTTCTTCCGCTTCTGCTTTTGGAATGGCTTCTTTAAGAGTTGAGGGTGCACCGTCAACCAATGCCTTAGCCTCTTTCAGTCCAAGGCCAGTGATAGTGCGCACTGCTTTAATGACGTTTACTTTCTTATCGCCTACAGCATTGAGAGCGATATCGAATTCGGTTTTCCCTTCTACTGCAGCCACTTCACCACCCGCTGCTGCAGCTGGAGCAGCTGCTACGGCGGCGGCGGCAGAAACGCCAAACTTCTCTTCCATCGCTTCAACCAGTTGGACTACGTCCATTACTGACATATCGGCGATTGCATTTAAGACTTCTTCACTAGATAGAGCCATGACTCTTATCTCCTACAAAATAATTGTTGAAATTAAACGGTTAATCAAAGTAATTAGGCTGCTTCCTGTTTCTGGTCACGCACAGCCGCAACTGCACGGGTAACCTTCGACGGAACTTCATTCACTGTTCGAGTAAGCTTGGTGATAGGCGCTAACATCACGCTCATCAACATGGATCGTGCCTGATCTAGTGTTGGCAGTTTGGCCAGCACATCGATCTGGTTCGCTTCCATCAGCTTGCCGCCGATAGAAAGTGCCTTGATCTCAAACTCATCATTCTCTTTCGCAAAATCCTTCAGCACGCGCGCGGCGGCACCCGGATCTTCCTGGGAGAAAGCGAGAATAGTAGGTCCGACCAGTACTTCCTGAATGCATTCGAATTCGGTTTCTGCCACTGCCTTTCTTAGCAATGTGTTGCGAACAACGCGCAGATAAACCTTATTCTCTCTTGCAATCTTACGAAGCGCAGTCAGGTCAGCTACATCAACGCCATGATAATCGGCGAGCACAGCTGACAAGGCACTATTGGCAGCCTGATTGACTTCCGAAACTATTTGTTTCTTGTCTTCAAGCCCTATAGCCACTTTTATAACCTCATTAAATTTGACTGTTTCCAGTCGCTTAAAGAGCACCTCACACATCGAAGCACTCACTCTGTTCGGTGATAAGAATCCGCTAATGCTCAGCCGGATCGGGTTTCACCATCTGCGTAGGAAATTAAGAAACAGATTCCTGCTTCACCTACGGTCTTTGATAGCCTCGTAGTCATGTTTAAAATAACTACGAAACCCCAAAGTCATCAGGGGTTTCATTCGCTGTTCTCAAGAACCTCCGAAACGTTTTCGGGCCGGTCTTGCTAACAGCTTCTAATGAAAATAGATCCCCAAAAGCCGTTCGAGGAATCGCCCCAGCGATTCCCTGTAATTCTTAATCGTCTTAGAGCGCCAGAGACGACTGATCGATAAGTAAGCCTGGACCCATGGTCGAGGACATTACTACCTTTTTTATATATACACCCTTCGCCGACGATGGCTTCGCCTTCATCAAATCTACCAGAAGGGCTTCAAGGTTTGATCTGACTGCCTTGCTGTCGAAACCCACTTTGCCGATGCCACCATGCACGATGCCATTCTTGTCGGTTCGAAATCTCACCTGTCCGGCCTTCGCGTTCTTAACTGCAGTTTCAACGTCCGGCGTAACCGTGCCGACCTTGGGATTAGGCATCAGGCCACGGGGGCCGAGTACTTGACCCAGTTTGCCGACGACACGCATGGCATCGGGCGTGGCAATAACCACGTCGAAATCCAGATTGCCGCCCTGGATAGATTCCGCCAGATCCTCAAATCCAACGATATCGGCCCCAGCTGCGGTAGCCTTGTCGGCGTTCGCACCCTGTGCGAACACGGCAACTCTTACATCCTTGCCGCTGCCTGCTGGCAATATAGTTGAGCCACGCACGACCTGGTCGGACTTGCGAGGATCCACCCCCAGGTTAATGGACACATCGATTGATTCTTTGAATTTCGGCGATGCAAATTCGGCTATAAGAGAGACGGCTTCTTCTACTGAGTAGTTCTTGCCGGCCTCCAGTTTCTCAGCCATTTGCTTCTGCCTCTTGGATAGCTTCGCCATTTTACTCTACCCCCTCGACTTCAATGCCAGCGCTGCGCGCGCTGCCCGCTATAGTTCGCACCGCAGCATCCATGTCGGCCGCCGTGAGATCGGGCATTTTCTGGTTCGCGATTTCTTCCAATTGTGCACGGTTTACCTTGCCGACCTTTTCAGTATTGGGTGTACCACTGCCTTTCGGGACACCCGCGGCCTTGCGCAGCAGCACAGAAGCCGGCGGTGTCTTGGTAATAAAGGTAAAACTGCGATCAGCATAGACTGTAATGACCACCGGGATCGGCAGACCAGGCTCAATACTCTGAGTCTGAGCATTGAAGGCCTTACAGAATTCCATGATATTTACGCCGTGTTGCCCGAGAGCCGGACCAACTGGCGGACTTGGGTTGGCTTTTGCCGCGCCAACCTGCAGCTTGATATAAGCCAGTACTTTCTTAGCCATTTCTTCTCCTTTGGGTGCAAGCGTTTGAGTGAATCAAACTCCCCGGCGTTTTTCATTTCACTTCGAAATGAAATTCGACTTTTATGTGTTTTCGGGACTGGCTGGTCCTGATAACACGCTGAATTTTGCTAGCTCTTCTCTACCTGGCCGAACCCCAGTTCCACCGGAGTAGATCGGCCAAAAATCAACACTGCCACTCTAAGGCGACTCTTCTCATAATTCACTTCTTCGACGGTACCCGTGAAGTCATTAAACGGACCATCGGTAACACGAACCATTTCACCTGGTTCGTAGATAGTCTTATGAGTCGGAGACTCCTCGCTATCCTCCATTCGTTGGAGAATCTGGTTTGCTTCTTGATCTGTAATGGGTGCAGGCCTTTCTGCCGTGCCGCCAATAAATCCCATGACTCTGGGGGTGTCCTTCACCATATGCCAGGTATCGTCGTTAAGTTCCATGTGGACCAGAACATAACCCGGGAAAAATTTCCGTTCGCTCTTACGCTTCTGCCCGCCACGCATCTCAAGCACTTCTTCGGTAGGCACCAGCACCTCATCGAAATAGTCGTCCATGCCTGAAAGACTGATTCGCTCATGCAGTGCGTGCATTACCTTTTTCTCATAGCCCGAATAGGCATGGACTACGTACCAGCGCTTAGCCATTAATTATCACTACCCAATGATCGATGAAATAATGCCGTTCAATCCCCAATCCAGCAACCACAGTATCAGTGCCATGATGAAGATGACGATTATTACCACGATGGAGGTCTGCGTCGTTTCCTGCCTTGTCGGCCAAACAACCTTGCGTATTTCAATCTTTGCTTCCAGACACAAATTGACAAACGCGCGACCCTTTATAGTTTGAGCCGCTAACCATCCTGCAGCGCCTGCTGCCACCAGTAACCCAATCGTTCTTAGCAGCAGGGATTCGGCTGAGAAATAGGAATTAGCATAGACCCCCGCAACCACGATGACGGCCACGATCGCCCATTTTGCCCAGTCCAGCCTGCTGTCTTCGCTGTCTATTTTTTCGGACATAATGTGTTACTTGGAGCCCTATCTTATATGCCTGCCTGTTAATGGCAGGCCAGGAGGGAATCGAACCCCCAACCTGCGGTTTTGGAGACCGCTGCTCTGCCAATTGAGCTACTGGCCTATTGTTTCTGTCTCCTAGCGGCTGCAAAACCCCGCCACTTCATTAAAAGACTTTTTGGATTGGATCAGTTACTCCCTGTAAAATCACCAATCCAAAAAGTCTTTTGCCTCGTCCCGGAGCTTTTCGCTCGCTGCTACTTCCGGTGTCGAATTCTTTGGTTCTAATCTGTTCCGGCTTAAAGACGACTAAGCCAGCACACCTTCAAGGTGGGCTGGCTCGCAAAAAAATCGTAAACTCCTTACTCGATGACCTTGGCTACAACACCCGCGCCAACGGTACGACCACCCTCTCGAATCGCGAAGCGCAGACCTTCGTCCATCGCAATCGGGGCAATCA
>PBYU01000030.1:4011-9579 GCA_002730035.1 Gammaproteobacteria bacterium | reverse complement strand
AAGAGGCATACCAATGAAACCTGTGAGAAATCCGGATATACCACCAAATAGACCACCAATAATACCTTCAAGAAATCCTTTGTCTTTATACTTATCGAAACCAGACAATGCACCTTTGAATGTATCAAACAAACTCATAATAATCGTAATTGGAACGAATAATCTACCCAATACTCTACCAAAAGTAAAGGCAGCTTTAAAAACAGATTTCATTATAGTGATGACTCTTCCGATACCTTTAATTCCAGATTTCGGTATCAGAGGTTTGCCGCTTGGCATTAGCTTCTTAATAGGTGCTAAATCTTTGGCAATCTGTTTAAATGGTGTTAATAGAGTGTTCTTTATTGTCGCAGCTGCATTACTAATATTTTTTAAACCCTGAGCTATACCCTTTCCGATATTACCAATTTTACCAAGCTTGGCGAATTGTCCTGACGCTGTTCTAAAACTTTTAAGTCCGGAAAAACCGGCAGCAAAAGCGCTTTTGATATTTTTTATACCGTTAGTTAATGGCTTAAAGGCCTGGCCAATAGCTTTGCCGGCTTTGGTAACTTGCCCCCCTAAATTACTAAAAAACCCTCTGACACTTGAAGTAAGCGATTTGACAAATGGTATCTTATTAAGTAACTTAAAAACTCCAACAAAGAGCGTTTTCCAAAGAAATAATACGCCTTTTACAATTGGTGTGACTGCTTTAAGAAGACCCTTCCCTACAATTTTAATCCATTTTGCTAACGATTCTGCTATACCAACAACAAAACCAGCAGCTAATCCAATTAATGCAACAGGTATTGCTAATAAAGCTAGTAGACCGCCCTCCTCGGGACCACTAATCGTACCTAGGTCTTCTGTATTTTCTAATATCCCTTCAAGTGCCTCTAAAGTTTGTTCTGCAATGGCCTTGGCTTCTTTCTTATCTTCTAAGGTCTTTAATTCATTACCAGTTAAAATTTCTTGTAGTTGGATTAATTCTTTTCTTTGGTCTTGGGATAATTTTATTGAATCGTCAAGAAGCTGACTCTGAATCTTCTCTGCGAAGATACGATTCTCGTCTATGGTTTTAGCAGTCTCATTTTGCTCTTTAAGGTTATCTGCTAGTTTTGCAAAACCTGATAATTGGTTATCTTCTGTCATGTTTACTCCTTAAATTATTTCTTATTCCCAAATGCCTGTGAACCAAAGAATGCCGCTACTATACCTGCAACAGCCACAAAATAAGTTGCTGCCATATCTCCTAGTATTTTACTTGCTGATTCCAGACCAACTAATACTGCTAATACAACTGCAAAGGGATATAATAACATACCACCCAATGCAAACCATGCCATTTTTCTTTGGCCATCTCTCATTGCATCTGCATCTTCAAGTTCCTTTCTTTTGAACTCCATATACATTTCTTGTTCTTTTCGGCTTACTTTGCCGTCACCATTTGTATCTGCTGGGTGGTGATCACTTGCCTTAATTTCTTCTTCGGCCACTATGTTATCCTTCGATTCTCTCTTTTAATTCGTTCATTCTCTTCCTTTATCCACTCTTGTAAGAGCAAAACATAAATCTCCCTCTCCCAAGGTAACATATTGTCTAGTTCAGTCAGACTATATTGATGATGCTGCATCATCGCAAAGTTAGTCTTATAATGGTTGACTAAACTATCATGAGAGAGGCCTACGTAAAAAAACTTTGTAGTCCTCTTAACTCCGTTTCATTTTCTGCGCTACAATTTGAGCACTTAAATGATATTACCGATTTTAGTGCCGGCATATTTTCAAAGAAAGCAGAAATATTTTGAAATTGTTGAGTGTTTAATGATTCAATAAACTCTTTCATTTGTTTCGGCCCTTCATTCTTTGCAGTATAAACACCATCGTCGTCAAATACACTTACGATACATTTCATGATAATATCAAATGCTGATTCAATACTTTGCTCTTTATCTGGATCAATATTTGATACATCATCAAAAGATGGATATCTCATTTCAACCCCTACAGAGTCCGTAAGCATGATAACATTATTTTCATCTGGTACATCTACTGAAATTTCATCAAAATTTACAGTCACGTCATTTTGTGTTTCACATTGATCACATTTAACTTTAAGTCCGATTGATTCTCCTACAGATTTTGATCTGAGATCCAAGAATAAACTTTCTATATCAAATGTGGCCAGACTATTTACATCAATATCATCCAAAATACAAGATGATATCATTTCCTCTGTAGCCCGTACAATCTGTTTCTGATCGTTGGACTCTAATGCTATCATTAACACTTTTTCTTCTTTTACAAGATAAGGTCTAAATGTAACCTTTTGACCTGTTGAAGGAATAGTTGTTTGATAACTGGCACTATTCAGTTTTGGTAAAGCCATATTATAATTCTCCTAATTATATAATTCCTGATACAGCACTTTTTATTGCAGATACAATAGAAGAAACTGGTCCTTCAGGTACATAGTTTTCGTAACTAAATGTCACGCTTAGTTTTTGGACAGTAGATTCGCTATTATTGTCCAAAGTAATACTTGCAACGGTAGTAGGAAAGGCTTTTTCTAACCTAACACCATATACAGGTAGGTTCTTCTCATTTAGTTGCTGTATTACAACATCAACTGCGAAATCATCTTTAAACTTTGCTCGATAATTTTCAACATCAAAACAAACTTTTAACCAATCGTCAAACATATTCTTAATATAATAATCATTGGTCAGTAAAAAANTAGCTGNTACATCCTCATTAATAATACCATANGGTATTTTAACTGTTTGTTTTTCGGCAATATANTCTATGGTACTAATCTGTCTGCCTGGTAATGTAACATTTTCTGCAAGTAAGGATATATCTCTTGGGTCATTAATAAGTGNTCCAACCACNACCTCCAGAAATNNAAGAAGNCAGAACNCCACCNGANNNATTAAGAATACCACTTGCGGGTGATGAAAAGATTAAATTAAATCTATTGGCCTTTGCAAGACCACCTCTTTTACTAATTGTGCTTTTTAAAGTGTCTATAGACATTATCTTGATCGTCCTCCTGATGCTCCATAACTTCTTCTTGATGCTCTCCAAACTGTAATATCTTTTACTTTTGCAAACTGTTGTACAGGTAAGAATACTGCTATTTCCCAATCTGTCATAGGCACTCTTACTATTTTTGATTTTACTTTACTTCCTAAATATCTTTTCCAACATGGTTTAAATTCTTTATATTTCTTTGAAGCGGCCAGTAATTTATACCTTAATTTCAATCTTGTCGTATCGTTAATGTTCTTTGGTGCTGTCGCCATTAGTTCATCTAGGAATAGCGCACGGACTCCAGGCGAGAGGTAATGTAAATTAAGTCCACTAAACCCATTGGATTCAGGCTGTACTATGATGGTTAATGGAAACCTATCATAGTATGGTAATTCATTTTTAAATTTTGGATCATAGAAATACATATACATATTACCAGCAATGCCCTTTGATCCTGGATCCAATGCNGGATCCTTTAATANTTTCTTTCTATCAGGTATTGCAAGTTTTTTGACATTCTTTTGAAACCATAATTGTGAACGTCTTGTCCTAGCAGTAACACCTGCTCTTTGTGCGTTTGCCTGTAATGTGTCGAATAAACTACCCATAATAGTATTTATACTAGCCTTTAAGTAGTTTTATTCCCAGATTGGTTAAAGTGTCTTCGGTCCATATCTGAAATTTCCAACCTTTATGGTTGGCATATTGTGTGGCCGCTTGCCACTTAGATGTGTTTTTGATGTAAGTTGTTACCTCTTTGATATATCTTTTGGTTTTTCTCTTACCTTTTGGAGGTACCGTTTCTCGTTTTGGTTTAATTTCTACCAGAATAATATCTTTATTATCCAATTCAACCAATAAGTCGACATAATACCTATGGAGTTTATTATCAGTTTTACATTTATAGGGTACAACAATCTCTTCCGAGTTCCATTTCTTTACTCTCGGATTTGATTCACACCATTTAAATGCCTGTCTTTCCCACAGGGANCTATAAATAACCTTAGNAGGATCACCTAGGTATTTTTTAGTGTTCTTAATTGTGTATTTCCCTTTGTAAGCCATTATAAATACTCTTATACTGTAAATACTTATTTATAAGGCAAAAATATGTCAGGCTCAATTTTATACTTCCCAATGTCTTTAAGAGGCAAAGTTGCACAAGGAATATCACACGTTCGGTTTAAAATCGACAACCACGGANAAGAAGTGGAATGTGATTCTATTNATTTATTTGTACCACAGGGGTTCAGCATGCCAGATTCTGCTGTTTATGGTACTATGGACTTAGGTGATNTTGAAGCAGGNNNNCAGGCGGNAGCTGATCCAANTAAAGTAACTANAGCAGACGCCGTTTCTCAATTGGCAGGTAAAGGTGCATTATTAGATGCAAAATTAGGCGTGCCGATATCACCTCTGACTGGGACAGCTGCTCTTAAAATGGGGGTTGCTGTTAACCCATATACCGAAACGACTTTTACCAATTCTAATATTAGGTCTTTTGGGTTTACCTTTAAACTTGTATCAGAGAACAAAGAAGAAGCCGACATGGCCGCAATAATAGAAAACATATTTAGAAAATACCTATATCCANNTAAAGCAGGTGTTGCATCATTANAATATCCAGCAAAGTTTAATATAGGATTTTTCACTGGTGGTAAGATAAATAAGTATATGCCAAAGATTATGGAAACACATCTCGTTAATTGCACTACAACATATAATTCTACTTCTAATGCATTTCACGATGATGGTCAACCTGTAGAAGTAGATGTGGCTCTTACTTTCCAAGAAACAAAACCACTCGTAAGATCAGACCTTTATGGGCCTGAGGTTCTAAAGACTCCAAATATTGGATACTCCGATTCTCCACCCTTCGGGCCATGGGATTTAATTAAGAACAAACGGCGGGACTATCTCGCGCAAGCGCGAGCGCTGAAGAAGCTGNAGAAGGAGGANAGAGGATAAAATGGCATTTTTTAGTTTATTTCCAAAAGTTGGATACGATTTAAGAAACGATGGTGTATTACAAAATATCGTTAACCTTTATCGTTCTGTAAGACCACTACAAAATTTTGTTGATGATGTATCAGCATATAAATTTTATAACNTAAAGAATGGAGAAAGGCCAGACATTGTTTCAGATAGGNTATATGGAACTCCAGACTTTTATTGGGCCTTTTTTATAGTCAATGATTTTTTNCATGATGGATTGGCATCATGGCCACTGTCACAAGAAGATTTACAGTTATATATGAATACAGAATATAGTGGTTATGCAATACAGGCAGCCNAACCTNNNATCGACCGAANTTCCGACCNNATCATTACCGACCATGTAAATTCATTAGCTGGTAGATTTAATATTGGAGAAGTAATTACTGGTAATATATCTGGTTGTAAAGGAACACTTTCAAAGAAGATAACAGATTTAAATCAATTAATAGTAAAAGANGTAACACTTGGAACTACAGGGGTTCATCCACATACAGGGGCTTCAGATTCAANCATTTTAGGTGGAGCATTTATTGGATCAAAAGGAATTGGTAATNTA
>PBYU01000030.1:0-4006 GCA_002730035.1 Gammaproteobacteria bacterium | reverse complement strand
AGAANCGGTTACTGGATTTACAACTTCAGATAGTGTAGATACTTGGGAAGTATTTAAATATATTGATGCGCCTCATTATTGGTACGACGAGACAGATCCAGAAAAAAGAGTTACAGATAATGCAAGAATGTTNGANGATTTCCCTGANGATATAGAGGGAGCAACNGNGGANAGTAATTTAAAATTTGTTAGTAATAGAGCATATTTGGAAGAAACCAATGATTCAAGATCCCAAATTAGAGTAATAGTGCCAGNTTATATAACCAAGTTTGTTGATATGTTTGAAACTGTTCTTAATAGTGAGCAATAATTAATGGCTAAAAATACTTCAAAACTTTTAAGTGGAGAAACGCCGGCATCGCCTACCGGTTATATTGTTAAACAAATAATACTCTATACCAATTTAGAGGAAAACAATAAACTAGATATTAGAGGAATGGTAAGTAGGATTACCGTAACAGAAAGTATCTATACAGGATCGGTACAAACTGATTTGGTTATTCTCGATGCATCCAATTTAATAGAAGAATTAAAATTAAACGGCCAAGAAAGAATACATATAAAAATTGGTAGAAAGGAAGGCGATNANAANAANAGAGAACAAATAGAATTTGATACCTATATTGCTGATATAAAAAATTATTCAAGGGATCTACCAGGTGCTGCATCATACGAATTTAAATGTCTATCAGAACATATGTTGGTGAATAATACAAAAACTATTTCAAGAGCATTTGAAAATACTACTGGTAATTTAATTAAGAAAATATGTTCTAGTGATTTAGGAATTAAAAAGACAGATAATATTAATACTGATTCAAATAATATAAAAGGTATTTATCCAAGATTAAGACCATATGCCGCAATAAAATGGTTAGTCCAAAATTCCTTTGATGCAAGTAGTTCGCCATATTACTTTTACGAAACCGTACGAGATGGAGTAAAATTTAAATCGTATGGAGAATTAATCGAGGCAGACCCTCACAATCCAGTAGATGATCCATATATACATGATGCCTTTTTTGAAGAAACCGTTGGATCAGAACAATATTATAAAGAAGCAAAAAGAAAAATAAGAAAACTATCTTCAGATTTAAATATGTCAAAATACATATCCGCAGGTGAAGGAGCATTCGCCTCACAAACACATAAAATAGACATATACAATAAAAATTATGAAACCACAAAATGGCAATATAAGTCCTTGAAAAAATTAAATCAACATAAACCTTTTATTGAAAAGGACTTTAAACAATTTGGAGGAAGGCCTCTTAATTCGTGTGACACTGGTAAAAACTATTTTATATCATTAAATAGTGGTAATAAAGATAATTACTCCAGTCCATTAAAGGATAATATTAATAAGAGTTATGGGTATCTAGGTAACGAATCCATATTAAGTCATGACATTGAACTTGCTGGTGATTTTAGTTTACAACCTGGAGCTGTGATGCATGTTAAATTCTTAAAGACGAATTTGCAAGGTGCTGCCGTACAGGTCGATAGAGTATTAACAGGTAAATATTTGGTAACAAGTATCACCCACGAATTTGGAGACGAGTATATTATGGACGTAAGAATAAAAACAGATTCTTTTGGGGCAGATTTAAATGATATTATACCAATAATTGAAGAGGTTCCTACAGGTGCGTAACGACGAATTTATAGGTGGTGAGTTCGTATGGTTCACCGGAGTAGTAGAGGATAGAGAAGATCCTTTAGAAATGAACCGAGTGAGAGTACGTTGTTTTGGTTACCATACAGAAGATAAAGGAATAGTACCGACAGATGCCCTTCCATGGGCCACTGTCATGATGCCCGTTACAGAGGCCGGAACATCCGGCATTGGAGCCGGTCCACATGGTCTCATGAATGGATCATGGGTGGTGGGCTTCTTTAGAGACGGCCCATCGGCGCAGGATCCTCTTATAATAGGTTCTATTGCAAGTATGTCGTCGAAGGCCGGTGCCAACAGAAACGGGTTCGAAGATGAAGACTACCCAAAAATCGAGTATGTCGGCATTTCTGATGTAAATAAATCTGGTCGCAGTGAATATTACAAAAAAGCAGACGTATATATTCAGAAAAGCGGTCCTCGTATATCGACAAAGGTGGCATCTCCGGCAAAAATTACCACAGTGGCACCCGATAAGACAGAAACAGAGTACTATGGAGAAAAAACATGGGACGAATTACCGGTAGGCAACGACCATGTTCCGGCATATCCTTATAATAAGGTATCAGAGTCAGAATCCGGTCATGTACACGAGGTTGATGACAGCCCAGGAGCCGAAAGACTTCATCGTTTTCATCGATCCGGTACATTTGAAGAGATATACAATGACGGTACACGAAATATAAAAATAATTGGCGACGACTATGAAATAGTACTGAAAAATAAAAATATGTACATTCGAGGAGACCTAAACCTTACGGTGACAGGTGATCTTCGCCATATGGTATACGGTAATTATCATCTAGAGGTAGAGAAAGATTACACCCAGAACATAAAGGGATCAATTCAATCGAAGGTAGGCGGTAATTATGAGACAGAGATTAGTAGAAACAGAGCCACGAACATTGGTATAAACGATAATCTCACGGTCCTGAATAACCAGATAACCGCCACCACAATTGATAAAATCCAGACAGTGGGTAATGATTATATTATACAAACTGAAAATAACCTCAGTGCAACTGCCTACAACAACCTTACCCTATACGCTGAAAAGGACTTGCAACAAATGAACCAAGGACTATTAACAGTAACCTCTAAGGGGAATATTGTATTAGGTACGGAAGGAGATTATACAGAGACTGTCGATGGGGCGCACGATATAACAGTTGTAGGACAACAGACGTTTACTGCTGCTAACTTAGATATCGCTAATAACGTCGATATAACAGGGACCTCAACCGCAACGGTCGACCATGTCTCCGGTACTATATCAGGCAAGGGTCACACACATATAGGGTCACCTACAGCAGCGACAGGGGCTGTATCTAATACAGGAACACCTAATGAATAGTTATTATAACATATATTATATAAAATGTAAAGGATTATTATGGCAGGACAAATAGAAACAAACGAAAAGATCACAGCGATCAAGGAGAAAAATGCCGAACTCAGTGCGAACGCAGCTGCTGGTAAGGCTGAGCTAGCATCAGCGACGAGTAAGTTAACAGAATTAAAGACATCAATGGAGAGTCTTATACCCACCCTGCCTGTAATACCCTCTATACAAGGAGAGCTCTCTAAGCTGGATAGTTTGGACACGGCTGGATTACTAAGCAAGGTATCCTCTCTTATCACCAAGTTCTCCTCTGCTGTACCTGGTCTATCCGATTTAATGGGCTCTATGGGTCTATCTTCTTTCCCGCCTACCATTGATATAAGCGCAATCACAGAGAAGATCCCTAACGTAGAGGAAATAGATGGTAAGCTTGTTACTCAACCCGCGGAATCGTTAGTGGCCGAGGATGCCCCTGCTGCACCCGTTGAGAAGGTGGCGGTAGAGATTGATTACGAAGAACTCAGCATAGAACTCCTTAAAAGATCAAACAGCTGGGCAAGGGGTTTACTATGGGCACATGAACGGGCCAGCTGGCCGGAGAGGAAGTCCAATCGATATGCAATCAAATATATATGGGTCTATAACCATCGAGCCAATGCCGCAGCGACGGCCGGTACTACTCTAGAAGAGCTAGGCAAGTATAAGAATGTAGGGAGTAAAGAAACATATGAGAGACTCATTGCGGGTTATACGGGTGCACCCGGGTATGATGTTAACCTAATGCATACTACTCAGCAAGAAAGATATAACACATTAAAGAACGAGCATGCAGAGGGAGATAATATACTGGATTGGACGGCCGTATGGAAGAAATGGTGGGAAGATGTACAAAAGAACGTGTAAAAGGATATAAATAGATATATGGCAATTAACGAATCAATCAATACTACAGGCTCACCAGATTATTTATCTGATATACCAGTTGGTGA
>PBYU01000029.1 GCA_002730035.1 Gammaproteobacteria bacterium | reverse complement strand
TATACACATATGGCATTTTGATTTTTTGGAGTCTTAGTGTCCTAATTTACTATACAGAGCAAGCTAACAATGCTTCTCTTATTCCAATATTATTTTGGTCGTATGGCGTTGCTACAGGGCCAATAAGTTTTCTTGCATATAAGGACCTTGAAGGAGGTAACGAACACGCTATGTTACCTACGGTTTTAATGCAAGTGGCGTATTTAGCTGCTATTTTTGGAATTATTTTTTTCGAAGGAATGTCTTTTTTAAACATTATTTGTTTGTTTTTTTTGTCTATGTCAATTTGTTTATTTGTGCAGTTGGGAGAGGCTGGATTGGAACTTGAAGGTAACGATATAGATTCTGACTTCTAGTAGTTAACACCCCAAACCCTCTAAAACTGTAGAGCCACTAGTATATATAGGGGGAGGGAGGCATGGCGTTCTGCCCACCCCAAAATTTTTGCTACATTTTATGCTACACTTTGGGTGTTTCAGGCGGTTCTGTCACCGCTGTAGGCCAGAGAATACGGTGCTGAGAAGGTGGAGGAAGATCCTGCCTCTTCCGCCAGATCATTTTAATTATTACCAAAGTGAGAATAAAACTATGTCCAAATTAATTTACGCAACAGCCCTGTTATCTTCAATGCTCCTTTCATCGACGATCTCATACTCACAAAATAATCAAATAGGCACAACTGATCTCGGCGCTGTCGATCATAGTGACGCTTTTCTACAAGTTATGAAAATGCTAGGGAATTGGGAAGGAAAGCTTTATATGACTGATGGAACTGTGGTTGATACAACCACAAGTTTTAACTTGACATCAAATGGAAATACTATTGTCGAAACGTTAGTTGAAGACGGTGTCGAGATGCTCACGACTTATTCAGATAAAGATGGTGAACTGGTAGTCAAACACTACTGCGCTCTAGGAACAGAGCCTATGTTTGTTGTCGATAGTTTAAATGACAAGTCCCTGAATCTAATTTCTGACTCAACACCCGGATATGACCCTCAGCAAGATAATTATGTTGAATCTATCATGTGGACACTTGATACAAGCGAGCCTGCGAATTATCGAGTAGATGCCTCTATTAATATGGATGGGCAGGTTAACCGCCAGTACAGTTTGTTTGGAAAGGTTGAGTAGCTAGGAAAAAGTTTTATGTTGAATAGGCCATAGAATAGAAAGGGGTGACTATGGCCTTCTGCGTACCCTACACTTAAGCCCTTAATTCCACTACATTATTTTTAGTAGGTTCTGTTTCAAGCAGGTGAGAATTAATACTCTTCATCACAGATTGAAGTTTGAAAAGCATCTCCGGAGTTTTCATTCCTGCTTTACCATAATTCACCATAATCTCATTCAGACCCAAAGAAGAACCACTCCATCCCCCAAGATATGCTACATGCAAAGGATTAATATCTTTTAGTGTCGCGTTAGTCTTAAAAGTATGGCGAAAAGAATACGATGTTGCCTCTGGATTAACTTGTTGCACTAACTGATTAAGTTGCTTTGAAAGATTAGACTCAGTTGTTTGTGCTACTTCACCTAGAATTAGCTCTGATTGTTCAGCTTCAATCAATTCTTTTATTCTTTCTACTTTATAGACTAACGGAATAGTTCTTAGTCTATGCTTTGTTTTTAAGTCCCCTTCCATCTTAATCACTGGAACCTCTTGATCAAGGATTACTGAGTCCTTTTTCATCCTTATTAACTCACTAGCGATACAGCTAGTCTGAGCCAAAAGAAGGATCGTTAATTCTTTCCACGGCTTATAGAAGCTAGTACTAGTATCTTGAGCCAAGCTAATGATTTCCAGTACTTCTGGGGGAGACAAAACTTCTCTTATTTTAGGCTCAGTCTGCTGAATAGGTGGTTTAACAATCAGGATATTAAGTCTATGGAGTTTCACCACTAGATTGATTATGGCGCAAACCATATCAATTTCTTTGTGTATCGTAGAAGATGAAGGGGTTGCTTTATTACCAGACTTCATAGAATCTTTTCTTACTTGTTCTCTATGTTCTACCCAACTATCCAAACGCTCATGTATTTGTTCACTATCTAGAACACAATCTCCTTTAAATTCAACAAATTGATTCCACCTACTACGGGTCTTTTTCACTGATCTATCATTTTCATCTAATCCTTTCTTCTCTGCATAGATGTTCCAACAGTCGGATAAAAGAAAGGTCTGTTTTTTTACTTCGTCTTTTGGTGTATTTAGTAAATTCCAAGATTCCTCTGCTACTTGAACATGGTGCGGAATATCGTAAGTACCCTCTATTTCATGGGTAACATGTTCTTTTTCCCAGTAGAACTTCTTTGCTGCATCAAGCAAACTGCTATGGTCAACCTCCATATCTGTACCAGTTTCAATCATTTGATTTTGATCATCAGTTAGATACGGGCTTGGCGATCGTTGACCTACTTCAAAACCATGTGCTTTTAGGAGATTAGTAGCTTGCTCTCTTAACTTTCTTGCATTCAACAATGGTAAGTTAGCTTTTCTTAAATTTAAGATAAGAGATTCAAAGGCTTTGTGCTGTTCTTGCCAAGTATTATGGATGTCTTCTTCAGTTTGAATCTTTGCGCCTAACGGCTTTTGATATTTCTTTTTTCCACCAAAGAAAGGATGATCCTTAATATCTTTGGGGACAGACCTCTGGTAGAAGTAGTAACCGTTGACTTTGGTAAGCCCTTTTAGCCCTTTTAACTTCATAGTGAAGCTCCCCGCAATTTCTCACAAGAAAGTCTATTCTACCAAATAAACTACCAAATATCAAGGGCTTAGGAATGGTTAAATGTAGGTAAGTATCTGTTTTTATTGATACTTTTTTAAATGAGTTGGTGGAGCCATGCGGGATCGAACCGCAGACCTTCTGGATGCAAACCAGACGCTCTCCCAGCTGAGCTATGGCCCCATTCATTCAGATTTGCGCGAGTTTTATTGACAAACACTCGCGAATTTAAACTCGCAGCCCAATGCCATTTGGCACAGAGCCGGCGTATTATACGCCGATAGCACTGAGTGACAAGAGCTTAGGATGCAAGGCAATTTTTCTGAGTGTTGCTGTAATCCCCTCTGCCCTGAAAGCTTTAGCCAATTTTTCCGGCATTATATTGAGTCCACCAAAAGCGTAACAAGCGGTATCCCAGCAATCCAGTGAGTATCGAACCATAGAGAACTGCCTCGGTGATGTCGGTTCGCAAGATCCACAGTAGATGGATTACGCCGAGCACGGCGGCCAGGTAGACTAATCTGTGCAGCCGCTTCCAATTCTTCCCCAGTTTCCGAACCATCGGCTTCGGCGATGTCACTCCTAAGGCAACCAGAATCAGGAATGCGCTGAATCCCACGGTGATATAAGGGCGCTCGAGCAGTTCCTCTACAATGGCGAACCAGCGAAAACCCAGCAGAAATGTCATCCAGGAGAGGAAATGCACACTCCCATAGAACAGGGCAAACAGACCCAGCATTCTCCGATGTTTCACAAATACAACTTGGTTGGTGATCTGTCTCAGCGGTGTCATCGCCAAAGTAATCAACAGGAAACGCAATGTCCACTCACCTGTCTCGATGGAGAGTTCCTGGGCTGGATCGGGCCCGAGATCGTTGCGGGCTATACGGAGCAATAGGATAAAGAAAGGCAGCAGCGCAATAAGGAGCACTGATGGTTTAATCAGTTTTGCCATGATTTAAGCGTGGCTATCTAGAAAAATTTCGACCCTAGAAGTTCCTGGCCAGATCCATACCGTTGTACAAATGTGCCACTTGCTCGCCATAACCATTGAAAAGCTGGGTTTCAATATGCTGGCGGCTGAACAGTGTCTGGGGCAACCGGCGTTCCATGTCCTGACGCCAGCGAGGATGATGCACTGCAGGGTTCACATTCGCGTAAAAGCCATATTCATTGGCCTGTAAATCATTCCAGGTGGTGTTCGGCTGAGTCTCGCGGAAGTTGATCCGCACAATAGACTTTATGCCTTTGAATCCATACTTCCAGGGAACGATTAATCGCATCGGTGCCCCGTTTTGAGAGGGTAGATAGTTGCCGTATAAACCCACGGCCATAAAGGCCAGCGGATTCATGGCTTCATCCATGCGCAGACCTTCACGATAGGGCCAATTGACCATCGCGAAACGCGATGTGACCCCCGGCATGGTGTCCGGGTCGACCAGCGTTTCGAATTCAATGAACCTGGCATTCGAAGTTGGTTCGAACTGCTTGATCAGGTCCGCCAACGGAAAACCGATCCAGGGGATAACCATGGACCAGGCCTCGACGCAGCGCATCCGGTAGATTCTCTCTTCCAGATCTACTGGCTTGAGGATGTCTTCCAGATTATAGGTACCGGGCCTGGCCACCTCCCCGGTAATTGCTACTGACCAGGGATCAGGCTGGGATGGATTGGAATTAGCGGAAGGGTCACCCTTATCCATGCCGTATTCGTAGAAATTGTTATAGTGCGTTACATCCCGGTAAGGGGTCAGCGTTTCGCCGGTGAAAAAAGGTTCGGAATTGGGCGCCGGTTTTATGCTGGAAAACTTTTCCGCCCACCAGGGTGCCGGAGCGGCTCGCTGCATTGAAGCAGGTGCTCTTGCCTTCAAGGCACCGCCGTTCTGCGCCAATACCGTGGCAGGCAGCGAAGCTCCAGCCATGGTTCCCAGCATTAATTTGCTACCGTCCAGCATGAATTCACGGCGGCTTTTATAAACATTCTCCGGTGTAATTTCTGAAGTTTTAATGTCCGATGGTTTCTTTATCAACATGGTTTAGCACCTGTAGTAATTCGATATCCCGTCAATGCATTGGTTTTAAAGATGACAATGTCTAGTACCTTTTATCCTATGCTTCAATTCGCATCTTTAATGCCTGTTTTGCCGAATTTTTCGTAACTCGACCCTGGCACATAAGCTAGTTCAGCTTAGAATTAATCCGCTGCTGTGGCTTGCTGTTTTTTGAAATGCTTCCGGTACACCCAGCCTGCCGGGCCTGATATTGCATAGATCACGCACATGGACAGCAATACTTCATGGGGATTCTGGGCAATGACAACCAATAATACTACCGCAAAAATGAATACCATATAAGGAACCGTGCCCTTAAAATTTAATTCTTTGAAGCTGAAATAGTGGTAGTTGGAGATCATCAATAGCCCGGCAAACACAGTCAATATAACGGCCAGGTAGGAAATAATTGGTGTTACCTCTAATCCGTATCTGTATGCCACCCACGGTACGAAAGTCACCAATCCAGCAGCCAGAGGACTCTGCAATCCAAGGAAGAAGCGTTTATCCACGGTACCCAGTTGCACATTAAACCTGGCCAGGCGCAGTGCTGCACAGGACATATAGATGAAGCTAGCCGCCCAACCGACCCGACCGAGCGGGGTGAATGCCCAACTGAACATGATCAGAGCCGGCGCCATACCGAAGGACACCATGTCTGACAGGCTGTCGAACTGTGCACCGAAGGCACTCTGAGTATTGGTCAATCGGGCGATGCGGCCGTCCAGGCCATCGAGTATTGCAGCGATTAGAATGGCCCAGCCCGCCTCATTGAAATTGCCGGACATGCCTGCGATTACCGCGTAGAAACCAGAAAACAGCGCACCCAGCGTTAACAGATTGGGCAGCAGATAAATTCCCCGCCGTTTGACCTGCTTGCCACCCTCCGAAACGATCTCTTCGTGTTCGTCGATCGGCAGTATGTTTTCAGATTCCGATTCCTGATATTCGCTGCTCATGCAGTCCCCATCACTGTATTAAGGCGAATATTCGATTATACAGCCCAAATCCGGCCTCTGAGGGACTATTTTTAACATTTTACCCAAGATTGGAGATGCTATATGATCGCGCCTCACCCGGGAATCCCCTGCGCCAGGGGTCCGAGAATACCGGCAAATCAACCGAAAGGTGCCTGTGGCACGCTCAGAATCAAGAAAACAGCTTTGGAGCCAATCCATGAATTACTTTAATACGCTGCCGCTTCGCCTGCAGTTAGAACAATTGGGCAAATGCCGTTTCATGGACCGCACTGAATTCAGTGGTGGTGCCTCCAAACTCAATGGCAGGAAGATAGTGATCGTCGGCTGTGGAGCACAAGGCCTGAACCAGGGGTTGAATATGCGGGATAGCGGCCTGGATGTTTCCTATACGCTGCGCGAAGAAGCTATTGTTCAACAGCGCGCATCCTGGAAGAACGCGACGGAGAATGGCTTCACGGTTGGCAGCTATCAGGAACTCATCCCTACAGCGGATCTGGTCTTGAACCTGACGCCTGACAAACAGCATAGCCCGGTGGTGAATCAGGTAATGCCACTGATGAAACAAGGCGCCTGCCTGGCCTACTCGCATGGATTTAATATCGTCGAAGAAGGCATGCAGATTCGGGACGATCTGACAGTAGTGATGGTTGCACCGAAATGTCCGGGTACCGAAGTACGTGAAGAATACAAACGTGGTTTCGGTGTTCCAACGCTGATCGCCGTGCATGCAGAGAATGATCCCAACGGCGATGGGATGGCTATAGCCAAGGCTTATGCTGCAGCAACTGGTGGCCATCGGGCCGGCGTTCTTGAGTCATCATTTATCGCCGAAGTTAAATCAGATCTGATGGGAGAACAGACCATTCTGTGTGGCATGCTGCAAACTGGTTCCCTGCTCTGCTTTGATAAGATGATCGAGAAAGGCATTGATGATGGCTACGCCTCGAAACTCATTCAGCATGGATGGGAAGTCGTCGCCGAAGGCTTAAAACACGGCGGCATTACTAACATGATGGACCGCCTCTCCAACCCGGCGAAAATCATTGCCAATAAACTGGCTGAAGAACTCAAGCAACTCATGGCACCGCTTTACCAACAACATATGGATGACATCATCACCGGGGATTTTTCATCTGGCATGATGGATGACTGGGCAAACGACGACAAGAAATTGCTTGACTGGCGGGAAGCCACTGCCGAGACATCATTTGAAAAATCCAACCCAGGAGAGATGGATATCCCCGTGCAGGAGTATTACGACAATGGCATTCTGATGGTCGCCATGATCAAGGCCGGTGTCGAACTGGCATTTGAAACGATGACCGACAGTGGCATTATCGAAGAGTCTGCCTACTACGAATCGCTGCATGAAGTGCCACTCATCGCCAATCTTATCGGCCGCAAGAAGCTCTACGAAATGAACAAGGTCATTTCCGATACTGCCGAATATGGCTGTTATCTTTTCTCACACGCCTGCGGGCCTCTGCTGGAAGACTTCATGCAGAAGATCGACACCGATGTCATCGGCAAGGGACTGCAAACCACCGACCAGGGCATAGACAACGCCGAACTCATCGTTGTAAATGAGAGCATTCGATCACATCCAATCGAAGTCGTAGGAAAACAATTGCGGAAATACATGACCGCCATGAAAAAAGTAATCTAGGGACGGTTTTTTACGACTACAACCATAAAAGAACTGTGAGTAAGCACAGGGACGTGCAGCAGTGCGTCTCATTGTCGAATCTTCAAAGCGGGGAATGCTGCGATGCTAGTTGAGAGATTTGCGAAGCAAATGCGAGCCTTCAAATCACCAGCAAAACCACGCTTTTGCGCCAGTGATTTAATGGCGACGCTGCAAAAAATCCAGGGAGGGATTTTTTCAGCTATAAAGAGCCTTCAAAGCACCAGGACTTTCTCACCTCTGGAAATTCCAGACACACCCGTGCGGGCCACTTCCAGTACCACGTTATCACCCAGTGCCGCAATGAACGCATCCAGCTTGTCTCCAGTACCGGTTAGCTGAACGGTGAATATACTGCTGGTCAGATCGACCACCTGGCCGCGAAAAATATCGACGGTGCGTTTCACCTCGGCGCGTTGAGCACCCACCGCCTTGACCTTTATCAACATGAGTTCGCGTTCGATGTGTGCGCCCTCGGTGAGATCCACCAATTTCACAACGTCGACGATCTTGTTCAGGTGTTTGGTAATCTGCTCGATCCTGGCATCGTCTCCGCTGGTTGTTAACGTCAATCGTGACAGGGACTGGTCTTCGATGGGAGCCACAGTCAGTGAATCGATATTGTAATTGCGTTGCGAAAACAGGCCGACTACCCGAGAGAGTGCACCGGGTTCGTTTTCCATCAATACAGAAATTATACGGCGCATCAGGTTCTCTCCGATTTACTCAAAATCATGTCCTTCATGGCTCCCCCCTTGATCACCATGGGATAAACATGTTCATTGGGATCGACCATTACATCGACAAACACCAGCTTGTCATTCAGCGCGAATGCCTGTTCCAGCTTCTCGTGTAGCTCGTCAAATTTCTCAATCTTAAATCCGACATGCCCATAAGCTTCCACAAGCTTTACAAAATCAGGTAGTGATTCGGCATAGGTGCTATGTGAGTGGCGTCCACCGTATTGCATATCCTGCCACTGTTTCACCATACCCAGCGCCTGGTTATTCAGGCAGACAATTTTTATGGGCAGTTGATACTGCATGCAGGTGGCCAGTTCCTGCTGATTCATCTGAAAACTGCCTTCACCGGTGATACAGACACAGACATCATCAGGAAAGGCAAACTGAGCTCCCATGGCGGCGGGAAATCCGAATCCCATGGTGCCGAGGCCACCGGAACTGAGCCAGCGGCGTGGTTTATCGAATCCATAATATTGCGCGGCGAACATCTGATGCTGACCAACATCTGATGAGACTATCGCCTGCCCTTTGGTAATTTCGAAGATTGCCTGTACAACCTGCTGCGGTTTAATGGTGCCATCTTCGGCAGCCATGACAGCCAGGCTGTCCTTTTCACGCCATTGCTCGATCTGATCCCACCACACTTCCAGTGATTGCGTGTCGACCTTCTGCTTTGAATTGTTTATCTGTTCCAACATCTCTGTAAGAACAGGTTCAACTCCCCCGACGATTGGCAGGTCGGCTGGGACAATCTTGGAAATCGAGGCGGGATCGATATCGACATGCAAGATGGTCGCATCGGGACAAAATTTGCTGATATCGGAATTGGTCACCCGATCATCGAAACGAACCCCTACGCCAAGCAACACGTCGCAATAGTGCATGGCCATATTCGCCTCATAGGTTCCGTGCATTCCCAACATACCGAGAAACTGTTTATCCGATGCCGGATAGGCACCCAGGCCCATCAGAGTGTTGGTAATAGGAAATCCGAGTTCCCGAACAAGCTTGGTAAGAACCTGGCAACCATTGCCCTGCACTACCCCGCCGCCGGTATAGAACATCGGCCGCTTGGCGGACAGGAGGACATCGACCGCTTTCTTAATTTGCCCGACATGACCCTTACCAGGCACGGCATAAGAACGCAGTTTGATAGCGGCGGGATATTCATAGGGCAATTTTATCTTGGGATCGGTGATATCTTTTGGCACGTCGATAACGACCGGGCCGGGTCGCCCTGTCGTTGCGATGTGAAAGGCCTTCTTCACTATCAAGGGAATTTCCGCCGGATCCTGCACCATGAAACTGTGCTTCACGACCGGTCGGGAAACACCGACCATGTCCGTTTCCTGGAATCCATCGGAGCCGATCATGCGGCTCTCGACTTGACCGGATATCACTACCATGGGGATAGAATCCATATAAGCGGTAGCGATGCCGGTAATAGCATTGGTGGCACCGGGACCGGAAGTGACCAGCACGACGCCCGGCTTACCAGTCGCACGGGCATATCCATCGGCGGCATGGGTCGCAGCCTGTTCGTGACGCACCAGAATGTGCTCGACCTTATCCTGGTGAAAGATGGCGTCATAGATATGCAAGACAGCACCACCGGGGTAACCGAATAGAATTTCAACACCTTCATCGTGCAGCGCACGAATAAGCATGTCTCCACCAGATAATTGTTCCACTTCTCTAGCCTCTTTATTTCTCTGTCTCACTTTTGAGACTGCCTGTTAGCAACGGCATTAAAACAACATGACCATACGAGTCAGCTGCCAATCCTGTACCTGCAAATGATTGTTGACTTTCAGCTCGAAGCACTGGGATTCAAGCTTCATGTCGGCCCCGTACGCGATAACGTGATAGGGGCATTTGGGTGGATGTTGTCCGACACCTGGTCGGCAGTCTACGAGTGGGCCTGGTTGCGGCGCGTTCAGACTGCAGCGGGACGACATGGGGGTGGCCAACTCGCCCTTCTCAAGGACAGGGATTCTGCCACTTATTGGTGCAAAGTCAAGCTCTTATAGCGCCAAGCTAGCCGNCTCTACGGTCAGGCGACTGCGGTATCCGGGGCTCTTGTCGCCTTCGAAAATTCCAGTTCACCCCCAGCGCTTAGTCCCACGACGATAGTGTCACCGGCAACATAGGTACCTTCCAACACCTCCCGGGCGAGAGGATTCTCTATCCAATTCTGGATCGCACGCTTCAAGGGACGGGCACCGTATACCGGGTCGAAGCCGATTTTGGCGATATGATCCAGCACACTGGCACTGACTTGCAGCGCCAACTCATTGTGAATGAGACGCTGGTTGAGTAAGCCGACCTGGATTTCGGTAATGTCGCGAATCTGCTCCTGCCCTAAGGGATGGAACACCACGGTTTCGTCTATCCGGTTAACGAATTCGGGAGAGAAGTGTTTAACGACACTCTGAAGGACTACTTGCTTGACTGATTCATAGCTGCTTTCATCGATGCTTCCCTGGTTAATCAGCTCCTGAATTCGATCCGAGCCGAGGTTGGAAGTCATCACGATAACCGTGTTGCGAAAATCCACTGTGCGACCGTGGCCATCGGTGAGCCGGCCATCGTCCATGACCTGCAACAGGATATTGAATACGTCGGGGTGTGCTTTCTCGACTTCGTCCAGTAATAATACCGAATAGGGTCGGCGTCTCACAGCTTCGGTGAGATAACCGCCTTCCTCATAACCAACATACCCGGGGGGCGCGCCAATGAGCCTGGCCACGGAGTGTTGCTCCATGAACTCTGACATATCGATGCGCAGCATCGCCTCTTCGGTATCGAAAAGAAACTCTGCCAGGGCCTTACATAATTCCGTCTTGCCGACACCGGTTGGTCCCAGGAACAGAAAGGAACCGTTCGGTCGATTCGGATCCGACAACCCAGAGNGCGAACGTCGTACGGCGTTGGCTACTGCATCGATCGCTTCATCCTGACCAATCACACGGCGATGCAGCGCATCCTCCATTTCGAGCAATCGCTGCCTGCCCCCTTGCAACATCTTGCTCACGGGAATACCGGTGGAACGCGATACAACATCGGCAATCTCTTCTTCGGTTACGCGATTGCGCAACAGTTGTTTCTCAGCCGCTTCGGCTTCGGCAGCCATTGCCAGTTTTTTCTCCAGTGAAGGAATGACACCGTATTGAATTTCCGACATGCGGGCCAGNTCTCCGGCTCGTCTGGCCGACTCCATTTCTATGCGTGCCTTCTCGAGGCTACTCTTAATAGCTTGCGTGTCTTGAAGCGACGCCTTTTCCGCCTTCCAGATTTCCTCCAGGTCGGCATACTCCTTCTCTAGTTCGCCAATTTCTTCAAGCAGTTTCTTCTTGCGTTTCAGCGAGGCAGCATCTTCATCTTTCTTGAGTGCTTCCTGCTCGATCTTCAACTGGATGAGTCGACGTTCCAGCTTGTCCATATCTTCGGGTTTGGAATCGATTTCCATGCGAATAAGGCTGNCGGCCTCATCGACCAGGTCAATCGCCTTGTCGGGCAGTTGCCGATCGGTGATGTAGCGCTGGGAGAGCCGAGCAGACGCGATGATTGCCGCATCGGATATATCGACACCATGATGGACTTCATAGCGCTCTTTCAGCCCACGCAAGATAGCAATGGTGTCCTCTTCAGTAGGTTCTTCTACCAGTACTTTTTGGAAACGACGTTCCAGCGCCTTATCTTTCTCGATGTATTGGCGATATTCATCGAGTGTGGTGGCCCCGACACAGTGCAGATCACCCCGGGCCAGGGCTGGTTTCAACAAATTACCCGCATCCATTGCACCTTCAGCCTTACCCGCCCCTACCATAGTGTGCATCTCGTCGATAAACAGGATTATCGAACCTTCCTGCTTGGACAACTCATTCAACACCGCCTTCAAGCGTTCTTCGAATTCGCCTCTGAATTTAGCGCCGGCTATCAGCGCACCCATGTCGAGCGCAAGAATCTTCTTGCCCTTAAGACCTTCCGGTACTTCTCCATTGATAATGCGCTGCGCCAGTCCTTCCACGATGGCAGTTTTACCCACGCCGGGTTCGCCTATCAGTACAGGATTATTCTTGGTGCGGCGCTGCAGCACCTGAATAGTGCGTCTGATTTCTTCATCACGACCGATGACGGGATCGAGTTCGCCATTCTCGGCACGCTCAGTTAGGNCAATACAAAACTTTTGCAGTGCCTGCCAGGAATCTTCGGCGCCTGCTTCATTGACACTATCGCCACCGCGCAAATTTACAATGGCGTTTTCCAGGGCTTCGGCGGAAACACCGAAGCCATTCAATATTTTGCCAACAGGCCCGGCGTCTTTCATGGCGACCAGCAGAATAGTCTCGCTGGAAATGAAGGCATCACCCTTCTGTTGAGCNAGTTTATCTGCCTGGTTCAGCAGCTTGCCGAGCTCAGGAGATACGGCAATCTCTCCCTCGTTATCCGGTACCTGCGGCAAGTCATCGACCAGNTGTTGTAACTGCTTGCGCAGCTCACTGAGGTTGAATCCAGTCTGAGATAACAGCGGTCGGACCGAACCACCCTTCTGGTCGAGAAGCGCCAGGAGCAGGTGCGCCGGCTGGATTAGATTATGTTCTTTCCCCAGAGCGAGGGATTGCGCGTCCGCCAGGGCGGACTGGAGTTTGCTGGTTAGCTTGTCGATTTGCATGGAGACTCCATGGTTAGAGCCCATCGGTCATGCTGCCCCTGAGCCCGTTGATTCATTGCTTACTAAGGCTATTTATTGGGTCGGGGCGAGATTTTTCAATAGCTGAGCCGATGCTTGATTTCAATCGCGAAATCCTGCATAACGCGGTTCTGCATGTTTAGCTGAGCACTACCTCTCTCGCCAATAAGCGGGCAATCGCCTGGGTGTGAGCCGCCGTCGTTCCACAACAACCGCCTACCATATTGGCCCCCTTGTCGACCCAGTCCTGAACGAATTCACAGTAGCGCTCTGGAGAAAGATCTTCACGTAGTGTCAAGCGCCCATCGTTATCCTTGNCTCCATCTAACAACCAGTCTTTGGGAACTTGGGTAAATGCATTGGCATAACCGCCGCAATATTTTAGTCCCGCACAGACAAGAATTGGCATGGCATCAGAGATTCGCTCCGGTAAACAGCAATTTGCCAAAAGCCCTGCCAGATTTAACGGCAGTAGCTGTTCCACGGCAGCAGCAATTGTCTCACCACTTCGTAAACACCCCACTAGCTCATCGTGCAGGGTNAGGCCGACGAGCACNGGTTTTCCGGAGGCGCTCGCAGCAGTGGCGGCAGTAACCGCCTCATCGATCGTCGACATGGTTTCACAGATAAACAGATCCACGTAGGGTTCCAGCAATCCTACTTGTTCNCGATACAGGGGCTCGATGAGTTTTCGACTCATTACCCGGTCNGGACGATAACTGCCATTTTGTGGGGGCAAGCTTCCGGCTACCAGGGTTTGCGNGCCCGATTCTGCTACGGCACGCTCTGCAAGATTGCCGGCTATCTGATTCAGCTCGTTATAGCTGTCTTCAATATTTTCCTTGGCGAGCTCGCCACGAATCACACCATAACTATTAGTAGTGATTATGTCCGCCCCAGCCTCGATGTTCTCGCGGTGCACTTCTACGACGACTTCCGGCGCAACTATCAGTGCATTCGCCGACCAGATGGTTGGCGGTATCTCGACTCCTTTCATCGACAGTGTTTTGCCCATACCGGCATCAAGTAGCATGACATTGTGAGCAGTCATTCTGAGTTTACTCCCGAGATTCGTTGCTTCAGCCAGATTTCGTAGCTTTGGGTAATAATACTCCAGTGAATGATTCCCACCAGCCCCTAGCTTGTTTAACATAAGGCAAAATAGTCGCTGGCAGTGATCATGGCAAAACCACCCAATTTTAAATTTGATACTTTGAGTCTGCATGCAGGTCAACGGCCAGACGCTGCTACCGGCGCCCGTGCAACACCGATCTATCAATCTGCCTCCTTCGTATTCAAGGATACGGATTATGCCGCTGGCTTGTTTAATATCGAGCGAGCCGGGCATGTCTATTCGAGACTCTCCAACCCAACCAATGCAGTACTGGAAGAGCGCATTGCCACACTGGATAATGGCGTCGGGGGAATAGCCACTGCCAGCGGTCAGGCTGCCATGCATCTGGCTGTAGCCACTATCGTCAGTGCCGGCGAGCACATCGTGGCTTCACGAAGCATCTATGGTGGTACGCACAACCTGTTCGCTTATACCCTGCCCCGCTTCGGTATAGAAACGAGTTTTGTTGATCCGCGAGATCCAGGTGCATTCTCCGAAGCCATTCGAGACAACACCAGACTGATCTTCGGTGAAACCCTGGGTAATCCAGGACTGGAGGTATTGAATATTCCGGTCATTGCCGAGATTGCTCATGCAGCCGGAGTTCCTCTGTTAGTCGATTCAACATTCACGACACCCTATCTGTGCAAACCAATCGACCTGGGCGCCGACCTGGTGATGCACTCGGCCACCAAATTCCTCTCCGGACACGGCGTGGTCATCGGCGGCTTGCTGGTGGATGGAGGTAGCTTCGACTGGGAAGCCTCCGGAAAATTCCCAACGCTGTCCGAGCCCTATGCCGGTTTTCACAATCTGAATTTCGCCGAAGAGTTTGGCCCTACCGCATTCATAACCCGTGCTCGCAAGGAAGGATTGCGGGACTTTGGTGCCTGCATGAGTCCCACCACTGCCTTTCAGATTCTGCAAGGCATGGAAACCTTGCCGCTACGCATGCAACGCCACGTCGAGAACGCCCGGGCCATAGTTGAGTTTCTGACAGAACAGGAACAGGTTGAGTGGCTCAATCACCCCATGTTATCCGAGCATCCCGATCATGAGCTCGCCCGTTCACTGATGCCCAGAGGCTGTGGCGCCGTATTCAGCTTTGGCATCAAAGGTGGCAGAGAGGCCGGTGTAAAATTTATCGAAGCCCTGGAAATTTTTTCCCATTTGGCCAATGTAGGAGACGCAAAATCACTCGTCATCCACCCTGCCAGCACGACCCACCACCGGATGGATGCAGCAGCCCTGCGCTCTGCCGGGATTTCCGAAGGACTCATCAGGCTCTCGGTCGGTCTCGAAGATCCAGCAGACTTACAGTCCGATTTGCGCAAGGCGCTGCGCGCCTCGCAGCGCTGAGTGGAGAAAAGTCTGTGTACTTCGACGTAAATGGCAACAAGACTTTCTGCAGTAACGGCAGCGGCTCGCTGGACCCACAGCAAGCCTCGGTAATCTTTATTCATGGGGCCGGACTGGATCACAGCAGCTTCGTAATGGCGTGCCGCTACTTCGCCCGTCAGCACTACAATGTCTATGCCCCGGACCTCCCTGGCCACGGGCGTTCTGCGGGGCAACCCCTGAGTTCCATCACGGCCATGGCCGATTGGATTAAGGCGCTCATGGACGCACTGCATATCGATCAGCCCGCCCTCGTTGGCTACAGTATGGGCTCGCTCGTAGCGCTGCAGTTTGCAGCAGAGTATCCACAGCTACTGCGCTCCTTAGCACTGGTCGGCACTTCAATACCAATGCCCGTGGCGGACCCGCTACTGGATGCTGCCCGGGATAATCAGCATGATGCGATCGATATGGCCAACACCTGGAGTCATAGCCGGGGTGCCCAGTTAGGAGGCAACGAAAGTCCTGGCATGAGCATGATGATGAGCGGTCAGCGATTACTGGAACAGGCCGGGCAAGATGTGTTTTTTACCGACTTGAATGCCTGCAACGAATTTACCGATAGCCTGGAACTTGCTCAAAAAATTCAAACGGAAACTCTGCTAATAGTCGGAGAGCAAGATCAGATGACAGCGCCGGTGAATGCGCTACAAGTTGCCAACAACATTGCCAAATGCCGGGTGCAAAAACTGAGCCAGTGCGGCCATGCCATGTTTTCCGAACAACCCAACCAGGTGCTGGATGCGCTTATCTCAATAGTCTGAATAACCCCTCTTAATTTAGCGTGCTGCCGCTGCAAATTCTTTCAGCATGCGCAGGACAGACACAGCGAGCACGGCATAAATAACCAATAATGGCAGTGAAGCAAGCAGTGAAGCGGTTTGTAATTCACGAAGCCCACCGATGAACAGCAGGCAGCTCGGCAATAGCCCGAGCGCTATAGCCCAGAAGACCCGGTGCCAACGGGCAGGATGTTGATGCTCAGCGAGTGATCGGGTAGCACCTGCGGCGATGGTATACGAGGCAGAGTCGTAGGTCGTGGCCATGAACACCAGACCTATTATTGCTATGTAGACCAACCAGAATTTACCAAACGGGAGCAATGCAATAATACCCGCGATCGCCGAGGAAGGACTCACATCGATGGCCTGGGCGATTACTGGATAACTACCGTTCAGCTCTAGCGACAAAGCATAGTTTCCCAGCACTATGAAAAACAGGGCACAGCCAAAACTCCCCCAACCGAGCATACCGAATATCAATTGACGAATGGTGCGTCCCTCGGAGATCTTGCAGACAAACATGCCGATGAAGGGTCCCATCGCCAGCCACCATGACCAGTAGAAGATTGTCCAGCTTTCGACAAAATCAGCGTTTTCCAGGGGATCAGTCCAGAATAGCATGGTGAAGAAATTCTGAAACACGTTGCCCAGCGCGACCGAGCCCATCTCCAGTATAAATTTAGTTGGACCAGCCAGCAGCACGAAGACAATCAAGACCAATGCCAGTGTTGCATTGATGTTGCTGAGTAGCTTTATCCCTCTATCCAGCCCGCGATAGACACTGAGGGCGATCAACAGCATAGCCAGTAGAATGATCAGGAATTGCAATCCTATACCATCCGTTATGCCGGTCAGTTCTGTCGTGGCAGATGCAACTAAAGAAGTGCCAAAACCCAGCCCGGTAGCCGCCGTACCCAGCACGCCGACGATAAAGATCAGATCGACCACCCGCCCAGGCCACTTGTCTGTCTGACTCTTGAGCACCGGACTACACGCAGTACTGAGTCGAAGTGATGGAATTTGTTTGACATGATAAGTGCAGGCTAAGGCGAGAGCCGGCAGGCAGTAGAAAGCCCATCCTATGGGTCCCCAATGGAAAATGCCGTAACTGACCGCCCAGGTTACTGCCGCCTGGGATTCGGGTTCCAGGCCGAATGGCGGCTCCGCATAATAGAATGCCCATTCCGTGGCTCCCCAATAGATTAGCGATGCCCCGATTCCCGCACAGAACAGCATGGCGGCCCAGCTGAAGTGAGAGTAAACGGGCTTGCGGTTCGCTCCCAATACCACATCGCCATGTTTACTGATGGCTACCCAGAGCAGAAAACCCAGCAAGGCAATGGCGGTAAACACATACAGAACGCCAAGCTGACTCGTCACATTCTGGTAAAGTGCGTCAATAACGGCTGCACTGCCTTGTGGAAACAGCACGATTGTGGATACGATGATTAACAGTAGAGCGCTACCCAGCCCGAACAAGACCCAATCGATATCATCCGATGATGACTCGCCCGGTACCGCCACTTCATCCGCTTCGTTACTCACTGAATACCCTCTTCGATATAGATCAGACTCGCCATGCGCCCGGTAGTGCCGTCGCGGCGGTAAGAAAAAAACCTTTCAGAATCACAATAGGTACAGAGATCGCCTCCAGTGACTGTGCTAAGTCGGAGCCGATGGAGCTTGCATCGTGCAAGACCATAGAGATCTGCCATGTACTTATTGTTATACCCTTTAGCGATAAAGCAGGCCGCTAGATCGGCTGGGTTTTCTTCCCCGGCCAGAAGCTGGCGTCTTACCTCTTCTCCGACTTCGAAATGGCAGCGGCCGATAGCAGGTCCCAACCAGGCATGCAGTTGTTCGGGTGGGTTGGACATGCTGTGCACGGTTTTCTCGATAAGCCCTGCCGCCATACCGCGCCAACCGGCATGCACGATGGCGACTTCATCTCCCCGTGCACTGGCCAGCAATACTGGCAAACAATCTGCTGTGAGCACACAACAGGCCACGCCTGGCGTCTGTGTCAGCAGAGCATCGGCGCTAATCGGATCGCGCGCCGAGTCGATGAGCGCGATGCCGGATCCATGCTCCTGCCGCAGCCATTGTAAGCTTAGTGAGCCGGGCAAACTCTCCTCGAGCACGGCCAGGTTCTGCAGGAGTGAATCCATAGAGTCGCCCACGTGGGCAGCAAGATTGAGGCTGGCATAAGGAGCCTGACTATGGCCGCCAAGGCGCGTGGTGACCATCGCACCGACGTTTGCCGGAACATCCCATTGCGGAACAATTCGACTCAAGCCCTGCATGCTCAGGCTGGCCCCGGTTTGCAATCTTCAGACAGCTTACCCAGAAGCGACTCCATATCTTCAGGTCGCGCGCTTTGCCAGGCCAGCGTTTCTAAACTGACAGGATGACTGAGTTCGAGTCGGCAGGCATGCAATGCCTGTCGTCTAAAATTTTTCAAGCTGTCCGCCAGTGCTGCGGAGCAGGCAGCCGGTAACTGCAAGCGTCCGCCATAGACCGGATCACCCAGCAGCGGATGCTTGATGTGCGCCATATGAACCCGAATCTGGTGAGTTCTTCCGGTTTCCAGTTTAACTCGAATATGGGTATGAGATCGGAAGCGAGTAATAACTCGATAATGAGTAATTGCCTGCTGCCCCGAATCCACCACAGCCCGCTTTTTGCGACTCACCGGATGTCTGCCTAAAGGCGCGTCAATGCTGCCACCTCCTGTGAGTACGCCCAGCACTGCGGCTTCATATTCTCGCGACACTTCCCTCCTCTGCATTTGTCGCACGAGATCGGTGTGACTCTGCAGGGATTTGGCTACCACCATTAATCCGGTGGTATCCTTATCGAGTCGGTGTACGATGCCTGCCCTGGGTAACTCTGACAATGCCGGGCAATGCTGCAGTAAGCCGTTTAATAGGGTGCCGTCTCGGTTACCTGCCGCAGGATGAACAACCAGACCGGCCGGTTTGTCTACAACCAGCAGATGGTCATCCTCGAATACAATCTCGAGCGGGATATCCTGTGGCTGCCACTTGTCGGAAATACTCAATTCTGTCTCGACAGCCAGTACATCACCGCACAGCAGGCGGTCTCGAGGCCTGAGTTGTCGGTCGTTTACCCGAAGGCAGCCTTCCTTTATCCAGTGTTGCAACTTGGACCGGGAATACTCGGGAAACAATTTCGCAGCTATCTGGTCTAATCGATTACCAGAGAGATGTTCGGGGACCTCAGCCTTTAGGGAAATCTGTGTGGACATCTTGCCATGATACTTTACATACCGGAAGAAGCCACACCGGCTGACCCCACCCCAGGGGGCTTACGGCATGCGGCTGGGTTTAGCAAGGCCGCTGTGGTTAAATGGCGATCTTTTGTGGGAGTTCACCTCCCAGTAGTGTATGGATAACTCGTGAATGCCAGACTAGCCAGATTAACCGCCCTAATGACACTGCTATTCCTGCTCGGTGGATGCAACCTGTTTGGCGGTGATGAAGAAGATCAGGATGAATTTGCCGGATTGTCGACCGAGGAACAATTCTACCAACGCGCCCTGGAGCAATTGAATGGGCAGAACTTTCGAGGTGCGGTTATCACCTACCAGGCCCTGGAATCCCGCTTTCCATTCGGCCGTTTCGCCGCCCAATCGCAGATTGAAGTTGTCTATGCTCTCTACCGCAACGGCGATATGGAAGCCGCCAGAGCCGCCGCAGACCGCTTCATACGGCTGCATCCCGAGGATGAAAACATTGATTATGCCTACTACATGAAGGGATTGTCTTCGTTTGAAGACGGCGGCGGTTTCTTCAACCGCTTTCTGCCCATTGATCAGACCAAGCGAGATCCCGGTCGCGCCCAGGAATCATTCAGTGATTTTGCACAACTGTTGGCGCTATTCCCCGACAGCGCCTATGGCGCAGATTCTCGGGCCAGGATGGTTTTTTTACGCAATAACCTGGCAGCCTATGAGATTCATGTAGCCAATTACTACCTGGAACGACGCGCCTACATTGCCGCACTACGCAGAGGTCAATATGTGGTAGAGAATTTCCAGGGCACACCAGCAGTAGCCGACGGCGTGGCCATTATGGTTGAAGCCTATCTTCGTCTGGGATTGAACGAACTGGCAGACACTTCGCTGGCTCTGTTGAGGGAGAATTACCCGCAACATGCTTCTATCGATAACGGCGGAGATTTCATCATTCGTACAGAAATAACCAACCCTTCATTACTCTACACTGTCACCTTTGGCCTGCTGGGAGACAATGCGATCGACCCTCCCCTCGCCCCTACCCGCCGACCCCGCACCTCGGGCAGTCAGGAAATTATCAATGCTCAGGCCGGAGCAGAGGACGGCAGTGACCGTTCCTGGCTCAGCATCCTCTCTCTGGGTATTTTTAATTAGTCCGTATGATAGATATTTAAATACTTTTCTATTTTTCAGGACTGATTCACATTTATTCAAATTACTTGTAAACCGACTCGATAATAAAGCGTTAGTACTGATGGGTAAGAGTAATTTTGGAGTTTGAGTAGCCGATATAGTGCTTGATTGCCGTAATTTTCAGCGAAATTAGGCAATGTCAACTCAGAGCTAAATCAGGAGCTCAATTCTGGATAACTCAGTATTGCTGGATAAATTCTTGCAGGCCATACAGTCACGCGCTTTTCGTATTACTCAAATATCTACTGGCAATAGCGAGGATGCCCTGGACCTGGTGCAAGATGCCATGTTCAAACTGGTAGAGAAGTATGCCGATCGCCAGGAGAACGAATGGACACCCCTGTTTTATCGAATCTTGAACAGCCGAATTAATGATTTTCACCGGCGCAACAAGGTTCGCAATCGTCACAGAAGATGGTTGAGCAGTCGCGACGAAGAGTATGAAGACCCGATTCAAACGGCTCCAGATCCTTATGGACGGACACCAGAATCAGAGTCATAGACAGATGAGAGTATGGATAAGTTACAGGAAGCTCTAAAGTGTTTACCGTTGCGTCAACAACAGGCGTTTTTGCTGCGTGCCTGGGAAGGGCTGGACGTGAGGCAGACGGCGGCGGCGATGTCCTGTGCTTAAGGCAGTGTAAAGACGCATTATTCGCGAGCTATTCACAAGCTGCGTGACCATTTGGGCGAACACTGGCCATGAATCATTTAGATGAAAACTCCTTTATCGATGCGATTCGGCAACGACTCGATGCTAGCCTCGTGAATGTCGACGCAAACATTGCAACTCGCCTCGATAAGATCCGCCGGCAGGCCCTGGCTACTCCACGACTTTCCAGTAGTGAAGATAACCAAGCTCTACTCGATAGCGTCCGCAATACTCTCGATGATAATGAAGCGCTACCAGCGGCAATCGAAGCAAGATTGGACAATATTCGCCAGCAGGCAATGGCACGCATGCAGCTACCGGATGCGGCTGCAAAGAATTCCTTGCTGTCCAGGATTCAACAACTGTTTCAGTCGGTATTCGAGACAAATAGGGCGATGACCAGCATGGCAGCGACTGCCTGTGTGATGGTTACCGTCGTATCGATTTTTTATGTTTCGTCCAGGCCCACAGGAATCCTCTCCCTGGAAGAGGAAATTGGCCTGATTGCCTCAGCCGATGATATCGAGTTATATGAAAATCTGGATTTCTATCTATGGCTGGAAGAGAATGGAATGCCAAACTAGGGACCCTTGTAGCCATGACCTATCCGAGAAACAGATCGGATCTAAGTCAGCAATCAGTTTCCTGGGATTGCTTTTACTAAGTATGCTTAGCGCTGGCTACGGAGCCGAGCAGGAAACGGATGCGGTTGAAAGTCCTGCAATGCCTGATCTGGAATTCCTAGAATTTCTCGGGCAGTTCGAAACAGATGAAGGAGAATGGATAGATCCGGGCAGTCTACTGGCAGAAGAATTTACGGATCTGCTCGATGCAACACTAGCGACCGAACCCGATTCGACAGACAGTGGCAATGCACGACCGGGAAACGCAGGAAATGACACAGGAAACTAAGTGGCTCGTTTCAATATGCTAAAACGAATCTTCCAATACTCTCTGCTGATCCACATGCTTGCAATCGGTACAGTTGCCCTTGCGCAGGACAAGATCCCCTGGACCGATCTGTCCTATGAAGAGCGCCAGATTCTTCAGCAAGTAGAGAATCAATGGGACAATCTGTCGGTAGAGAGACAACAACGCTTACGCAGAGGTGCCAGTCGCTGGGAGCGCATGCAACCACAGGAAAGAGCCCAGGCCCAGGCCCAGGCCCAGGACCAACAACAACGGTTTCAGAACCTGAGCCCGCAACAGTAACAGACCATCAATCAGAGATTTCAAAGGTTTAATGGTCTTAGTGGCGAGCAACAGAGGCGCCTGCGCAATACTCAACGCAGATTTCAGAATCTACCGCCGGATCAACGCCGTGCACTGAGGGAACGATTCGAGCAACAAGCCGAGCGACTGCAGACCGAACAAAGATTACAGCGACAGGCGGCGGAAGAGATCCACCAGTCTCAACAACGGGTGCGGGAAATTCTTAATCAGAACAATCCGGTCAGGCCACTGAACAGACCGGCACCTACGCAGCGGCGACCACAACGAAATCCTCCGGGCTAACCGGCAAATGAGCGCTTGGTAGTCTCAATCGCCGATAGGCCAGGCGTTGGTAATCGGGTAACGGCGATCACGCCCAAAACCACGCTCCGTCAGGCGCACTCCAACCGGACTCTGACGTCGTTTGTGTTCATTCAGGTCTACCAGGCGAAGTACCTGCCGCACAACATCTTCATCAAACCCTTCTGCAACAATCGCATCGGCGCTGAGGTCCTTCTCTACGTACAGCTCAAGTATCTTATCCAGCACATGGTAGGGTGGAAGGCTGTCCTGGTCGAGTTGGTCTGGCGCCAACTCTGCAGAGGGAGGACGTTCGATCACCTGGCTCGGAATTACTGTTTCGGGTTCCGCTCCGTACCCGGTGTTGCGATAGGAAGCCAGCCGGTAGACCAGCGACTTCGAGACATCTTTAAGCGCATCGAATCCGCCCGCCATATCACCATAGAGTGTCGAATAACCGACCGCGATTTCACTCTTGTTGCCAGTGGTAAGTACCAGGACTCCCTTTTTGTTGGAGATCGCCATCAACAAAACACCTCTGGTCCTTGCCTGAATGTTCTGCTCGCTGACGTCGACTTCGAACCCTGCAAACTCATCACTTAATGCGCTTAAGAACGCTGTATAGACTTCATTAATGGCGATGACCTGATAATCAACCCCGAGAAGGCCGGCTTGTTGCGAGGCGGCGTCGATGCTCAACTGCGAGGTATATTCAAATGGCATCATTACCGCCTGTACTCGCTCCTTACCCAAGGCATCGACTGCAATCGCAAGCGTCAATGCTGAATCAATGCCGCCGGAAAGACCCAGTACTACGCCACCGAATCCGTTCTTACCAACGTAGTCTCGCACGCCGAGCACCAGCGCCTGGTAAACCTGCGCTTCCAGGGAAAGCTCAGGGGCAACTTCCTGCATGGGTACGCGGCAGGTCCCATTGGGCTGGATAGCTACTTCCAGTGGATACAATCCTTCGACATATCTCGGCGCAAGAAAACAGCAGTCACCCTCTTCGTTTACGGCCATTGAACCGCCATCGAATACCAGTTCATCCTGGCCCCCGACAAGGTTCACATAGACGATAGGAAAATTCCCTTCGATGGCACGCCGGCGAAGCAGCTCCATACGTTCATCCAATTTGTCTATGTGAAAGGGAGAAGCATTAATATTAACCAGTAATTGAGCACCAGCTTCACGAACCTGAGCCATAGGTTCGACTTCCCATAAATCTTCGCAAATAGTGAAGGCAACCGAAGTGCCTGAGATTTCCAGCACACAGCAATCATGACCCGGCGCGAAATAACGCCTCTCATCAAATACTTGATAATTGGGCAGACATTGCTTGCGATAGCCTGTTAGGCACTGTTTGCCCTTGATTACCGCCAGCGCATTATAGAGTTTGCCGTCCACCAATTCAGGAAAACCGACCACGATAGTAACCTGCAGATCGGCGGTAAGGATTTTCTCCAGCGCTTTTTCGATTCTAATTTGCAGGCTGGGGCGTAACAGCAAGTCTTCGGGGGGATATCCGATCAAGGCCAGTTCCGGGAATACTATCAGATCGGCGGAATACTCGGCGATCGCCTGTCCCGCAGCGGCAATAATCCGTTGTGTATTGCCATCAATATCTCCAACCAACATATTCAGCTGCGCCATAACAACTTTGAGTCTTTGCGTCATCACTGCAATCCCGATTTCTGTTAACTCTGCCTATAAAAGCCCATCTATTGTACGATAACGTATTAGCAAATCCCTCGCTACAAAGCTGATTAAGAGAAGGGCTGAAAGAACCGCACAATATACTGGTCAGATCCACAACGTATCGGTTGTTTACAACATCTACCGTGTCGTTTTACCCCTGGTGCTATTAGTAACCTATATTGCCTATCCGGATACGACTCAATTGGGCGCTCTTGACTCGATACTATTTGCCCAGGTCAGCACGGCTTACGCTATATTCGGGGTTGTAGTCGCACTTTTTGCTCCTTCCGCCCAGGGAATAGTGAAGGTTTCACAGTTCCTCACCGGAACCCTGATTGTCGATATCCTCGCTACTACCTTGCTGGTTTACAGTTGTGGAGGTATCAGTAGCGGATTCGGACTGCTGCTCATAGTAACAATCGCCTCGGGGAGCATCCTGATTCGAGGAAGAATCAGCACATTTCTGGCGGCCGTCGCGGCACTGGCAATTATCTATAGTGAATTATACCTGGCGCTTACCCTTGAAAACCCACCTAACCAATTTATTCAAACCGGTATTCTTGGAAATATCCTGTTCGTTACTTCTTTTTATATCCAGACTCTAACGCAACGAAACTACAACGCGGCATTGCTCGCGGATAAGCAAGCCGGCGACATTATCGAGCTCGAAAAATTGAATAATGAAATTATTCAACGCATGCGTACGGGAATAGTCGTAGTAAGCCCCGATCTTCGAATTATCAGCATGAACACTGCGGCACGGTCCAAGCTGGGTCCGATTCTGGACAAAGCCGAGACCACTGATGATTATGAGTTTATTTTACCGAGCGCCCTAAAGGAACAATTGTCACTTTGGAAGATTAACAGGAAACGCCAACCTCAACCCATTTTGATTCCCAATTCTTCCAAGCAAGTGCAATTGAATTTTGTGCTACTCAACCCCGATTCAGATTCCGATTCTGATGTGCTGATCTTTGTCCAAAAGAATCAGTAAATTCAGCCACTTAATTGAGGAGATTGTGACAGATTTCACATCCGCCCGGGGTTTTTCCAAAGCCAGGCTAAGCATCCCCGAGAAAGCCTGATTTTGAAACAAGTTTTTCTGTCCTATAAGCGTAATTTAAAAGCCCCCATTTCCAAGGGTCCAATTCTGCTAAGCTAGCCAGCTTATCTATCAGTTTGGATGCACGCGAGCGCCCTGGTAGGCTGCGCAGAGCACTGTTGGCTACTACCCCGAAAAGGACGTCCTTTGGAACTTAGTACAGGCTCGATACTACTCTTGATTGTCACCGGTTTTGTGGCAGGCGGCATCAATACCGTCGCCGGAGGCGGTTCGAACCTGACACTGCCGGTGCTGATGATCCTCGGTTTACCCGCCGATATCGCTAACGGCACCAATCGAATCGCCATACTGCTGCAGTCAGCTGTCGGTGTAGCCGGTTACGACAGACATGACTCCCTGGACCGACCCGCAGTCATTCCCATTCTGATACCCAGCATTTTCGGGGGTATTTGTGGCGCGCTAGCGGTCGCGCTGACTCCAAATCTGTATCTGAAACCCTTGTCATTAATCACCATCCTCACTATGTCGCTGATCATTCTTATCCGGCCCGATGTCATGGCGCCCGCACCGGGAACTCCCACGCTGTCACCCCGGGAACATCGCGGTGCCTGGTGGGGATTGTTCGTCGCCGGTGTCTATGGCGGATTCGTGCAGGCCGGTGTTGGATTTATTCTGCTGGCGGTACTGGCCGGTGGACTGCGTTACGATCTGGGACGGGCAAACGCCCTGAAGACCGCCTGTGCGCTCGCCTTCACGGGGGTTGCAGTAATCATCTTCATTGCCCTCGATCAGGTGTGGTGGGTTCCCGGACTGCTGCTTGCTGTAGGCTCGATGGCTGGCGCCCATCTGGCAGTGAAGATTGCGGTAAAGGCGTCCCAGAACAGCATTAAGTGGTTCCTGTTTCTAATGACGCTATGTGCCGTGGTGGCGGGTTTTCTGTACTAGCCCAGATATTTCACCAAATTCCTACTGCGGCCGCTCCAGGGCACGCCCTCGCTACGGAATCTGGTGAAACATCCGGGCTGGGGACCCTAGTGAGGATCAAACACGATTCTAATACGAGCACCGCCCAACTCACTGCTCTCGACCCCGATTTCGCCGCCGTAGCTGCTGATAATATCGGTCACCACCGCCAGACCGATTCCCTGTCCCTGTACTAAGGTGTCCGCCCTGGCACCGCGCTGCAATACAAACTCCTGCTTGTCTTCAGGAATGCCCGGCCCATCATCTTCGACGATCAGTTCCACTCCTCGAACTCGATCCGCGAGGGTCTTAACACTGACGTAAACCTGCTTACTACCGTACTTATAGGCGTTATCCAACACATTGCCCAATACCTCCACGAGGTCGCGTTCGTCGCCATGGAAGATCGCCGCATCATCCAATTCACATTGCAACTGAATGGATTTGTCAGCGTAGACCTTTTGCAACGCATCCAATACCTTCTCGACGGCTGCGGCTACCCGCACCTGCTTTGCCAGGGAACCGCTGTTATTGGACTGTACGGCTCTTTGCAGCTGGTAAGTAACAATCTGATTCATTCTCTCAAGTTGATCATTCACCGAACCGAGCTGCTGCTCGACTTCATCTGACGAGTTTGAGCTCAACTTCGATAGAATGCCGGCAATGACAGCCAATGGAGTCTTCAGAGAATGGGCCAGATCACCCAGTGTGGTGCGGTAGCGACTCTGTTGTTTGCGTTCAGTTTCAATTAGCAGGTTGAGATTTTCTGTGACACCACGTAGTTCTCTCGGATAACTTCCTTCCAATTTGTCCTTGTCACCGGTTTCGATCTTCTTCAGATCATTGGCCATGCGGGACAATGGCGAGAGCCCCCAACGCATCAGGAAGAATTGAATAAGCAACAACAGAACTGCTACGCCCCCCAGCCAGGACCAGAGACTGGTACGGAAATTTGAAATCTCCGCAAAGTAGGGAGCCGCATTCTCCACCACGCTAAAACTGTATTCCCTGATGCCGTCTTCCCAGAGAATGCCGTAACTTAGCATAAAGAAATCCTCACCCTGCTCCCCGGCCATGCGCCTGAAACGGCTTTCGCCTACCCCGATCCGCTCCCTTAAAACTTGCGGGTCTGAGAGTGTGAAGTCCAGCGCCGAATCACTACGCCATAGCTCTCCAAGGCTGGACTGGCTGATGAACCCGTACAAACCTGAATTCAACTGACTGAAGCGGTCCTCCAGCAAGTCCTCCAGAAAATAGAACTCCCCGTCCTCTTCTTCGACAGCCCCTAACAACACATAGATTAGTGGTTGCAATCGATCGGCAGCTCCTGCTTCAATGCTGTTTCTGAATGCCCGATCAAGAACAACTCCGGTGAATCCGAGAAAGATGAACAGCAGCACACTGAATGCGATCAGTAATCTTGATTGTAGTGAATAATCGGAGGAATTGAATACAGGCGTCATGTCCGCGCGCCGAGCTTATCAGTGTTGATGTCAGGTTTCAGAAAGATTAAAACGATAACCCTGACCACGCACGGTTTCAATTGGCTTGAGGGTCTGATCTGGATCCAGTTTCTGCCTCAGTCGACGTACAAACACTTCCAGCACGTTACTATCCCTGTCGTAATCCTGTGCGTAGAGGTGTTCGGTGAGTTCACTCTTGGAGATCACCTGGCCGGGATGCAGCATCAGATATTCCAACATCTTGTACTCATACGCTGTCAATTCGACAGTCTCCTCATTCACCGTCAGACGCTTTGCTGAGATATCCAGGCTGAGGGGGTCAAATTCCAGTTTGGGCTTGGCAAATCCTGCCGCTCGTCGTAGCAGGGCGTTTAGACGGGCCAGTATTTCTTCCAATTGAAAAGGCTTTACCACATAGTCGTCGGCACCGGCATCGAGGCCCGAGACTTTATCCTGCCAGTCTCCTCTTGCGGTCAGAATCAAGACCGGAAAAGCTTTGCCAGCAGAGCGGATTTGCCGAATCAATGAGATGCCATCGATCTTGGGTAGGCCTATATCTATTATTGCCGCATCATAGCTGAATTCAGTGGCGTAATAGAGTCCGGTTTTTCCGTCTTCGGCAGCATCGACCACGTATCCTTCACGAGTCAGTCCCTGCGCCAATTGCTGGCACAGCAGGCTCTCATCTTCTACGACTAGTAAACGCATAGCTGGCCTACCCCCTTACTTCAACAGTGGCAACCTCACAGGAGATCAGGCTCCACCTTCAACCCTGCCGGTAAAAGCGTGCACAAACACAGTAAAAACTTTTCCTTCATTTTCCATGCGAATCTGGTAACGGCGGTTATCACCTTCACCAATTAAACTGATACGCAAGATATTGCCCGTAAATCGCTGTTGAGCCAGATTGACAGCCTGGCGTTGAGAAATCATGGCATTAGCCTGAGGATTGGGTCGAATCTGTTGCGCACTGTTGGCCGGGTTCAGCGGATTCTGATCCTGCTGAAACAGCATAATTTGCCCATGACTAAATCCTGCCATCGCCAATAGCAAAGTTGCCGTAATAAGGAGTGCGCCCCTTCTTTTCAAAATACACCTCAGTGTGCCTGGATTAATGGGACAGCCTAGACAGTCTTTGCTCCAAGTCGATTTACAGCACTGGTTGCACGCTTACCCTGAGCCGGATCCGATCACCTGGATCAGACTCGATGCGAATCGAGAACTCTTCGCCGTTAAAGAGGTAAGTAACATCGTAACCGACCAACCGCTCTTCTTCATGTTGCTGATACACCGTGTCACAGCGTTGCACAGTCTGGTATTCACGGACATCCTGGCGGTCACTCTGGCGAATAATATCACGTCCAATGGAGTGGCCCAACATGGCCCCCAATACCGCCCCTACCCGTTGGTTGGACTTATTGTGGCCCACCGCGTTGCCGATAGCACCTCCGATCAGGGTACTCACGAGTATCGGTGTGTTAGAGCGATTGCGCTCGGCATATCTGTCGACAGCAAGCTCTTCTTCCCAACACTGTTCCTGAGGTGTCGAGACTTCGACCACCTGGTATATCGGTTGCGATTCAATGACCTGGGCATACTCGAAAGTAGTCTCTGCCAGAGCAGATGACCCCGCTAAACCCATTATGGTTGCAATTGAAACTGCAATTTTGATTTTCATCTGTCCATCCTCTCTGGTTCTTCAGTCAGTATCACAAAGTCCTGTCCCTGTTGCCTGCGCCAGCAGTTTTAGCTTGCTATTGCATAGAACAGTCCAATTCTGAGGCTAATTTATCAGTGCCAACCTGAATTGAAGCTGAAGAGGCAGCCAGTTCTCAGCTCTCAAAATAGCGGGTTTGAGGCGGTTTTCTTTACCCCCCGGGTAGTGTATTTTTACAGATGTGAATTGATTGAGTTTACCGAATTTGCTGTTACAGCACTGGCTTGCATCTAGTAAATTCCCGAATCCAATTCGCACTCCGTGTAAAGAACAAGCAAAAACAACCAAAAACAACTAAGAGAAACACCATGTTCAACAAGCCTTTCTTTATCGCGGCCACTCTTACCCTGCTGGCCGGGATTCCCCTGTATCTGCTTAGCGCACAACAATTTCCACTAAACACAAGCAACTTGCCCGTTATCGGCTTATCTCTTTTCGTGCTGCTGCTCATTGCGGCATATTGGAGCCAAGCAGTGGCTTCCAGTAATGCCTCCCCGCACTATCACGATGTCGACTATAACGATGCCGACCCTAACGAGAGAGAAGCCGGCAATGTGAAATGGTTCAGCGCCAATAAGGGTTTCGGTTTCATCACCAGGGACAGTGGCGACGATGTGTTTGTACACTTTCGATCTATACGGGGCGATGGGCATCGCGTGCTGCGGGATGGTCAACGCGTCGAATTTAGTATTAGTGAAGGGGAAAAAGGTCTGCAGGCCGAAGATGTAGCAATTGCCGGAACCTAGGGACCTGGGGTCCCTAACTATTCAGTAGTGCGGGGGNCGCTCATGCTGCGTATTTTCGGCACCGCTNAGATTAGCTTGNTGCAGTTCAACTATCTGGCTGTGCAGGCGTTCGAGATCGTGCCGTAGCTGATCCAGCTGGCGCTGCTGCTGAATGAGCGCGTCGTTAAGCCCTTGCAACAGGTCTTCCTGAAAACTGACTTTAGTCTCCAGCTCAATAATTTTCTGTTCCATTTATGTGCCTTATCCGAAATTAGCGAGTCTCCGATCGACTCAATGGCCGCCTCGATGAATTGCTTCGATAGAGCAAGCCCACTTTGAATGTTACCATCCCCATGGTGTGGATTGTTCATGGGCGATCAATCCATACTCTGCGACAGTGCTCGCATTCGGGCAAACGTCGGCTTGGAGTGATTCACTACTATCCAATGGTGAGCTTGAACTTCTCTGTCGCTTTGCTGTCCATTCAGCTGTGAATAAAATTCNGGAATCACTAGCCATGACAAAAGCCCCAATCAACTGGCCTAACATGATTCTGTTCAGCCTGACACCGCTCGCTGCGGTTACACTGGTGCCTGGGTATGGTTTTCTCTACGGTTACGATCTCTATGAATGGTTAGTCTGTATCCTGCTCATGGGATTCTGCNGCATGTCGATTACCGCCGGTTATCATCGACTATTCTCGCACAAGGCTTATAAGGCCCATCCAGTACTAAGGTTGATTTTTGCCCTGGGCGGAGCCTGTGCACTGCAGAATGATGTATTGCACTGGGCCTCTGATCACCGAAGACATCATCAGTTTGTGGACAATAATGAACGTGATCCCTACTCGGCAGGCCGGGGCTTCTGGTTTTCCCATATGGGTTGGCTGCTACGTAATTACGAAAGCGGTGGTGAAGATTTTTCCAATGTAAAAGACTTGCAGAAAGACCCGATTGTGCTGTGGCAGCATAGACATTATTTGAGCCTGGTGCTACTGACTAATATAGGGCTGCCGGTGCTGCTGGGCTACTTGCATGGCGATATCATCGCCAGCCTGTTGCTGGGTGGGGTGTTGCGTCTGGTACTTAGCCAGCACGCGACATGGCTAATCAATTCTATCGCCCACATATGGGGGCGACAACCCTATAGCGACACNAGTTCGGCGCGGGATAATTCCCTGCTGGCGTTTATCACCTTTGGTGAGGGTTACCACAATTACCACCATACTTTTCAATGGGATTATCGAAATGGGGTCAGATGGTGGCAATTCGATCCTACCAAGTGGGTGATCCGGCTTTGCTCACTGGTAGGCCTCACGCGGGACTTGAAACGCTGTACCCTGGCGCAAATTGAAAAAGCCCGACTGGAGATGCAATACCGTTTAGCAACTGAAAAGTGCAAAGTATTGAATATTCCCGAGAACTGGCAGCGACGGCTAGAGCAGGAGTATGAACAGTTTTTGCAGACCCTGCAGCTGTGGACCGAACATCGCCAGGCCTGGTATGAAGCCAGGGAGAAGCAGTTCCANGAAACCCTCGGTCAGTGGGATCAGCTTCAAATGCGGGACAGATATCGTGAGATTCAATACACGCTCAAAGTGCAGAAATGCCGCTGGCAGTTGATGCTACGAAATCTGGGTGATTCAGACCCTCTGCCAGCCTGAAACTGCGCTGCAGCTGTAGACGACTCTGAATCTCATNCGTTATAGTCGAAAAGTCCTGAAATTACTGCAATAGACCACCATCGAATCGGGACAGGGACATGCNGGGTATCAAAATGCAACGGTCCCNGTCGGTCGGCTATGCCCGGCACAGGAGAAGCAATAACCATGTTCATAAAGCACTCACTCAAGGCGATTTGCGCGGCGCTTCTGGCTACCCTGGCCAGCACCGGCTGGGCGGTAGAAGAAGGCGAACAGGCACCTGCTTTTGACCTGCCTTCGATCTATGCCGATCAGCCTGCCATCACCCTGGAAGGCCTGGCTGGAAAAATCGTATTTGTCGATTTCTGGGCGTCCTGGTGTGCACCCTGCATACTGTCACTGCCTGCCTACAACGAGATGTATAACAAGTACAAGGACCAGGGGCTGGAGATAGTTGCCATCAGTGTAGACAATCCAATCGAAGACGGTCTGGACTTTCTGTTGGATACTCCTCTGGACTTCCTGATCCCGGCCGACCCGGAAGGAGACGCTGCGGAACTGTTTCAGGTTATTGGCATGCCAACCTCATACCTGATCAATGCAGACGGCGAAGTGGAACTGGTACACCTGGGTTTTCGCAATGGCGACATGGAAATCATCGAGGCTGCAGTACAAAAAGCCCTCGCCGGTAACTAGTCGATGCGTGCTTGCGGGCTTCGTTATTTACTGATGTTNTCACTTATCCTGCTTGCCGGGTGTAACCAGGTACGCCCCTGGGAACGCGGCTACCTGGCCCGGGAGGAGATGGCCTGGGAGGTCGATGTGCTGGAAGGTGCTCTCAATGATCATATCTTCTTCAGTAAGGAAGCCTCATCCGGAGGGGCCAGCGCCGCAGGCGGCGGCTGCGGTTGCAACTGAGTGCGATTGAGCTTCGATGGACTTGGAACTGAGAGGCTTGCTAAGGACCCTCTGAACAANACTATGACCGCTCTGGCCTACAGCCAATTCTGCTATCAAGACGCACTGGCGCAGTCAGGTGCCGACCTTTCAAGTCAGTGCAACGCCGAGAGCGGGATTGGCTGTAGGCCCCTTTGGGCAGGGCCTGTCGTGCTCCGCCGCGTCGTTGTCGTACTTGCCAAGGGTGTGGCCATTCCCTGCGCACGACGCCTAG